>CAYSGN010000274.1:0-1014 GCA_964430615.1 uncultured Janibacter sp. | reverse complement strand
ACCTCCCTTCGCCGTGAGTCGAAGAAGGACCGCGACCCCGAGGTCGCGGTCCTTCTTCGAGTGCGCCGATCGGCGCGTGCGCTCAGGCGTCCCCGCCGGCCGTGCCGGAGGCCCCGGCGGAGATGTCGAGGAGCTGGTACTTCTCGGCGGCCTGCCCCGGCACCTCCTGGGCGACCCATCCGCGGTCGGCGAGCATCTGCAGCGCACGCACGGCCGTCGAGGGGCCGTCGACGTGGAAGTAGCGCCGCGCGGCCTGGCGGGTGTCGGAGAAGCCGAAGCCGTCCGTGCCGAGCGCCGAGAACTCCTCGGGCACCCAGCCGCGGATCTGGTCCTGCACCTGCTTCATGTAGTCCGAGACCGCGACGACCGGCCCGACGGTGTTGCCGAGGGCCTCGGTCACCCACGGCGTGCGCCGCTCCCGCTCCGGGTGGAGGAAGCGCTCCTCGTCGCACTCCATCGCCTCCCGGCGCAGCCGGTTCCAGCTCGTCACCGACCACACGTCCGCGACGACTCCCCAGTCCTCGCGCAGCAGCTCCTGCGCCTCGAGCGCCCACGGCACGCCGACGCCGCTGGCCAGCAGCTGGCAGCGCGGAGGGGTCTCGCCGAGACCGGAGTCGTCGCCGGCGCGGTAGCGGTACATGCCCTTGAGCAGCCCCGCCACGTCCAGGCCCTCCGGCTCCGGCGGCTGGACGAGCGGCTCGTTGTACATCGTCAGGTAGTAGATGATGTTGCGGCTCGGGTCCGCCTGCGGGGCGTCGCCGCCGTACATCCGCTCGATGCCGTCGCGCATGATGTGCGCGATCTCGAAGCCGAAGGCCGGGTCCCACGCCTCCACGCCGGGGTTGGTGCCCGCCAGCAGCGGCGACTGCCCGTCGGCGTGCTGGAGCCCCTCACCGGTGAGCGTCGTGCGTCCGGCGGTCGCGCCGAGCATGAAGCCACGCGACATCTGGTCGGCCGCGGCCCAGATGCCGTCACCGGTGCGCTGGAAGCCGAACATCGAGTAGAAGATGTACA
>CAYSGN010000273.1:0-1024 GCA_964430615.1 uncultured Janibacter sp. | reverse complement strand
GGCGATGTCCGGGACCGCCCGGTTGATGAGGACGAGCGAGTTGAGCTCGGCCGCCGCCGGGGTGAGCGAGCCCTGGATGCCCGCACCGAGCAGGCCGAGGGCGAAGGTCGTGCCCGCCATGCTCAGACCCCCTCGGCCACGTCGCGACGCGGGCCGATGCAGGAGCACGAGGGGCTCGCCTGCCGGCTCAACCTCACCTACCGGCGCATCGACGCCGCGGTCGAGCAGCTGACCACGGCGGACCTGCCCGAGGTGCTGCACTGGGTGCGCCGGCTGGGCTTCGACGGGATCAACGTCACCCACCCCTTCAAGCAGGCGATCATCCCGCTCCTGGACGAGCTGACCGACGACGCCCGCGACCTCGGCGCGGTCAACACCGTCCTCCGGCGCGGGGAGCGGCTCATCGGGGCCAACACCGACTGGTCCGGCTACGGTCAGGCCTTCCGGCGCTTCCTGCCCGAGGCGGTGCACGACCGGGTCGTCCTCGTCGGGGCCGGCGGGGCCGGCTCCGCGGTGGGCTACGCGCTGCTGGAGCAGGGCGCGGCGCACGTGAGCCTCGTCGACGTCGACGCCGAGCAGGCCGAGGACTGCGTCTCCCGGCTCCAGCGGGTCTTCGGCACGGAGCGCATCACGGTCGGCAACGACGTCGCCGCGTCGCTCGCGACCGCCCAGGGCCTGGTCAACGCCACGCCCGTCGGGATGACCGGCCACCCGGGCATGCCCGTGGACTCCGGCCTGGTCCGTCCGGACCTGTGGGTCTCGGACGTCGTCTACTTCCCGCTCGAGACCGAGCTGATCACCCACGCCCGCTCGCAGGGCTGCCGGGTCGTGCCGGGCGGGGCGATGGCCGTCTTCCAGGCCGTGGACGCCTTCCGGCTCTTCACCGGTCAGGAGCCGGATGCCGAGCGGATGGTCAGCTACTTCAAGGAGCTGACGAGCGCCTGACGCGCCGACCGCCCCGGCCCTCCCTGCTCCGGCGAGAGGGCCGGGGGCGAGCGCATCTCCCGGGGAGGGCGCATCTCCC
>CAYSGN010000272.1:0-1041 GCA_964430615.1 uncultured Janibacter sp. | reverse complement strand
AAGGCCAAGACGCCCATTGCCCCCTTCGCCCACCACCCATAGCGTGACGATCACCACCCGGGCATCAAGGAGGAAGCCGTGGCTGAGGTCCGCACCGTCAAGGGCAGCATCGACTCGTCCGAGCTGGGGAAGGTGCTCGTCCACGAGCACGTCTTCGTGCTCGACGAGGAGTTCCGGCTCAACTACGAGGAGTGGGACGAGGAGGCGCAGGTCGCCGAGGCGGTCCGGTTGCTGGGCGAGCTCAAGGGGCTCGGCATCGACACGATCCTCGACCCGACCGTCCTCGGCCTGGGGCGCTACATCCCGCGCATCCAGCGGATCGCCGAGCAGACCGACCTGAACATCGTCGTCGCGACGGGTATCTACACGTACAACGAGGTGCCCTTCCAGTTCCACTACACCGGGCCGGGGTTGCTCTTCGACCAGCCGGAGCCGATGGTCGAGCTCTTCCTCAAGGACCTGCGCGAGGGGATCGCCGACACGGGCGTACGCGCGGCCTTCCTCAAGTGCGCCATCGAGGAACAGGGCCTGACCCCGGGCGTCGAGCGGGTCATGCGCGCCATCGGGCAGACCAGCGCCGAGTCCGGGGCGCCGATCACCGTGCACACCAACCCGCACAACCGCTCCGGCCTGACCGCCCAGCGGGTGCTGCGCGAGGAGGGTGCCGACCTGACGAAGGTCGTGATCGGCCACTCCGGCGACACCACCGACGTCGACTACCTCACCGAGCTCGCCGACGCCGGGAGCCTGCTCGGGATGGATCGCTTCGGGCTGGATGTGCTGCTGCCCTTCGAGGACCGGATCGACACGATCGTCGAGCTGTGCCGCCGCGGCTACGCCGAGAAGGTCGTCATCGCCCACGACGCCTCGTGCACCATCGACTGGTTCCCCGCGGAGGCGCGGGCCCAGGCCGCACCGAACTGGCACTACCGCCACATCAGCGAGGACGTCCTCCCGGCCCTGCGGGCGAAGGGGGTCACCGAGGACGATCTCGAGGCGATCCTCGTGCGGAACCCGCGGCGGTACTTCGAGTAGGGAGCG
>CAYSGN010000271.1:0-1098 GCA_964430615.1 uncultured Janibacter sp. | reverse complement strand
TGCCGAAGAAGGTCGAGGTACTGGCGCATGGCGCCACGATAGACGCCGGCCCCGACAGCTACGCTGAGCCTCATGACGACTTCCCCCTTCGGCAGGGTGCTCACCGCGATGGTGACCCCCATGGACCCAGACGGCGCGGTGGACATGAAGGGTGTGGCCGCCGTCGTCGAGCACCTCATCGACACCGGCCACGACGGGGTCGTGGTCAACGGCACGACCGGCGAGTCGCCGACGCTCTCCTCCGCGGAGAGCATCGACGTCGTGCGCCGGGTCAAGGACGTCGCCGGCGACCGGCTCAAGGTGACCGCCGGAGTCGGCTCGAACAACCACGCCCACGCCAAGGAGATGGCCGAGCTGGCGACCGACGCCGGGGCGGACGGACTGCTCGTCGTCTCGCCGTACTACAACAAGCCGCCGCAGGCGGGTCTGCTGGCGCACACCCGCGCCCTCGCCGATGCCGCGCGGCTGCCGATCATGCTCTACGACATCCCCGGGCGCACGGCGACCCCCTTCGCGGTGGAGACGCTGCTCGCCCTCGCGGAGCACCCCCGGATCGTGGCGGTCAAGGACGCGAAGGGGGACCTGTGGGCCTCCTCGCAGGTCATGGCCCGGACCGACCTGATCTGGTACTCCGGCGAGGACGCGCTCAACCTGCCGCTGCTCGCCCTCGGGGCCCACGGCGTGGTCTCGGTCGTCGGTCACGTCGCCGGGCGCCACTTCGCCGAGATGGTCGCCGCGGTCGACGCGGGCGACCTCGTGAGGGCCCGCGAGATCCACCAGCGCCTCATCCCGGTCGTCGCCGCGATCATGGGCACCTCCCAGGGCGCGATCATGGCCAAGGCCGCGCTCGTCGAGCTCGGGGTCATCGAGCACGCGACCGTCCGCCTGCCGTACACCGAGAGCCCGCCGGAGCACGTGGAGATCCTCCGCAAGGGCATGGCCGCCTCCGGGATCGGGGGTGCTGAGTGAGTCACCCGCACCCCGAGCTCCCGCTGCCCCCGCCGCTGACGAAGGGGGGAGTCCGGGTCACCCCGCTGGGCGGGCTCGGCGAGGTCGGCCGCAACATGACGGTCATCGAGCACGACGGGCAGCTGCTCA
>CAYSGN010000270.1:0-1108 GCA_964430615.1 uncultured Janibacter sp. | reverse complement strand
ACCTGGCGCATCATCTCGATGTCGTAGGTCGTCCGCATCCGCAGCCGCTGGGCCTCGAGCATCTTGCCCTGCTGCTCCAGCTCGGTGAGCCGCTCGCCCATCTCGCGCTCGATGCCGGAGATCGCGCGCTCCATGCGCTCGGGCCCGGCCACGTAGTGGGTGGCCGGGAAGACGTAGATCTCCTCCTCCTCGCGCACGACCTCCCCGGTGAGGGGGTGCAGCGTGTGGATCCGCTCGATCTCGTCGCCGAAGAACTCGATGCGTACGGCCAGCTCCTCGTACACCGGGATGATCTCCACGGTGTCCCCGCGCACGCGGAAGGTGCCCCGGGTGAAGGCCAGGTCGTTGCGCGTGTACTGCATGGTGACGAACTGGCGCAGCAGGTCGTCGCGTCCGATCTCGTCCCCCACCCGGAGGGGGACCATCCGGTCGACGTACTCCTGCGGCGTCCCGAGGCCGTAGATGCAGGAGACGGAGGCCACGACGACGACATCACGTCGGGTGAGCAGGCTGTTGGTGGCGCTGTGCCGGAGGCGCTCGACCTCCTCGTTGATGGAGGAGTCCTTCTCGATGTACGTGTCCGACTGCGGCACGTAGGCCTCGGGCTGGTAGTAGTCGTAGTAGCTGACGAAGTACTCGACGGCGTTGTTCGGCAGCAGCTCGCGGAACTCGTTGGCCAGCTGCGCGGCCAGCGTCTTGTTCGGGGCCATGACGAGGGTGGGCCGCTGGACCTGCTCGATGAGCCAGGCGGTCGTCGCGGACTTGCCGGTGCCGGTGGCCCCGAGCAGCACGACGTCCTTCTCCCCCGCGTCGACACGTCTGGCCAGGTCGGCGATGGCCGTGGGCTGGTCGCCGGCGGGGTCGTACTCCGAGATCACCTCGAAGGGGGCCACCGTGCGTTGCAGGTCGGTTACGGGGCGCATGGTCCTCACGGTAGGTCAGGGGTGTGACAGCGGTCAGACCACTCAACGCGCCCTGGCTCCCGCTGATTCCACCCCGCCGCCGGGAGAGGCGGTCATCCCCGGGGGAGATGCGGCCGCACGTGGTCATCCCCCTAGGGAGATACGGCCGCACGTGCGCATTCCCCCAGCGAAGTGCGGCCGCACGT
>CAYSGN010000269.1:0-1108 GCA_964430615.1 uncultured Janibacter sp. | reverse complement strand
CCGGCACCGGGAGGACCGAGGATGATCAGACGCATCAGCGCAGGAACCCTTCGTAGTGTCGTTGCTGGAGCTGGGACTCGATCTGCTTCACCGTCTCCAGGCCGACTCCCACCATGATGATGATAGAGGCGCCGCCGAAGGGGAAGTTCTGGTTGGCCCCGACCAGCACGAAGGCGATGAGCGGGATGAGCGAGACCACAGCGAGGTAGATGGAGCCCGGCACGGTGATTCGGGTCAGGACGTAACGCAGGTACTCGGCCGTGGGTCGCCCGGCGCGGATACCGGGGATGAAGCCCCCGTACTTCTTCATGTTGTCGGCCACCTCTGTGGGGTTGAAGGTGATCGAGACGTAGAAGAAGGTGAAGAAGATGATCAGGACGGTGTAGACCGCCATGTAGATCGGGTGGTCACCCTGGACGAGGTAGGTCTGGATCCATTCCACCCACGCCGGGTTGTTGCCCTGTGGGTCGCTCTGGAACTGGGCCACCATCTGCGGCAGCATCAGCATCGAGCTGGCGAAGATCACCGGGATGACGTTGGCCATGTTGACCTTGATCGGGATGTAGGTCGAAGTGCCGCCGTACATCTGCCGACCGACCATCCGCTTGGCGTACTGGACCGGTACACGGCGTTGACTCTGCTCGACGAAGACGACCGCGGTCGTGATGAGCAGCCCGACGGCGATGACGAGGAAGAAGATGTCCCAGCGTCCCTCACGCTGCTGGATCGCCCACAGCGAGCTCGGGAAGGTCGCCACGATCGAGGTGAAGATCAGCACCGACATGCCGTTGCCGACGCCCTTGTCCGTGACGAGCTCGCCGAGCCACATGATCAGGCCGGTGCCAGCCGTCATGGTCAGGACCATCAGGACGATGTCGAAGATGTTGTCCCGGTAGATGATCGGCCCGCACTCCGCGTTGGCGAAGAGCTGCGCGGGGTTGCGGGCGAAGGTGATGAAGGTCGAGGACTGGAGGACGGCCAGCGCGATCGTCAGGTACCGCGTGTACTGCGTCATCTTGGCCTGACCCGACTGCCCCTCCTTCTTGAGGTTCTCGAAGTGCGGGATGACGACCGTGAGCAGCTGCACGATGATGCTCGCGGTGATGTA
>CAYSGN010000268.1:0-1111 GCA_964430615.1 uncultured Janibacter sp. | reverse complement strand
CCCTCGGCGGCCAGCTCGTCGGTGACCTCGGTGTCGAGGACGATGAAGCCGCCGAGGTCCGCCGGGAGCATCGCGGTGGCGCGCCGGCTCCCCTCGTCGTCGGCCGCGACGGTCTCGAGGGTGTACTCCCCCTCGACGAGGGCGATGCCGCCGGAGGTGACGGTGCCGTCCTCGGCGACCGACCAGTCACCGGACTTGCTGCCCTTGATCGCGGACTGGACCTCCTTGCCGAGGCGGGGGCCGGCGGCACGGGCGTTGACGGTGAGCCTCTGCTGCACCCCGAACTGCTCGGCCGCCGGGTCGGAGATGTCGAGCAGGCTGACCTGACGCACGTTGACCTCGTCGGCGATGATCGCGCCGAAGTCGGCCAGCGTCGCGGCCTCCGGCACGACGACCGTGAGGTCGGCCAGCGGCAGGCGGGTGCGCAGCTTGTTCGCCTTGCGCAGCGCGCTCGCCCCGGAGCAGACCTCGCGGGCGGCGTCCATGGCCGTGACGAGGGCGTGGTCGGCCGGCAGGTCCTCGGGGTCGGGCCAGTCGGTGAGGTGGACCGAGCGGCCACCGGTCAGACCGCGCCAGATCTCCTCGGTGACGAGGGGCAGCAGTGGCGCGGCCACCCGGCAGAGCACCTCGAGCGCGGTGTAGAGCGTGTCGCAGGCGACCCGGGCGTCGGCCAGCTGCTCCTCGTCCTCCCCGCTGGCCCAGAAGCGCTCCCGGCTCCGGCGGATGTACCAGTTGGTGAGCACGTCCGTGAAGGCCCGGGTCGAGTCGCACGCCCCCGCGACGTCGTAGACGTCGAGGCGGGCGGTGGCGTCCACGACGAACTCGCGCAGCTTGGCCAGCAGGTACCGGTCGAGCGGGTCGGTGGACCCGGTGGACCACCTCGCCTCGTAGCCCGACCCGTTCGGACCACCGAGCGCGTTGGCGTAGAGGGAGAAGAAGGACCAGGAGTTCCACAGCGGGATGAGTACCTGGCGCACGCCCTCGCGGATGCCCTGCTCGGTGACGACGAGGTTGCCCCCGCGCAGGATCGGGCTGGACATGAGGAACCACCGCATGGCGTCGGCGCCGTCCCGGTCGAAGACCTCGCGCACGTCCGGGTAGTTGCGCAGCG
>CAYSGN010000267.1:0-1121 GCA_964430615.1 uncultured Janibacter sp. | reverse complement strand
GTCGAGCCCGCCGAGTCCCCGGTGCTCTCCGGCGGTCAGGCGGGCCCGCACAAGATCCAGGGCCTGGGCGCGAACTTCGTCCCCGAGGTGCTCGACACCGAGCTCTACGACGAGGTCGTCACCATCGACGCCCCGTCCGCCTTCGAGTGGGCCCGCAAGGCCGCCACCGACGAGGGGCTGCTCGTCGGCATCTCCTCGGGCGCCGCGCTCGCTGCCGCCGACCAGGTGGCCCGTCGCCCGGAGAACGCCGGGAAGACGATCGTCGTGGTCCTGCCGGACTTCGGCGAGCGCTACCTGTCCACACCTCTCTTCGAAGGGCTGACCGACTGATCATGGAGACCACTCACCTGCCGGTACGCGCGACGATCCGTGAGGACCTGGCCGCGGCGATGGAGCGGGACCCCGCCGCGACATCACGGTGGGTCGTGCTCTTCACCTCCGCCGGCCTGCACGCCATCTGGCTGCACCGGGTCGCCCACCGGTGGTGGCAGGAGCCGTCCCGCCGGTGGCCGGCCCGGGTGCTCGCCTATCTGTCCCGGGCCGTCACGGGCGTCGAGATCCACCCGGGCGCGCACATCGGCCGACGCTTCTTCATCGACCACGGTGCCGGCGTGGTCGTGGGCGAGACCGCCGTCGTCGGCGACGACGTCATGCTCTACCAGGGCGTGACCCTCGGTGGCACCTCGGGCAAGCGCGTCAAGCGCCACCCGACGCTCGGGGACAACGTCATGGTCGGCGCCGGGGCGAAGATCCTCGGCGACGTCCACGTGGGCAACAACTCGCGGGTGGGGGCCAACTCGGTGGTCGTCAAGGACGTCCCGACCGGCGCGGTCGCCACCGGGGTGCCCGCGGTCTACCGCTACCCGCAGCTGGGCGGCGGCAGCGTGCCGGTCGAGGAGGCCATGTACGCCGACCCGGCGCTGCTCATCTGAGCCACGCCCAGCAGGGGTGACCACGGTGATGGCATGGCCTACCGTGGGGAGGCCGTCACCCGCGACGGCAGGGAGGGCTCGCATAGTGGCCTAGTGCGGCGGTCTTGAAAACCGCTAGGCGGGTAACCGTCTCGTGGGTTCGAATCCCACGCCCTCCGCACGTCGGGTTCGAGCCCTACGCCGTCCGCA
>CAYSGN010000266.1:0-1129 GCA_964430615.1 uncultured Janibacter sp. | reverse complement strand
CGACGACAAGGAGACCCGCATGAGCCTCACCGACGCCGCCTACCAGGCCGAGCCCGGCGGCCCGCTCGACGTCGACCGCGAGCTGTACGGCCGGATCGGGTCGATGACCGACGGGCGCGAGCTCGTCGACTCCTTCACCATCCCGATCCGCAGCGGCCGGGCGTGGGAGGTCCCGGCCGGGCACGTGTGCCGGATCGTCACCATCGAGGGGCCGCAGGTGGCCGACCTCAACCTGTGGAACCTCCACGACCCGCGGGAGCGGTTGTGGGCCTCACGCACCCGCCAGCTCCAGGCGGCGCACGTCTCGGTCTTCGACCGGCTCTGGTCGACGCTGCCCTTCCTGCGCCCGCTCGTGACGATCACCGGCGACTCCCTCGCCGACTACGGCGTGGACGGCGAAGGGGGCCGCGTCCACGACCTCCTCGGCACCCGATGCGATCCGTACGTCAACCAGATGCTGAACGACGCTCCCTTCGACCGGCACTGCCACTCCAACCTGACGCGGGCCGTGCGGCCGTACCACCTGACCGAGTTCGACGTGCACGACGTGCTCAACGTCTTCCAGTGCACGGGGCTGAACGAGCGCGACGAGTACTTCATGAAGACCTGTCCCGCGGCGAAGGGCGACGTCTTCGAGTTCTTCGCCGAGATCGACCTGCTCGCCGCGCTCTCGACGTGTCCCGGCGGGGACCTGTCGGTGCCGATGTTCGGCCCGGACGCCGGGGACGCCGAGGCGGTCTGCCGACCGCTCGGCATCGAGGTGCACAAGGTCCCGGACGAGGCGCTCGCCGGGTGGCAGCCGCCGCGGCGAGCCGCCTACGACCGGGACCACGGGCTCACGGCCCGGCCCTGGGGCGCGTCCTAGGCCCCAGCGCCGCGGACGGCTCGCGGCGGCCTCGTGCGGGTGACTCACGCCCCCTTCGCGAGGAAGCCGGCGAAGACCTCGTACATGAAGTCCGTCCCCTGCTCGAGGGCCTCGACGTAGATCCGCTCGTTGTTGCCGTGCATCCCGATGAGCTGCTCGTTGCTCAGCACGTACGGGTAGACGCCGTAGCCGGGCACGCCCTTCTCCCGCCACGGGCCGAGGCTGGTGCCCGCCTCGAAGAGCGCCGGGGCGAAGGGGGTGTCC
>CAYSGN010000265.1:0-1135 GCA_964430615.1 uncultured Janibacter sp. | reverse complement strand
GCGTCGTCCCAGCCCCGGTAGGGCGGCAGCCAGTTGACGGCGAGCATCCCCTGGACGGTGACGTCGATGCCCAGCTCCTCCCGGACCTCGCGGGCCAGGCAGTCGGCAGGCGACTCCCCCGGGTCGACGACTCCGCCGGGCAGGTCCCAGGCCTTCTTGTAGGTCAGCTGGCACAGCAGCACCCGGTCACCGTCGGTGCGCAGGACTCCCTGGGCGATGAGCCGCTTCTTCGGCAGCCGGTCGTTGAGCACCTTGATGAAGGCCAGCCGGCCGCGCTCGGTGCCGAGATCGGGGCGACGGGTGGACTCCTTGACCTCGTCCTCGGTCGGCTCCTCGGGCGTCATGCCTCGAGGCTACCCGCGGGTGGTGACGTGGTCCGCCCCCGCGGGCGGGGGCGGAGGGAGACCGGCGTTGTCGGGCCTCGCTGGTTGGGTGGGCCCATGGACATCATGACCCTCGTCATCGGAGTGCTGGTGGGCGGCGCCCTCGGGGGACTGCTCACCTGGCTCGCCCTGCGCGCGGAGACCGCGGCGCTCGGCGCCGAGCGCGACGTCCTGCGCGAGCGGCTCGCCGACCACGAGGCGGCCACCGAGGACGACGCCCGCACCGCTGCGGCGCTGGCCCCGCTCGGTGAGACCCTGCGCCGGGTCTCGCTCCAGGTGGAGCAGCTCGAGCGGGACCGGATGAGCCAGTTCGCCTCGGTCAGGGACGCCCTCGGGCGCGTCGAGGACACGACGACCCGGGTGGGCCGGGAGGCCTCGTCGCTGGCCTCCTCGCTGCGGGTCTCGTCCGTGCGTGGAGCGTGGGGCGAGGTGCAGCTGCGGCGCGTGCTCGAGGTGTCGGGGATGCTCGCCCACTGCGACTTCGAGGAGCAGGCGAAGGGGGCGACCCCCGGCGGGCGGGAGGTCCGTCCCGACGTGGTCGTGCACCTGCCCGGCGAGAAGCATCTCGTCGTCGACGCCAAGGCCCCCATGAGCCACTGGCTCCAGGCCCAGGCCGAGGAGATCGACCCCGCGGAGCAGGACCGCCTCCTCGAGGCTCACGCAGCCTCCCTCCGCTCGCACGTGGCGTCCCTCTCGGGCAAGGCGTACTGGAGCGCCTTCGACCCCTCACCGGAGATGGTCGTGTGCTTCGT
>CAYSGN010000264.1:0-1143 GCA_964430615.1 uncultured Janibacter sp. | reverse complement strand
CCAAGCGCCACACCACCCGCCGTCGGGTCTCTGCCGGCGCCGCACTCGTCACCGGCCTGGGGACCGTCGGTCTCGGCCTCTTCACGGCCGCACCCGCACAGGCCGACGTGACGGGCACGCTGAACTACACCTGCGAGCTGACCAACTCCGGCCTCGAGCGCCAGTTCGAGGACCCGTGGGTCGTCGACCTGACCTTCGGCGCGCCCGAGCAGGTCGAGCCCGGCGCGGCCATCCCCGCCGGGGACATCACCGCCGAGGTCACCCCGGGCGCGGACGCGACCAGCCAGATGCAGGGCCTGGGCACCGAGTCCCTCGAGGGGACCGCCACCACCGCCTACACCTTCGACGGCCAGGAGCGCACCGCCGAGCTGACCGTCCCCCAGACCGACGTCCCGGCCGAGGGCAGCGTGACCGCCGTGGCCAGCGGCACCAGCCAGGACGAGACCGCCCCCGCCGAGGACGGCGAGATCCCGATCACCGCCGGGGACTTCACCGCCGACCTGACCAACGAGGACGGCTTCGTCTACAACATCTCCTGCACCGCCCCCGAGGACAACACCGTCGGGGTCATCCAGGTCGGCGAAGGCACCGGTGACGACACCGGTACCGGGGACGACGACCAGGGCGGCGACACCGGTACCGGCGACGACGGCGACCAGGGCGGCGACACCGGTGCCGGCGACGACGGCGGCGAGGCACCCGAGGCCAACGACTGGTTCGAGGAGCCGAGCAGCCTCCCGGTCCAGGACAACGTCTTCACGGTCGAGGGCAAGGCCACCCACGCGGGCGTGCTGAACATCCAGGTACTGGATGGTGAGCACAAGCCGCTGAAGACCTACACCTGGAACGTCTCCGAGGGGGAGAACTCCAAGGACTTCAGCCTCGTCGAGGGCGCTGACTACGTGCGGGTCATCTCCGAGGACTGCGTCGACTCGCAGGGCCGGGACGAGACCGTCGACGGCGACTGCAATGTCATCTACAAGGCTCCGTGGGCCGATGATGACGGCAACACCGGCGGCGACAACGGCGACGGTGACGACAACACCGGCGGCGACAACGGCGACGGTGACGACAACACCGGCGGCGAGGACCAGGGCCAGGACCAGGGTGGTGACGACGCCGGCGACGGTGACGACCAGGGTC
>CAYSGN010000263.1:0-1161 GCA_964430615.1 uncultured Janibacter sp. | reverse complement strand
CCCCTAGGTGTTGCGGGGCATGAGGTTGGTGACGCGAGGAGGGGGTTGGGTAGGCGGGCAGGTTCCCGTGGCGACAGGATGAAGGTGCAAGCCGTTCATCACGTCGAGTCAGCCAGAGGAACCTGCCCTATGTCCCACGCTAATGCCCCGTTGACCCCTCGTGGTCGTCTGCGTCTGATCGAGCGCGTGCTTGGTGAGGAAGGCGGCGCGCCTCCTCGCCCGATCGCGCACGTCGCGGCCGAGGCCGGGATCTCTCGTCAGTGCGTCTCGAAGTGGCTGGCCCGCTACCGCGAGCACGGTCAGGAGGGCCTGCAGGACCGCTCCAGCCGGCCGGGTCGGTCACCGACTGGGACCAGCGCAGCGGTCATCGACCGGATCATCGAGCTCCGCCGGCGGAAGTGGTCCGCGCGCCGTATCCAGCTGAAGCTGGTCGAGGAAGGCACCCCGGTGGCGGTGTGCACCATCGCCCGGGTCCTGCGTCGTGAGGGACTGAGCCGGTTGCGTGACCTCGACACCGACGGTCAGCCCTTGCGGCAACAGCCCGCGGGCAGGATCACTGCCTGCTACCCCGGCCACATGATCCACCTGGATGTGAAGAAGGTCGGCCGCATCCCTGACGGTGGCGGGTGGCGGGTGCACGGCCGTGGCTCGCAGGCCGACCGGGCCCGCGGGCTGCGCGGACACCGGCGTGGAGGCCAGGTCGGCTACACCTACCTGCACTCCGCCGTGGACGGCTTCACCCGCCTGGCCTACACCGAGGCCCACGAGGACGAGAGCGCCGCGAGCGCGATCGGCTTCCTCTTCCGCGCCCGGGTGTACTTCCGCGCTCACGGCATCACCCGCTTCACCCGGATCGTCACCGACAACGGGCCCTGCTACCGCGCCAAGGACTTCACCCGCTCGGTCCTCTCCTTCGCAGCCAAGCACAAGCGGATCACGCCCTACACGCCCAAGCACAACGGCAAGGTCGAGCGCTATCAACAGACCATGACCCGCGAGGTCCTCTACGCCGCGCCCTACGAGTCAGAACAAGCCCGACGCGACCGGATCCAAACCTGGCTGACCCACTACAACTACCATCGACCCCACAGCGCCACCGGGGACCAACCCCCCGCCACCCGCGCCAAAACCCGCGTCACCAAGGTCATGCCTAGTTACACC
>CAYSGN010000262.1:0-1168 GCA_964430615.1 uncultured Janibacter sp. | reverse complement strand
CTTAGGGGTTACAGGTGGGGGTGACACTTTCCTGGCCTGCCCTGTATGCAGGGGTGGGCCACGGGAGGCAGTCTCTGGATTGTCGAGATCTAGAGAGATGGAGCCATCCCGTGACCCACGAAGACATTGTGTACGACCGTCGTGTGCGAGTGATCGAGTACGCCGCCAAGATCGGCAATGTGACCGAGGCCTGCCGGGTGTTCGGCATCTCGCGCAAGTCGTACTACGAGTGGATCTACAAGGCCGAGCAGCACGGCCTGTCGGCGTTGCTGCCCAAAGAACGCCGACGGCCACACCAGCCCAACGAGATGTCCAGCGAGGAAGTGGCCGCCATCTTGTCCGAGGCCGTAGCCCGACCCACCCTGGGGCCACGCTCGCTGCTACGACACCTGCAGGCTCGGGGTGTGGATCGCTCCGCGTCCGGGGTGGCCAAGGTCTTGCGTCGGCACAATCTGGGCCGAGCCAAGCAGCGCGTGGCCGCGCTGGCCTCCCTGACCGCCACCGATACCGGGCAGGTCACCGAGCAAGCCCTGGAGGGCCCGTTCGGGTTCTGCCTCTACGCCTCCTACCCGGGACAGGTCGTGGCCCTGGACACCTTCTACGTCGGCCGGTTGAAAGGCATCGGCGCGGTCTGGCAGCTGACGGCTGTCGACATCGCCACCCGCACCGCCACGCTCCAGCTGATCGTCGGGGACAAGACCGCGCAGGTCAGCGCCCACTTCCTGGACCACCTGAAGAAGGCCCTGCGCGGGCAGGGCATCACCCTCGAAGGGGTGCTGACCGACAACGGCCCCGAGTTCGTCGGCAAGCCCTTCCAAGAGCACGCAGCCAAGCTGGGCCTGACACATCATCGGATCCCGCCGAGGTCGCCGAACCACAACGCGGTCTGCGAACGGTTCCACGGCACCGTCCTGCAGGAGTTCTACCGACCCCACTTCCACCGCGGTCGCGTCGATGACATCGCCTTACTGGAGAAGTCTCTGCACACCTGGCTGGTCGACTACAACCAGCACCGTCCCAACCACAGCGACTACATGCGCGGCAGGACCCCACTACAGGTCAAAAAGGAACTCCGCCGACGCTTCCGGCAAACTGCAGCCTGACCACCAAATCGACACCACCAGAGACACCAACCTGTCACCCCCACCCGTAAGCCGGAAGCCCTAGG
>CAYSGN010000261.1:0-1170 GCA_964430615.1 uncultured Janibacter sp. | reverse complement strand
GTTCAAATCCTGTCACCCCGACCAGTCGCGCAACGGCCTCGGCCTCCGTGTGGGAGGTCGGGGCCGTTGCCTTTCCCCCGGAGGCGACCGGTAGGACGGCACGGTCGATCGGCCCCGTTCCCGGCCCCCGTCACCTAGGCTCGCCCTCAACATCCACCAGCATGTTGAAGGGGAGTAGACACACATGCGCGCAGTTCGCCAGCAGTCGTTGGCCCTCTCGCACCCGGCCGACGCCGCCTTCCAGGCCGTGCTCGGCGTCGCCCAGAACGACAAGAGCGCCCGGATCCTCGCGGTGCACACCGAGGGGCGTCGGTTGCTCTTCCGGGAGCGCTCGAAGATGTCGAACCCGAAGTTCCACACGATCATGGTCGTGGAGAACGGCGACGGGGCAGAGGTGAGGACCGCGGTCGGCACCGACCCGCGCTCGCCGAAGGCGCTCCTGGACGGCCGGGCCAACGACAAGTCCCTCAACAAGTTCCTCGAGCGGGTGCAGGGCGCCCTCGACGGGAGCGCCCCGGCCCCCGCCACGCCGGTGGCCAACCACTACGTGGCCAAGAAGACCGAGGTGCCGTGGGAGGATCCCACCCAGGACCCGGAGATCGAGCTCGACGGCAACTTCCTGGCGATGTACGGGCTCTAGCCGACCCCGCTGGACCCCGCTCGATGTCCACCACACCCCTTGCCCGCGGAGCGGAGCCGGGGGGACGTTGAGCGGGGTCCAGCGCGTTCCATAGGCTGAGCCCATGACTGATCGCCCCTGCTTCCACCTGGCCATCCCGGTCGACGACATCGCCCGCGCCCGCGAGTTCTACGGCGGTGTCCTCGGCCTGAGCGAGGGCCGCTCGGACACCCTGTGGGTGGACTGGAACTTCTACGGCCACCAGGTCGTCACCCACCAGACCGAGGGCGGCTCCCCCGGGCCGGCCGGGCACAACCCGGTCGACGAGCACCAGGTGCCCGTCCCCCACTTCGGCCTGGTCCTCTCCCACGAGGACTTCCACGACCTCGCCGGCAAGATGAAGGCCGCCGGCGCCGAGTTCGTCATCGAGCCCTACCTGCGCTTCGAGGGCGAGCCCGGCGAGCAGTGGACGATGTTCTTCCTCGACCCCGCCGGCAACGCCATGGAGTTCAAGGCCTTCGCCGACGAGTCGCAGATCTTCGCGAAGTAGG
>CAYSGN010000260.1:0-1176 GCA_964430615.1 uncultured Janibacter sp. | reverse complement strand
GGTCCCGGCGCATGATCGCCTCCGGCTGCCCCTCGAGCACGAGCTTGCCGAGGTCACGAAGCTTGGCCGCCACGCCGACCGAGTCGACGACGCTCGGCTTGAGCCCGAGGCTGTTGGCGATGCCCGTGGCGACGTCGGCGACGATCCGGCTCTCCCGCTGAGCACCCGGGTAGCGCTCGTCGAGCGCGACGACGAAGGGGTTGAGCACCTCGTGGCGGGTCCCCCACACCGCCGCGTGCTGGGCCAGGGCCCACTGGATGACGAAGAGGGACGGGAAGAAGAAGAGTGCGGAGACCCACCCCAGGCGCGCGGGAGCCCAAAGAACTGCGAGCACGTAGCCGGCCACGCCGTAGACGGCATAGGCCATGAGGGCCTGCTTCAGCAGATCGATGAAGAAGACACGTAGGGATCCGGCTGAGCTGATGGCCAGCACCCCGGCCACCAAAGAGGCATTCACGACCGCGGCGGTAATAGTGGCGAGACCAAGCCGCCAGGCCAGATCGAGCACATCGCTCGGGGCGTCGGCCGCGTAGCGAAGGGGCTTCCCGCCGGCGAGTTGGAAGGCTGCACCGCCAGCCAGCACCAGGAGAACGCGCTGTGCGGTGTTGAAGACGCGCTTGATCGGCTCACGCGGCGAGGCGATCTCGGGAGCGGCGCCAACGATGGCCGCGCCTAGCGGCCCTACAAGGGGGATCGCCGCCAGCTGCACGATGCCGGAGGCAGATATCGAGATCGACCCGATCGCCTGCGGCCGACCGAGGGACCCAAGAATGCTCAGCGCCAGAAGGGCGGCGAACCAGCTGGGTCGGTTCGTGAACCCGTCTTTGACGGCCACCGAGACGAGCGCGGCGATGGCCACCGCGACGACGGCAAGGACATACGGCAGGGTCGAGGGAGTGGTCTCCCTCGAGTTGGGGGAAGCGGTCAGCCGTTACGCCCAGTCGATGTTGTCGGTGGTGAGGGCCCAGTCGATGTTCTTCGTCGTAAGGGCCCAGTCGATGTTGTCCGTCGAAGCAGCCCAATCGATGTTCTGGGTGGTGAGGGCCCAGTCGATGTTCTTCGTCGTAAGGGCCCAGTCGATGTTGTCCGTCGAAGCGGCCCAGTCGATGTTCGCCTGGGCCCCAACAGTGAACACGGAGAAGAGCGACAGGGTCGCGGCAGCGAGGAGAGTCGTGA
>CAYSGN010000259.1:0-1185 GCA_964430615.1 uncultured Janibacter sp. | reverse complement strand
GACCTGGGCCGACGTCATCAGCAGTTGATAACCGTTCTCAACTAGCGGATAATGGGGAGCGGCAGGACAGGCGCCTGCCGCTCCCCGGTGGTCCGGGCCCCGCTCGAGCAGTGCTCGCGGTGAACATCCCCCCTTCGTAGAACAGGACCACCAACATGGCCATGGACACCACCGACGCGAACAAGGCTTTCCTCCCCGAGACTGTCGGCAACCTCGTCGTCCGGCCCGTCCTGGAGCAGGCGATCCCCTCCCAGGTCGGCACCGTCGTGAACATCTCCTCCCACGACCTTCGCATCCCCCTCGTGACCGGCGACCCGTCCGCGGCGTGGGTCGCTGAGGCCGCCGAGATCACCCCGAGCGATGCGACCTTCTCCGAGCTGACCTGCACCCCGAGCAAGGTCGCTGGCCTCTCGGTCGTCTCCCGTGAGCTCGCCGAGGACTCGTCCCCGTCCGCGCAGCAGCAGATCGGCGACGGTCTCGCCCGCGACATCGCCCGGAAGCTGAACGCGGCCTTCTTCGCCAGCACCACCGTCAACGGGCCCAAGGGTCTCGGCTCCCTCACCACGTCGACCGTCGAGTACGACGCCGGCGGTCCCGTCAACGAAGACTTCGCCCTTGAGGCGATCAGTGTCTCCGAGCAGCAGGGTGGCAACATCACGAGCTTCGTGACCGACCCCGCGACCGCGCTCGCGCTGGCGACCGCGAAGGAGGCCACCGGGAGCGAGCGGAACCTCCTGAACGGCCGCACCGTCGCCGGTGTCCCGCTCGTCGTCTCCAACGCGGTCACCGCCGGGGACATTTGGGGCATCGACTCCCGGTACGTCCTCTGCGTGGTCCGGGACAACGCCCGCCTGGAGGTCGACCGGTCCGCGTTCTTCACCTCCGACCAGGTCGCCGTGAAGGGCACGATGCGGGTCGGCTTCGCCTTCACCCACCCCCTCGCGCTGGTGAAGGTCACCGAGGCGGCTGCCTGACCGTGGCCGCTCCCACTCCGCAGCAGATCGCGGACTTTCTCGGTCGGGGCGACGACGCCGGACTCGTCGCCCTGGCCGAGCAGCACCTGCCGATCGTCACGTCGATGGCGTACGCGTACACGCGTGGCGGCGGCTTCGACGTCAAGATTCCCAACGACGAGCTCGAGGCGGTCATCGTCACCGCGACCGCGCGGCTCCTGGCGAACCCGGA
>CAYSGN010000258.1:0-1197 GCA_964430615.1 uncultured Janibacter sp. | reverse complement strand
GGGGCGACCAGCCGGCCGGAGAGGAGCCCACCGAGGAGCCGGCCGGAGAGGAGCCCACCGAGGAGCCGGCCGGAGAGGAGCCTGCCGGTGACGCCGGTCAGCCCGAGGTCCCGGAGGTCGTGCAGACCGACGGCGGCGCCCTGAAGGAGGAGCGCTCCACGAACGCCGCGCTCGGCCTCGGCGGTCTCGCGCTCATCGGCGCCGGTGCGGTCCTCTCCGCACGCGCTCGTCGCCGGCAGGACTGAGCGAATTTTCCCGGCCGCCGCGCCGCGGCCGTCGCAGGCCGCACGCCCCCGGCTCGGAGCCCCTGACTCCGGGCCGGGGGCATCTTGTGTCGGCCCGTGACGTGACCCACCTCATGTGATCGTTCAGTAGGAATTCACCTGACCAAACCTTGCCAGTACGTTCAGGGATCGTTAAGTTGCCCCGTGGAAGGCGCACCGCCACCTGGAAGTGCGCGACCACACGAAGCAAGGGGAGAACACATGGCTAAGCGCCACACGACTCGTCGGGGCCTGTCCGCCGGCGCCGCCCTCGTCACAGGGCTCGGCACCATCGGGATGGGCCTTTTTGCTGCCGCCCCGGCGCAGGCTGACGTCACCGGCACGCTCAACTACACCTGTTCGGTTGAGGTCTTTGGCAACACCACGAACTTCGAGGATCCCTGGAAGGTCGACCTGACCATCGGCGCGCCCGAGCAGGTCGAGCCCGGCGCCACGATCCCGGCCCCGAGCATCACAGCCAGCGTCACACCGGGTCCGGACGCTGCGGACACCATGAAGGCGCTCGCAGGACAGAACATCCAGGGCACTGCCGACACCGCCTACGCGGTGGGTGGCGAAGAGCGCACCGCCAAGCTGACCATCGAGAAGGTCCAGGTGCCTGACACCGGTGTCGTCACGACCGTGGCCACTGGCACCGGCCAGGAGGAGACCGCACCGAGCAAGCCGGGTGAGATCCCGATCACCGCAGGCGACTTCACCGCCGAGTTGGTCACCGACAGCGGGTTCGTCGTGCCTGTTTCTTGTGCGGCTCCCGAAGACAACGCCGTGGGCAGCATCCAGGTCGGCGAGGGCGGCGGCGAGGAGCCGGCGCCGGAGGAAGACGACTGGTTCGACGAGCCGTCCTCGCTGCCGCTGGTCGACAACGTCTTCACGGTCGAGGGCAAGGCCACCCACGCGGGCGTGCTGAACATCC
>CAYSGN010000257.1:0-1200 GCA_964430615.1 uncultured Janibacter sp. | reverse complement strand
TCCTCGGCTACGGCTTCGACAAGCTCGTCAAGGAGCCGCCGCCCCCGCTGCCGGCCCCCTCGGAGATCACCCTCAACGTCTACAACACGACGTGGCACGCCGGCCTGGCCGACGAGACGGCCAGCGACCTGAAGGGCCGTGGCTTCAAGATCGACAAGGTCGGCAACGACCCGCAGATGACCTACCTCGAGGACGAGGTCGCCGTCATCCGCTTCGGCCCGGAGGGGCAGCGCGCGGCCAAGCGTCTGGCCCAGCAGATCGACGGGGCCCAGATGCAGAAGGACGACCGCTCGAGCAACACCGTCTCGGTCGTCATCGGCAACAAGTGGGACGGTCTCAAGCCCAAGTCCGAGGTCCCCGACGTCAAGCCCTTCGTGCGGCCCCCGGAGAGCATCCAGGTGCCCTGCAAGGAGACGAAGGGCTGACCGTGCGGACGGTCGCGCTGCTCACGGCCGGTGGTATCGCACCGTGCCTGTCCTCCGCCGTCGGCGGGCTCGTCGAGCGGTACACGCAGGTGGCCCCGGATGTGCGGATCATCGGCTATCTCGACGGCTACGCCGGTCTGCTCACCGGCCGGAGCGTCGAGATCGACGACCGGGTCCGGGAGGACGCGGGTCGGCTGCACGCCTTCGGCGGCTCTCCTCTCGGCAACTCCCGGGTCAAGCTGACCAATGCCTCGGACTGCCGGCGGCGAGGACTCGTCCCGGAGGGGGCCGACCCCCTTCGTGTCGCTGCGGAGCAGCTGGCCGCCGACGGGGTCGACGTGCTGCACACCATCGGCGGCGACGACACGAACACCACGGCCGCCGACCTGGCCCGCTACCTCGACGAGCACGGGCACCCGATGCGCGTCGTGGGCCTGCCGAAGACGATCGACAACGACATCGTCCCGGTCCGTCAGAGCCTCGGGGCGTGGACGGCCGCGGAGCAGGGGGCGCTCTTCGCGCGCAACATCGTCGGCGAGCACAGCTCGAACCCGCGGATGCTCATCGTCCACGAGATCATGGGCCGGCACAGCGGGTGGCTGACCGCGGAGACCGCCCGCCGGTACCGCAGGTGGTTGAGCGAGCAGACCTTCGTCCCGGGCATCGGCAACGACGCCCGGCGCTGGGACGTGCACGCGGTGTACGTCCCGGAAGTCCCCGTCGACCTCGAGAGCGAAGGGCGGCGACTGCGCGCGGTCATGGACGAGATCGGGTG
>CAYSGN010000256.1:0-1215 GCA_964430615.1 uncultured Janibacter sp. | reverse complement strand
CACCGCCCAGATGATCTCGGCCAGCTCGGTGGGGCACAGCTCGTCGGCGTGCAGGCCGTACCGCGGGAAGTCCAGGCGCACCGTCCCCACCCAGTCCGGGGCGCCCTTCGGCAGCCGCTTCTGGTGCACCTTGGCGCCGGAGACCCCCTTCGGGAAGCGGTGCAGCATCGTCGGCCGCTCCCGCAGCGCGCGCAGGATCCCGTCACCGACGGCGAGGTAGTACTCCGCCAGGTCCAGCTTGGTCTCGCCGCGCGCTCCGAAGTAGACCCGGTCCGGGGAGGAGATGCGCACCTCGCGCTCGCCCACGCTGAGGTGGACGTCCTCGCCGTGCTCCTTCGCCGCCATGGAGAGAGCCTAGGCCCCCGGGAGGACGCGGCCCAGCAGCGCGCCGCGGGCCGACTCAGACCGGGCGCACGCCGAAGGGCTGGTCCGACTCGGGGGTGGCGACCCAGTAGCGACGCTTCCCGGCACGGGTGTCCTCGTACTCACCGCCGGCGCGCTCGATGACCGCGCGGGAGGCGGCGTTGTCCTCGTCGCAGGTGAGCAGCACCCGCTCCAGGCCCATCTCGTGGGCGATCTCGAGGGTCTGGCGAAGGGCGGTGCCCGCGTGCCCCTGCCCCCGCGCCGAGGGGCGCACGTAGTAGCCGATGTGGCCGCCCTGCTCGAGCAGGAAGTCGGTGAGCTCGTGCCGCAGCGCGATCGAGCCGAGGTAGGTGTCCTCCTCGTCGACGATCCACAAGAAGGTGCACGAGACGTGTCCGCTCGGGCGGGGGGTCTCGGGCAGCTCCTCCGCGCGCCGGGCCCGCACGAGGCGGGCGAACTCCTCGGGGTCCTCCAGCCCCGCCCGGGTGAAGGCGAGGCCCGCGAAACCGGTGGCCGGGTCGGCCGGCGTCTCCCACTCCCCGTCGCCGTCCCGGTGGGCCCCGTCCATCTCGTCGACCGCCTCGAGGTAGGAGCGGTGGTAGCGGGCATCGGGGCGGACGACGTGGGCCATGAGCCAACCCTAGGGCGCGGGTCAGCCGGCGGGGTCGACCGGGAGGGCGTACTCGCCCTCGGCGACCGGGGTGGTCTCCGAGGGGGCGGTGAGGGTGCGCACGTCCCGGGAGATCAGGGCGAGCAGGCAGGAGAGCACGATGAGGCCGGAGCAGACGAGCAGCGCGGGCCGGGCGCCGAGGTGCACCGCCGCGGGGCCCGCGAGCAGCACCCCGACCGGCC
>CAYSGN010000255.1:0-1216 GCA_964430615.1 uncultured Janibacter sp. | reverse complement strand
GCGACTTCCTGCTCCTCGGCGACCTCAACGTCGCCCACACCCGCCAGGACCTGACGAACTGGCGCAGCAGCAACCGCGCCGAGGGCTTCCTGCCGGAGGAGCGGGAGTGGTTCGGCTCGATCCTCTCCCCACGCACCCTCGTCGACGTCGTCCGTGCCCACCACCCGGAGGCGGCCGGCCCGTGGTCGTGGTGGTCGTGGATGGGCGGCGCCTTCGACCGGGACACCGGGTGGCGCATCGACTACCACCTCGCCTCCCCGGGACTGGCCCGAAGGGCGGTCGCCGCCGGTACCGACCGGCCCGCCTCCGCTGGTGCACGGATCAGCGACCACGCGCCGGTGGTCGTCGACTACGCGGATACCGTGGACGCATGAGCGACCTGACCCTGCTGCACAACCCGAAGTGCTCCACCTCCCGCTCCGCCCTCGAGGCGGTCCAGGCGGCGGGCGTCGACGCCGAGGTGGTGCAGTACCTCAAGGAGCCGCTCGACGAGGCGCAGCTGCGCGAGCTGATCGACAAGCTCGAGGACGAGCCGACCGAGCTCGTGCGCCGGGACTCCTTCTTCAAGGACCAGGGCCTGACCGACGCCGACGTCGCGAGTGTCGACCAGGTCGTGGCCGTCCTCGTCGAGCACCCGCGCCTCATGCAGCGGCCGGTCCTCGTCACGGGAGACCGCGCGATCATCGGACGCCCCAAGGACCGGGTCGCTCCCTTCGTCGCCGGCTGAGGCGGGCGGAGGGGGCCTCAGACCCTATGAGGGTCGCGGTGGTTGCCGGGGTCTTGTGGCCGGAGCCTCGCGTATGCAGTGATTCGTGGATCACTCGCTCGATTGGGCGGGCGGGTGCCGACATGCATAGGAGGCTCCGGTGTTTACCGAGCGTACGAGTTTGGGGCTGGATGTCCACGCCCGATCTGTCCTTGCTGCAGCAATTGATACCTCGACCGGGGAGGTGGTCGAGCGGCGGCTGTCGCCCAAACCAGAGGCGGTGGTCGAGTTTGTCACCGATCTGGCACGTGAGCACGGGCCGGTCCTGGTGACCTACGAGGCCGGCCCGACCGGGTTCGGTCTGGCCCGCGCGTTGCAGGCTGCCGGGCACGCCTGTCAAGTCGCAGCACCTTCGAAACTGCTGCGGCCAGCGGGTGATCGGGTCAAGACCGACGCTAGGGACGCGATGCTCTTGGCCCGGTTGGCCCGTAACGACGACATCACGCCAGT
>CAYSGN010000254.1:0-1231 GCA_964430615.1 uncultured Janibacter sp. | reverse complement strand
CTTCACCGACGAGGAGCTCGCCCGGATCGACGAGCACGCGGTCGAGGGCGGCATCAACTGGTGGGCGGAGTCCGCGCAGGCGTGAGCGGGTCGCGCTAGTCTCACCGGCACACGCCACCACGACCGGGGGGACCCCTGCATGCTCACCACCTCTGCTCGCACCGCCTGCGCCGCCGCCGCGGCCCTCGCCCTGCTCCTCACCGGCTGCGCCGGTGGGGACGACGGGGAGGACTCCGCCCCTTCGTCCTCCGCCGCGAGCGAGTCCGAGGGTGCCTCCGACGGGGGCTCGGGGGCCGATGACTCCGGGAGCAGCGAGCTCGACGAGGCCGCCGAGCAGGCGGGCATCGACCCCGAGGACCCGCCGGAGCCGGTCGCCAGCACGAGCGTGACCGCGAACGGCGCCAAGCAGCCGACGAAGATGACCTTCGACCTCTTCGGCCTCGAGCGTCGGGGCGACCTCCTCGTGCTCACCGCGGCCGTGACGCCGGACAAGGGCGCCAAGGGCAAGGCACAGACCTACTACGGGTGGATGAACACGAGGTGGTCCCCGCAGCTCGTCGACACCAAGAACCTCAAGGTCCACGACGTCGTCACGACCGACGACGGGCCCGAGGTCATGACGGACACGGCACCGTTGACGACCCCGTTCGGGGCGGGCCAGACGTTCTACATGTACGCCGTCTTCGCCGCGCCGCCGAAGGACGTGAAGACGGTGACCGTCAAGGTGGTCGACGGCGCCCCGGCCGTGACCGGGGTGACGATCCGGTGATGCCGCTGGCCCGGGTCTCCGTCGGCGCGGCGCTGGCCGTCGCGGTGGTCCTGCCGCTGTCTGCCGTGCCGGCGAACGCCGAGGGTGTGGACGATCTGCCCGAGATCGGCCGGGCCCAGCTGCAGGAGTCGGTCCACAGCATCCAGCCCGAGGTCCACGCGATCGAACCCCGGGTCAGCCCGCTGGAGCGCGAGACCAGCTCCGGGGCGATCGCCCTCAACAGCGACATCCTCTTCGGCTTCGACCGCGCGGCCGTCACCCCCGCGGCGAAGAAGCGTCTCGCCGACATCGTCGAGGACATCCCGAAGGGGGCATCGGTGACCATCACCGGCTACACCGACGACGTCGGCGAGGACGCCTACAACCAGAAGCTGTCCACCCAGCGCGCCAGGTCGGTCGAGAAGGCCCTCGACGACGCCCGCCCCGACCTGGACACCACGGCCCGTGGCCGCGGCAGCGCCG
>CAYSGN010000253.1:0-1239 GCA_964430615.1 uncultured Janibacter sp. | reverse complement strand
AGTCGATGTCCCGGCAGGCCGGTGGTCAGGCCGCCGGCGGTCAGGGGATGGGCTCCCGCGGCCCCGGTGAGACGAAGATCGAGCTCGACCGGCGCCGGATCAACTCACGTATCGCCAAGCTCAAGCGCGACCTGACCGGCATGAAGACCCACCGGGACACCCGCCGGTCGGCACGTGCCCACCGTGGGGTCCCCGCGGTGGCCATCGCCGGGTACACGAACGCCGGCAAGTCGACGCTGCTCAACCGGCTCACCCACGCCGGCGTGCTCGTGGACAACCAGCTCTTCGCGACCCTGGACACGACGGTGCGCCGCACCGAGACACCGGACGGCCACGAGTACACGCTCACCGACACGGTGGGCTTCGTCCGGGCGCTGCCGCACCAGCTCGTGGAGGCCTTCCGCTCCACCCTCGAGGAGGTCGCGGACGCGGACCTGCTGCTGCACGTCGTCGACGGCTCGCACCCGGACCCGGAAGGCCAGATCAGCGCCGTCCGGTCGGTGCTCGCGGACGTCGACGCGACCGACGTCAAGGAGCTCGTCGTCGTCAACAAGGCGGACCTGGCCGACCCCGAGGTCGTCGACCGCATCCTGCGCCACGAGAAGCACTCGGTCGCCGTGTCCGCCCGGACCGGGCAGGGGGTCGAGGGTCTGCGCCGGCTCATCGCCGAGGAGCTGCCGAAGCCGGACATCGACGTCGAGGTGCTCGTGCCCTACGACCGTGGTGACATCGTCAGCCGGCTGCACGACGAAGGGGAGGTCCTCACCGAGGTGCACCTCGCCGACGGCACCCGGGTGCACGCCCGGGTAATGCCGGACCTCGCCGCCGAGCTGGCGCCCTTCGAGGAGGCGCTCGCCGGCTGACGGCGGCGCTCAGGCGTCCGCCGGGTTCTCCCGGTCGTACTCACGAGCGGCGCGGGCGGAGGCCACGTCGTCCACGATGAGCGCGATGTGCTCCATGCTCGTGATGAGCGAGCCGTAGAGGGGCCAGGACCGGGGCGGGAGCTGGGTCTCGCGGCTCATCGAGGTGGACAGGGCCGTGAGGCGGTCCTGCACCGGCTCGACGGAGGCGTCGGGATCGGCGATCGCGTGACCGGCGTCCCGCACGATCCGCACCCATCGCTCACGGAAGTGGGTGTCCCACTCCCCGCTGACGTAGGCGCCCTCGCGCAGGGTGCGGGTGAGGTGACGCAGGTGCGAGATGCCCTCGTCGACCCGGCCGAGGATCCGCTCGTACGAG
>CAYSGN010000252.1:0-1244 GCA_964430615.1 uncultured Janibacter sp. | reverse complement strand
CGCCGACGCGGTGGGGGCGGTCGTCGCGAACGTCGACTACCGGATGGCGCCGGAGCACTCGGCCCCGACGGCCGCGCTCGACGCGGTCGCCGTGACCCGCATGCTCGCTGCGGGAGCCGTCCCGGACGCCGACCCGACCCGCATCGGGCTGTGCGGGGACTCCGCCGGCGGCAACCTCTCGGCGGTCGTGGCCCAGCGGCTGCGTCACCTCGAGGTCGACGGGTATCCCGTCATCAGGCACCAGGCCCTGATCTACCCCGGCACCGACATGACCCTCAGCTCCCCCTCGATCCGCGAGCACGCCGACGCGCCGATCCTCACCGAGACCGCCGTCCGCGCCTTCCGGCGGCTCTACCTCGGCGACCCGGCCGGGGTCGAGCTCACCGACCCCCTCGTCTCACCCCTCTTCGGGGACCTCGACGGGCTCGCCCCGGCGCTCGTGCAGACCGCCGACCTGGACCCGATCCGCGACGACGGGCGACGCTACGTCGAGGCGCTGCGCAGCGCCGGCGTCCCGGTCCGGGGCACGAACTACGTCGGGGTCCCGCACGGTTTCGCCTCCTTCCCGGGGGCGACCGGAGTCGGGGCCCAGCACCGCGCCGAGCTCGTCGAGGAGATCCGACGGCACCTCCAGGAGGACGCACCCGCATGACCCACACCGACCACGACACCGACACCGAGACCCCCTTCGTGCCACCGAGGCGCGTCCCGACGCTGGCGGCGGTCGGTGTCGGCTTCGACGTGCTCGTCGTTGCCGCCTTCACGCTCATCGGTCGGGCCTCCCACGCGGAGCCGCTGGACCCGGCCGGGTGGTGGCACACCGCGTGGCCCTTCCTCGCGGCCCTGGGGCTCGGGTGGGTCGTGGTCACCCTCGCCACCCGCTCCTGGCCCACCCCGCCGGCCCACGGGGTGCCCGTGTGGATCACGACCGTCCTCGGCGGGATGGTGCTGCGGGCCCTCACCGGTCAGGGCACGGCGACCTCCTTCGTCGTCGTCGCCACGAGCTTCCTCGGGGTCACCCTGCTCGGGTGGCGCCTCGTGCTCTGGCTGCTGCGCCGCCGCGCGGGATGAGCACCCCGCGCGCCGCCCTCAGAGGTACTGCCCGGTGCGCGAGCCCGTGTCGATCGAACGTCCCGGCTCGGTGCCGGCCTTGCCGCCGATGAGGGTGCGGATGTAGACGATCCGCTCCCCCTTCTTGCCCGAGATCTTCGCCCAGTCGTCGGGGTTGGTCGTGTTCGGCAGGT
>CAYSGN010000251.1:0-1336 GCA_964430615.1 uncultured Janibacter sp. | reverse complement strand
TCACCGATCGACTGGGCCGCGATGATGCCGACGGCCTCGCCGATGTCGACGAGCTGACCGGTGGCCAGGCTGCGCCCGTAGCACTTGGCGCAGGTCCCGACGCGGGACTCGCAGGTGAGCACCGAGCGCACCTTCACCTCGTCGACGCCCTCGCCGTAGAGACGCTGGATGACGACGTCACCCAGGTCCGAGCCGGCCTCGGCGAGGACCCGGCCCTCGTGCTCCACGTCGGCCGCGAGGCAGCGCCCGTAGACGGTGAACTCGACGTCGTCGTGGAGCCGGCGGGTGCCGGTGAGCTCGTCGTGCTGGGCGATCGGCATGGCCAGGCCACGCTCGGTGCCGCAGTCCTCCTCGCGGACGATGACGTCCTGGGAGACGTCGACGAGACGACGGGTGAGGTACCCGGAGTCCGCCGTGCGCAGGGCGGTGTCGGCCAGCCCCTTGCGCGCACCGTGCGTGGAGATGAAGAACTCGACGACCGACAGGCCCTCACGGAAGTTCGTGCGGATCGGTCGGGGGATGATCTCCCCCTTCGGGTTGGCCATGAGCCCACGCATGCCGGCGATCTGACGCAGCTGGAACCAGTTGCCTCGGGCCCCGGAGGAGACCATCCGGAAGATGGGGTTCTCCTTCGGGAAGTTCTCCTGCATCTCGGTGGCGACCTCGTTCGTCGCCTGGGTCCAGATCTCGATCTGCTCCTGGCGTCGCTCGTCGTCCGTGATCAGACCGCGCTCGTACTGCTTCTGGACCTTGGTCGCCTTCTCCTCGTAGGTGGTGAGGATCTCCGCCTTGCGGGGAGGGGTGACGACGTCGGAGACGGCGACGGTCGTGCCCGAGCGGGAGGCCCAGTGGTAGCCGGCCTCCTTGAGCGCGTCGAGCGAGGCGGCGACCTGCACCTTCGTGTAGCGCTCGGCGAGGTCGTTGACGATCGTCGAGAGGCGCTTCTTGTCGACCGGCTCGTTGACGAAGGGGTAGTCCTCCGGGAGCGTGTCGTTGAAGAGCACCCGCCCGAGGGTCGTCTCGGCCGTCCAGCGCTCGACGAGACCGCGCTCGTCGGGCTCGACGCCCTCCGGCAGCTCGGACCCGGGCGTGGGCACGATCTGCGGCAGGCGCACGCGGATCGGGGTCCCGATCTTGATCTCGCCGGAGTCCAGGGCCATCCGCGCCTCGGCCGGCGAGGCGAAGGAGCGCCGGTTCTCGGTCTCCAGGGCCACCTCGGAGGTGAGGTGGAAGAGACCGATGATCATGTCCTGGGTCGGCATGGTCACCGGGCGACCGTCGGCCGGCTTGAGGATGTTGTTGCTGCTGAGCATGAGGATCCGGGCCTCGGCCTGGG
>CAYSGN010000250.1:0-1341 GCA_964430615.1 uncultured Janibacter sp. | reverse complement strand
TCCACGGCCTCGTCGAGGTTCCCGCGCAGTGTCCACGTGCGCTTCCCCAGGGTGCCGGTCAGGAGCATGATGACGAAGTAGGCGACGGTCAGGGCGGCCATGATGCCGAAGGCGGCCAGCACCCCGACCTCTCCCGCGAATGCCGCGGAGATCGTGAGCATCGCCGGGATGTAGAAGGTCTCCGGGAGGTTCATGAGTCCCATCTCGGCCATGGTCGTGGTGTTCATGCGGGGATCCAGGATCCGGACGAGGGCGAGGCCGGTGGGGGTGGTGCCGGTGAGGGTGCCGTACAGGCCCATGGTGCGCTCGAAGTCGTGGTCGCTGCCGAGCCGCTGACCGATCGCGAAGCAGAGGACGACGGTGATCGCGGTGACCAGCACGCAGGTGACGAGGATCGGCACGAGCCAGGCGACCACCACCGCGGCCTGCACGGCCATGAAGGAGGCGACGACCACGTAGTCGGTGGTGAACCCGGTGAGCTTCGCCTGCACCTGGCGGTCGAGCAGGTGCTCCACCCGCAGCCTGCGCATCAGCCAGCGCAGGAAGTAGGCGGCCAGCAGGCCGTTCATGAACATCATCCCGCTGATGGTCTCGCCGACGAAGCCGGGGATGTGCGCGAAGACCCACGCCAGGCCGTAGGCGAGCAGGTAGGAGAGGCCCATCATCGCGAGGTGGAAGGTGAGGGTGTCGATGCTGCCCGAGAAGGTGGTCTCGGAGCCCATCGCGTCGGTCTCCTCGTCCTCGCGGAAGTAGCCCTTGCCTACGGAGTCCGAGATCTCCATCGAGTGGGTGGCCAGGCCCTTGCTCATCCCCCACTTCGCCAGCGGCACGCCGACGAGGAAGGCGGCGGCGAAACCCGCCGAGGCGAAGGCGAGGCCGACGTCCACCGCGTCCGACCACCCCTGCTGCTCGAAGATCCCGGCGAAGGTCACCGCCTGCCCGGGCCCCTGGGCGAAGGCGAACGGCACCATGAACCCGTAGATCGGCTCCATGCCGCCGAACCGACCGGTCGCGGCGACGACCCCGACGCCCACGAGTGCCTGCACCGCGAAGACGAGGGTCCAGGTCAGGCCCATCGCCCAGGCACCGCGCAGCAGCACCTTCTGGGTCCTGCCGCCCTCGTCCTGGGTCCCGGGCGGTGGCGGGGTGAGGCCGATGGAGATGAAGGACAGGGTGAACAGCTGCGCGGTGAGCGTCGTGAAGAGCTCGTGGTCCACGCCCTCGAGCAGCCCCGACAGCCCGGCGTTCATGACGATCGCTCCGAGGAAGCCGGCGATGACGAAGGCCGGGACCATCGTGGTGCGGAAGATCGGGACCCACCGCCGCAGCACCATGCCGATC
>CAYSGN010000249.1:0-1346 GCA_964430615.1 uncultured Janibacter sp. | reverse complement strand
TCGCCCTCGGGTCGGCCGTGGGATGGGGTGCCTTCATCCTGCCGACGGACTGGCTCTCGATCGCCGGGCCGGTCGGAGCCGTCAGCGGCTTCACCATCGGTGCGGTGCTGATGATGCTCATCGCGGTGAGCTACGGGCTGCTCATCCGCAGCTTCCCGGTGTCCGGGGGTGAGCTCGCCTTCGCCCTCGTCGGCTTCGGGAGGACGCACTCCTTCGTCTGCGGGTGGTTCCTCACCCTGGGGTACGCCTGCATCGTGGCGCTCAATGCCTCGGCGCTGGCGCTGCTCTTCCGATACGTCGCGCCGGGCATCGTCCAGCAGGGCTATCTCTACACGGTGGCCGGCTTCGACGTGTACCTCGTCGAGATCGGCATCTCGACGGTGGCCCTGATCACCTTCGGCGTGCTCAACATCCGCGGTGCGGACCTCTCCGGCCGGGCGCAGTTCATCGCCTGCTGCATCATGCTCGTCGCGGTCGCGATGATCCTGCTGGCCGTCCTCTTCCACCCGGACGCCCAGCTCTCCAACGCGACTCCCGCCTTCCCCGACGGGGTGTCCGCCATCTCGGCGATCGTCGCGATCGTCGCGATCGCGCCGTGGGCCTACGTCGGGTTCGACAACGTGCCGCAGGCCGCCGAGGAGTTCGACTTCGCGCCGGCGAAGGCGATGCGCCTGATCATCCTCGCGCTGCTGGCCGCGGCGGCGATCTACGCCGCGATGCTCACCGCGGTCGCGGCGACCGAGCCCTGGCAGCAGCTGGTGGAGGGCAAGGCCGCCTGGGGGAGCGCGGACGCGCTCACCGGACTGCTCGGCGGCGTGGGCCTGCTCCTGCTGGCCATCGCCATCACCATGGGCGTGACGACGGGTCTGAACGGCTTCTTCCTCTCGGCCAGCCGGCTGCTGCTGGCGATGGGCCGGGCCCAGATGGTGCCTCAGGCCTTCGGCCGCCTGCACCCGCGGTACAAGACGCCCTACGTGGGGATCGTCTTCGTCGGGGCGGTCTGCCTCATCACCCCGTGGTTCGGCCGCGCGGCGCTGACCTGGGTGGTGGACATGTCCTCGATCGGGGTCACGGTCGCCTACCTCTACACCTGCCTGTGCGCCTTCAAGATCTTCCGCACCAGTGGCGCGCCGGAGCGGCCGGGCGAGCTGGAGGCGACGAGCTCGACGGTGAAGAAGGCCCTCGCCGCCCTCGGCGCGGTCACCGCGGTCTGCTTCATGGCCCTGCTGCTCGTGCCGGGCTCGCCGGCGCTGCTCGGACCGCAGTCGATGATCGCCCTGATCATCTGGATCGCCCTCGGCGTGGCCTTCTTCCTCTCCCGCCGGGCGCACTTCAAGACGCTGAGC
>CAYSGN010000248.1:0-1369 GCA_964430615.1 uncultured Janibacter sp. | reverse complement strand
TACGAAGGGTTCCTGCGCTGATGCGTCTGATCATCCTCGGTCCTCCCGGTGCCGGCAAAGGCACTCAGGCCACCCGGATCGCCGAGCACTACGACATCCCGGCCATCTCCACGGGTGACATCTTCCGGGCCAACATCAAGAACGAGACCGAGCTCGGCATGCAGGTCAAGGAGATCCTCGCCTCCGGTGGCTACGTCTCCGACGAGATCACCAACGCGATCGTCGAGGACCGCCTCGGTCAGGACGACGCCACGGGCGGCTTCCTCCTCGACGGCTACCCGCGCACGCCCGCGCAGGTGGCGGCGCTGGACGAGATGCTGCAGCGTCAGGGTGTCACCCTCGACAAGGTCCTCGAGCTCGTCGTCGACGACGAGGTCGTCGTCGACCGGCTGCTGAAGCGGGCCCAGATCGAGGGCCGGGAGGACGACACCGAGGAGGTCATCCGCGAGCGGATGGCCATCTACCACCGCGAGACCGAGCCGCTGGCGTCGGCCTACGCCGAGCGCGACCTGCTCGTCCAGGTCGACGGTGAGGGCGACGTCGACGAGGTCGGTCGACGCATCGTCGACGGCCTCGACGCCTGAGGTCGGCCGCCGCGATGGCCTTCTTCGGTCGTGAGCACCTGCCTGCCCGCAGCCTGGACCAGCTCCGGGCGATGCGGGTGGCCGGGCTGCTCGTCGGCCGCACCCTGGAGATGCTGCGCACCGAGGTGCGTGAGGGGGTGAGCACCGGCCGGCTCGACGAGCTGGCCGAGGCCTTCATCCGCGACCACGGCGGGATCCCGAACTTCCAGCTCGTCCCCGGATACCGTCACACGATCTGCGCGTCGGTGGGTGCCGAGATCGTCCACGGCATCCCCGGTGAGCGGGTGCTGGCGGCCGGGGACCTGCTGAGCATCGACTGCGGCGCCGAGGTCGACGGCTGGAACGGCGACGCCGCGATGACGGTGGTCGTCGGCGGGGACGAGGCCGGCGATCGGGCCCAGGTCCGGCTCAGCGAGGTCACCCGCCGCTCCCTGTGGGCGGGGATCGCCGCCCTTCGTCCCGGAGGGGACCTCGGAGACGTCGGTGCCGCCGTCGAGGACAGCATCGTCGCCGACGGCCACCGCGACGGCGTCGACTACGGGATCGTCGAGGACTACACCGGCCACGGCATCGGCGAGTCGATGCACCTGCCGCCGAGCGTCTTCAACTACCGGGTCCGCGGCCGGCTGCCGCGCACGCCCGTCGGGGCGACCCTGGCCATCGAGCCGATGGTCACCCTCGGCGACCAGGCCAACCACGTCCTCGACGACGAGTGGACGGTCGTCACCGACGACGGCCTGCCGGCCGCCCACTGGGAGCACTCGGTGGCGCTGGCCGAGGACGGC
>CAYSGN010000247.1:0-1383 GCA_964430615.1 uncultured Janibacter sp. | reverse complement strand
GTGTGCAGGTCGATCACCCCGCCAGCCTACGGCTCAGCGCGGCCCCGGCCAGTGAGGGCGACGCTTCTCGGCGAAGGCGCGTACGCCTTCCTCCGCGAGCACCTGGTGGGCCGCAACCGGCAACGGGACCGGTGGCGATCGGCGGCCCACCGGACCAGCGTCGAACTCGAGCCCGATCGGCACTCGCCCGCAGCGCTCGACGACCTCGACCCCGACGCCCTGCCCGACCATCGTCTCGCGCTCATGGCCGCGTGCGCGCACCCCGCGATCAACCCCGGCGTGCACACCCCGCTCATGCTGAGCGCGGTGCTCGGGTGCACTGCCGAGCAGATCGGCCGGGCGATGTCCGTCCCGACGGCGACGATGGCTTCGCGCCTCGTGCGGGCCAAGCGCCGAATCCGCGAGGCCGGTATCCCCGTCGAGCTACCCGGCGCGGACGTGCTGCCCCACCGGATGGAGGCGATCCGCGATGCGGTCCACGGGGTACACGCCATCGAGTGGGCCGGCTCCGACCCCGAGCCACGCTCCGACCTCGTCGGCGAGGCGCTGCACCTCTCCGAGCTGCTCACCCGGCTCGCGCCGCACGACGCCGAGGCCCACGGGCTCGCCGCGCTCGTGGCCCTCTCTGCCTCGCGGCTGCCCGCCCGGGGAGCCCGGGACGGCTTCGCCCCCCTCGCCGAGCAGGACCCCCGGCTTTGGGATCACGACCTCATCGCTCGCGGCGAGGAGCACCTGCGCGCCGGCCACGCCCTCGGCGAGCTCGGCCGCTTCCAGGTCGAGGCCGCGATCCAAGCCGTGCACTGCGCCCGTAGTCGCACCGGGCGCACGGACTGGTCCACACTGCGCCGTCTCCACGAGGTGCTCCTGACCGTCTCCCCCACCCGAGGCGCACGGGTCTCGCACGCGGTCGTCACGGCCGAGGACGCGAGCCCGCAGGCCGGGCTCGACCTGCTCGACGCACTCGAGCCGGTCCGCCCCGCCTTCCAGCCGGAGCGGGCCGCCCGGGGCCACCTGCCCGCGCTGCTCGGACGCACGGACGAGGCACGCACGGCGTGGCAGCGGGCGATCAGCCTCACGACGGCACCCGCCCAGAGACGGCACCTGGAGGCACGCCTCACCGAGCTCCCGTGACGGGCGGGGCGAGCGTTGGTGCGCTTGCGGGGCGAGCGATGGTGCGCTTGCGGGGCGAGCGATGGTGCGCTTGCGGGGCGAGCGACCGCTGCTCGGCGGTGGCGCTGGTCCTGTGGTGACATGACTCGGGCCTTCGCAGTCAGGACACCGGGCTCCGACGTGCGTCGCCGGAGCGGCCCTCGCACGGCTATCACCCAAGGCGGCTGGCACGCGGCCCACGTGGTGAGACGATGGGTGCATGAGTGAGGAACA
>CAYSGN010000246.1:0-1444 GCA_964430615.1 uncultured Janibacter sp. | reverse complement strand
GGGATCTTCCGGGAAGCGCGCTTGATGGCCGACTCGGTGAAGCCGTCCGCGTCGGCGTCCTTCACGATCTTCGACCGGAGCGCTTCACCCTCACCCTCGAGGTACTCCCGAAGCCACTGCTGAGCGGTGCCCTTCTTCTCGACAGCCGGGATCAACGCGTCACGAGCGATCTGCCGACCGTCGCCGTCGACCTCACCGATCCAGTCCGCGACGCCACACGACGCCCGGGCGCGCCTCGTCTCGCCGGTCTCCTCGTCCAACTCGTCCACCCAGTACGGGGCAGACCGCAGCTCGTACCGCAGCGCGGGCACGTCCATCCGGCCCGCGTTGGCCTTGTCGAGCGCGACGATCCCGCGGGTGACACCTTCGGGTGCGTCAGGGTCGGGGACGACGAGGAGCATCGACCGGACGGACGTGCGGAACGCCCGTGAGTCCATGATCCTGACGGCGGTGTCTGACCCGGCTGCCTTGTTGAGGTGCCAGGGCGCGACAAGGGCGACCTTCGTCTTTGCCGCCCAGTCCCGGATCGTGCCGAGAACCTTCGCGGTGTCCTTGTAGCTGATCGACTTCATGTCCTCGGGGAGGACGGTCACGAGGCTGTCGACCCATACCGCGACCGCGTTGAACTCCTTGACCTTGCCCTCGATGAGACCGAGGTCGCGGGGGATGATCAGCCCGGACTTGTTGTCGCTCGGGTCGACGCGGGCACGGATGATCAGCACGCGCGTCAGGTCAGCCCCGGCCTGCTCCAGGCGGGGCCGAACGACCTCCTCTACGTCGTCCTCGGAGGCCATGACGATGACGTTCCTGGGGGTGCCGTGGAACTCTCCGGGGAGGGTGCCGCGGGTGATGTCCGCGAGGATGCGGACGCCGACTGTGGACTTGCCGATGCCCTCTTCGCCGGGCATGAGGGTGCACGAGCTGAGGGGGATGCGCTGGTCCCATAGGTAGCGGACTCGCTTGGCGGTGACGTCGGCTGCGGTGATGGCGTCGAGGGTGTACAGCTGGCCCTCGTCCGCGTTGACGGGCTGGAGGTGCGGGCCGGGGGCGAAGGGGTCTTCCTCGCCGTAGTCGTAGTCGCTGAAGTCGATGCTCATGCGGCACCCCCCTCGCGGTCAGCGCAGACGGTGCACAGCCCGAGCAGCAGCACGACGCCAGTGCGGGGCTGGAACGCTGCCGGATGGAATGTCTCGCCGACTCCGATTTGGCAGCTGCACCGGTCGCAGCGGGTCTCCCACGCGGCACGGTCAGCGCTCGACGTCGGGGGCACGAGGTAGGCCACGACGTGCCGCCCGTCTGCGGTGACCTCGTCGACGCAGGCCAGGTCTGGCATGCGGAGCCTTCGCGCTGCTGTCCCTCGGAGCCATGCGGTGGGTTCGTGGATGGTGTTCACGCCGCACCCCCTTCGCCACGGCGAGCAGCCCAGTACGCGCGGGACTTCTCA
>CAYSGN010000245.1:0-1470 GCA_964430615.1 uncultured Janibacter sp. | reverse complement strand
TGGCACTCGCGGCGCCGGTGCCGGTGAGGGCCAGCGCGCCGATGGTGCCGGCGGCGAGGGCGCCTCGGAGCATGGTCGTCAGGGTGCTCATCGGGTCTCCTCCGTGCTGTTCATGCCCAGGCGGCGGATGCCGATCCAGGCGCCGGCGCCGAGGAGGAGTGCGGCGAGCAGGCCGCCGCCGATCCAGGCCAGCGGCGTGCCCCCGTCGTCCTCCGCGGTGCTCGCGGCGGCGCGGGTCTCCTCCTCCGCCTCGCCGGTCTCGTCCGTGGCGGACTCCCCCTCCGTGGGTGAGCCGGACTCGGAGTCCGACGAGCCGCCGCCGGACGCTGGGTCGGCGGGGGGCGTGGAGCCGACGTACTGCGGTGTGCCGGCGGGCTCCCCCTCGACGTCGACGTCGATGCGCACGTCGAGCGGAGCGCTCAGCTCGTCCGGGGCGTCCTCCCGGGAGAGCGCGAAGTAGTAGTAGCCGCCCATCGAGGCGTGCTGGATGTCGTCGTAGTTCGACTGGTAGGTCTCGGCGTCCTTGTTGCGGTAGCGCACCTCCGGGATGTACTCGCCGAGGGTGAGCGTGGAGGTGTCGCCGTCGATGTGCTCCCGGTTCTCCGGATCCCCGTCCAGACGGCTCATCTCGTGGAGGGCCGGGTTCCACGACCTGACGTTGAAGAGCTGGTAGTCGGTGGCGGACATCTCCAGCGGCGTGCCGTCCACCGTGACGGTGAAGGCGGCGCGCTGACCGTGCTCGAGCCGGACCCGGTAGTAGAGCTGCTCCTCGGGCACGATCGTGTCCGTGTAGGAGTCGGGAGCGAGGGTGGCCGCGTCCGCGAAGCCGCCACCCCCGACGACCTTCTCGGGTGAGTCGTCGCCCGTGGCGGTCCAGCCGGTGATCTTCTCACCGTCCAGGGGCTTCGGCAGCGACCGGACGTTCTTGGCCGGAGGCTCCTCGACGTAGACCAGCTGCATCGGGGTGTCCTCGCCCGCGCCCTCGTCGTAGACGACCTCGAGGAGGAGCTTCTCCGAGGTGGCGCACTCCTCCTCGGTGGTGCTGTCGGTCGGCTGGTTGTTGACGGACGCGGCGAGGGTGATCGACTCCGAGTTGCGGCCGAACTCCAGTCCACCGCCGGTGTCCGAGCTGCAGCGCTCGCCGTCCGGTGTGTACACGTTCATCGACCACGACTCCGTCTCCAGGATGTCCCGACCCTTGAAGGGCGGGCGGGCGACGAGTCCGAGGTGGACGATCGAGTTGGGGGTGCGCTCGATGGTCGCGTAGCGCGGTTCGGGACCGACCGTGAAGGAGTCGGTGTAGCGGCCCGGGCCGATGCTCGGTGCCTTGTCCTTCGACTCGCTCATCGTGATGGGCGTGCCCTCGACGGTGAAGCCGCGGGCGGCGCGGGTGGAGAGCTTCTCCAGGCTGGTGGCGAGCTCGTCGGCGTCGGCGGCGTCGTAGTAGGTGCCGCCGCCGGCCCGGGCGAG
>CAYSGN010000244.1:0-1480 GCA_964430615.1 uncultured Janibacter sp. | reverse complement strand
CCTTCCACGCCGAGTGGATGGCGCCGTGGATATAGCCCACGTCGCCGGCATCGCCGATGACCTCGCAGTCGATGTCGGCGGCCCGGAGCTGATCGGCCAGGGGCGCCGCGGCGGTGGTGCCGTCGGCGTAGATGACCATGTCGGCCGGGGCGGACTTGGCTTCACCCTTGGCGTTGGTCCAGTACACCGCGTCCTCGGCGATACGGGTGACCTGCACGTTGCGCTTGATCTGCACGCCGTATTCCTTGGCGTGACGCACCGCGGTCCACCGGCGCGGCATGGCCAGCGGCAGGCCCAGCTGCTGTGACTCGTGCAGCAATGTCACATTCCTGCCACGGGCGCCCAGGAACTCTGCCAGCTCCAGGCCGACCAGCGAGCCACCGATCACCACGACGTTCTTACCCATCGGCAGCGCGATCTTGGTCAGGCGTCGGATCCACGACGGCCGCTTGGTGATGCCGGACAGCCGGCCGAGCTTCCCGGCGATCCTCAGGAAGGTCCCTGCCTCCTCGGCGCTGGCGGTACCCAGCATCGTGGCGCGCAGCGAATCGCCGGTGTGCACGTGCGGCAACGTGCCGCCCGGGATCTGCGGGGCCGGCCGCACCGCGCCGGTCGCCACGATCACGCGGTCGGCGCCGAGTGCACGCACGGTCTCGACGGTGGCCTCGGTGTTCAGCCGCACGTCGATGCCGAGTTGGTCGATCTTTGCCCGGTAGTAGCTGATCAGCTGCTCGTTGTCCGGAGTGGTGAGGGTGGAGAACCACATGGTGCCGCCCAGCCGGTCGGCCATGTCCAGGACGGTCACGCGGTGACCGCGCTCGGTGAGGACCACGGCGGACTCGAGGCCGGCGGGTCCGGCACCCACCACCACGACGTGTTCGCGCTCGGACGCCGGTGTCAGTGGCAACAGCCCCTCATTGCCGAGCGCCGGGTTGACGGCACAGAACGGCGTGTCGTCGAAGAAGTTCTCGGCCACGCAGAGGTAGCAGTTGATGCACGGCTTGACCAGCTCGGGAGTGCCGGCCTTCAACTTGTTCGGCAGGTCCGGATCAGCGAGCAGCTGCCGCCCCATCGCGGCGAAATCGACCTTGTCGTCGTCGATCGCCTTCTCCGACACCTCCGGCAACATCCGGCCCACGCCGATCACCGGCACACCCACGGCCTTCTTGATGGCCGCGGCGTTGTCGAGGTAGGCACCGACGGCGTCAGGCAGCGGGCCGTCGGTGAAGTTGTCGAACGGGTTTCGACCCCAGCCGGTCACGTGAATGGCGTCCGCGCCGGCCTGCTCGAACAGTTGCGCGGCCAGGATCGCCTCGTCCAGTTCGAGGCCGCCCTCCTGCCCGTACTCCTGCCCGGCCACACGCACGATCACCGCGAGCTTGTCCCCCACGCGCTTCTTGACGGCCTCGATGACCTCGCACGCCAGCCGCGCCCGATTGACCAGCGCGCCCCCGTACTCGTCGGCGCGCTGGTTGTCGCG
>CAYSGN010000243.1:0-1513 GCA_964430615.1 uncultured Janibacter sp. | reverse complement strand
TGAACCCGTGTAGACGGCTTTGCAGGCCGTTGCCTCGCCTCTCGGCCACTCCACCATTGAAGGCGGTGAACCTTCCGAGCGGATGACCGGGTTCGAACCGGCGACCTCAACCTTGGCAAGGTTGCGCTCTACCAACTGAGCTACATCCGCACTCACGCTTCGGCAGTGGCTGCTTTCTGCGTGCGGAGAGACAGTAGCCCACACGTCGCCCAGATTCCAAACCGAGGTCTCGCAGGCCCGGAAAGCTGCCCCGTGGACGGCCCGGTGACGGACCGCGGGAGCCCTCGTAGGCTCGAGTCATGCCCACCCACGAGGTCACCAACCAGCCCCCTCCCTTCGCCGGCCACGACGCCTACTCCAGCGATCCGGTCCTCGTCGAGGGCATCGCACGGTGGGCCCCCGGGCAGGTGCGCGCGGAGAGCCACGAGGAGCTCGCCCACCTCGGTCGGCTCGCGGGGACGCCGCAGGCCGCGGACTGGGCCGACCGTGCCCAGCGCAACATCCCCCGACTCGTCACGCACGACAAGTGGGGCCACCGGGTGGACGAGGTGGACTTCGACCCGGCGTGGCACGAGCTCATGCGCACCGCCGCGGGTGCCGGGCTGACAGGGGTCCCGTGGAGCCGCCCCGAAGGGAGCGCCGGGCACCTGCGCCGGGCCGCGGGCTTCATCACGTGGAGCCAGGTGGAACCCGGGCACCTGTGCCCGATCACCATGACCAACGCGGCGGTGCCCGCCCTTCGCCGCTCCCCCGAGCTGGCCGCCCGCTGGGAGCCGCTGCTGACCTCCCGCGAGTACGACTTCGGGCTGCGCGAGGCCACGACCAAGGCCGGTGCCATCGCGGGCATGGGCATGACCGAGAAGCAGGGCGGGTCGGACGTGCGCGCCAACAGCACCCTCGCCGTCGCCACCCCTGGCGGACCGCTCACGGGCGAGACCTACCGGCTCACGGGGCACAAGTGGTTCTGCTCGGCGCCGATGAGCGATGTCTTCCTCGTCCTCGCCAAGACCCGCGAGGACGCGCCGCCGAGCTGCTTCCTCGTCCCGCGCGTGCTCGAGGACGGCACCCGCAACGTCTTCGCGCTCCAGCGCCTCAAGGACAAGCTCGGGGACCGCTCGAACGCCTCCTCCGAGGTCGAGCTGGACGGCACGTGGGGCGCCCTGGTCGGCGAGGAGGGGCGTGGTGTACGCACCATCATCGACATGGTCGCCACGACCCGCCTGGACTGCATCCTCGGCTCCGCCGCCACGATGCGGGCCGCCCTCACCCGTGCGGTGCACCACACCGAGCACCGCTCCGCCTTCGGTGCCCGTCTCGTCGAGCAGCCGCTGATGCGCAACGTGCTGACCGACCTCGCCCTCGAGTCCGAGGCCGCGACCCTCCTCGGTCTGCGGATGGCCCATGCCCTGGACGAGGGTGACACCGAGCTGACCCGCCTCGGGGTCGCCGTCGGCAAGTACTGGGTGTGCAAGCGCACCGCCCCCTTCGTCGCGGAGGCGCTGGAGTGCCTCGG
>CAYSGN010000242.1:0-1514 GCA_964430615.1 uncultured Janibacter sp. | reverse complement strand
CCGTGGGCGTGGGTGTCGCCGAAGAGGCTGTTCTTCCACCCGCCGAAGGAGTAGTACGACATCGGCGTGGGGATCGGCACGTTGATGCCGACCATGCCGACCTGCACCTCGTGCTGGAAGCGCCGCGCGGCCCCGCCGTCGTTGGTGAAGATCGTCGTGCCGTTGCCGTAGGGGTTGTCGTTGATCAGGCCGAGCCCCTCGTCGTAGGAGGCGACCCGCACGACCGAGAGCACCGGCCCGAAGATCTCGTCGGTGTAGATCGACATCTCCGGCCGGACCCGGTCGAAGAGCGTCGGCTTGAGGAAGAACCCCGGGCCGAGGTCGTCGGCCCCCTCGCGTCCGTCGACGACGAGCTCGGCGCCCGCCTGGACCCCCTCCTCGACGTAGCCGGTGACCTTGTCCAGGTGGGCCCGGGTGACGAGCGGGCCCATGTCCGTGCCGGTCATCCCGTCGCCGGTGCGCAGCGTCCGCGTGCGCTCGGCGATCTTGGCGACGAGCTCGTCCGCGATGGTGTCGGTGGCGAGAACGACCGAGATCGCCATGCACCGCTCCCCCGCGGCGCCGTACCCGGCTGAGACCGCGGCGTCGGCGGCGAGGTCGAGGTCGGCGTCGGGGAGGACGAGCATGTGGTTCTTCGCGCCGCCGAGCGCCTGCACCCGCTTGCCGGCGGCCACGCCCCGCTCGTAGACGTAGCGGGCGATCGGGGTGGAGCCGACGAAGGAGATCGCCTTGACCTCGGGGTGGTCCAGCAGCGCGTCGACGGCCTCCTTGTCGCCGTGCACGACGTTCATCACCCCGTCGGGCAGGCCGGCCTCGCGCCACAGGTCGGCGATGAGGTTGACCGCGGTCGGGTCCTTCTCGCTGGGCTTGATGACGACGGCGTTCCCGGTGGCCACGGCGACCGGGACGAACCACAGCGGCACCATCGCCGGGAAGTTGAAGGGCGAGATGATCCCGACGACACCGAGCGGCTGCTGGATCGAGTAGGCGTCGATGCTCGTCGAGACGTTCTCCGAGAACCCGCCCTTGAGCAGGTGCGGGATGCCGCAGGCGAACTCGACGACCTCCTGCCCGCGCGAGATCTCGGCCTTGGCGTCGTCGTAGGTCTTCCCGTGCTCGGAGGTGATGACCTTCGCGACCTCGTCCTTGCGCTCCTCGAGCAGCTGGCGGAAGGCGAAGAGGATCCGGGTGCGCTTGGCGAGGGAGACGCTCCCCCAGTCACCGGCGGCCGCCGCGGCGTGCCGGACCACGGCGTCGACGACCGTCGCGTCGGCGAGGTCGAGGCGACCGGTGACCTCACCGGTCGCCGGGTCGAAGACGTCCGAGGTCCGCCCCGCCTCCCCCTCCCACGGCGCGTGACCGACGAGATGGGTGATCCGGGCCGGGGTCGTCCGAGTGGTCGTGGACATGAGGGGCTCCTCCTTGAGCGGACTTTGTCAGTACATAGTAACAACTGCATACATGGAGGCGAAGGGGGCGACGCCTCCGTGGGCCGAATTCACAGCTCCCTAGGG
>CAYSGN010000241.1:0-1553 GCA_964430615.1 uncultured Janibacter sp. | reverse complement strand
GACGGCTTCACCCTCAGCCACGACCTCGACGAGGTCATCGACTCGGGCGTGGACGCCCTGATGATGCTGCGGGTGCAGCGGGAGCGGATGTCCGGCGGGTACTTCCCGACGCCGCGGGAGTACACGGTCGGCTACGGGCTCACCCGCGAGCGTCTCGCCGCGCTCACCACGGCCTCCCCGCACGCGGTCATCTGCCACCCCGGCCCGATGAACCGGGGCCTGGAGATCGCCGCCGACGCCGCCGACGCGGCGAGCAGCCTCGTCCTGGAGCAGGTCAGCGCCGGTGTCGCGGTGCGGATGAGCGTCCTCTACCACCTCCTCGCCTCCGGCGTGCCCCACGAAGGGAGCCGTGCATGACCAGCCTGCTCATCACCGGCGCGGCCCCCCTCTGCGGTGATCCCGTCGACGTCCTGCTGAGCGACGGCCACGTGGCGGCCGTGGGTGCGCCGGCCACCGACGCCGCCGGGACCGCCGAGCGGCTCGACGCCGACGGCCTCGTGCTCCTGCCGGGCCTGGTCGACCTGCACACCCACCTGCGCGAGCCGGGCCGCGAGGACGCGGAGACGATCGCCACCGGCTCCCGGGCGGCCGCCGCGGGTGGCTTCACCGCGATCCTCGCGATGGCCAACACCGAGCCGGTCACCGACACGGCCGAGGCCGCCGAGCGCATCCTCGACCTCGGTGCCGGGGTCGGCGCCGTCGACGTGCAGCCCGTCGGCGCGGTCACCAAGGGCCTCGCCGGCGGCGAGCTCGCCGAGCTCGGCCTCATGCGCCGCTCCCGGGCACGGGTGCGGGTCTTCTCCGACGACGGGCGCTGCGTCCACGACGCCCGGGTGATGCGCCGGGCGCTGGAGTACGTGCGTGCCTTCGACGGGGTGGTCTCCCAGCACGCGCAGGACCCCGACCTCGCCGGGCCCACCGCGTGCTGCCACGAGGGTGAGGTGAGCGGCCGGCTCGGGCTGCCCGGCTGGCCCGCGGTCGCCGAGTCGAGCATCATCGCGCGCGACGCCGAGCTGGCCCTGCACACCGGGTCGCGGGTGCACGTGGCCCACGTGAGCACCGCCGAGGGCGTCGAGGCGGTCCGCTGGGCCAAGGCCCGCGGGGCCCGGATCACCGCCGAGGTCACGCCGCACCACCTCGTCCTCACGACCGACCTGCTCACCGGGTACGACCCGGTGTACAAGGTCAACCCCCCGCTGCGCACCCGCGAGGACGTCGAGGTGCTGCGCGAGGCGCTCGCCGACGGGACGATCGACGCCGTCGCGACCGACCACGCCCCCCACGCCCGGCACGACAAGGAGCACGCCTTCGTCGACGCCGCCTTCGGGGTGCTCGGGCTCGAGACCGCCTTCGCGGTGGTCCACGAGACGATGGTCGCGAGCGGCCGGATGTCGTGGGCCGACCTGGCCGACCGCATGTCGGTCGCGCCGGCCCGCATCGCCGGTCTCACCGACCACGGCCGACCGCTCGAGGTGGGCGAGCCGGCGAACCTCGTGCTCGTCGACCCCGCCGCCCGGGTCACCGTCGACCCGGCGAGCACCCACTCCATGTCC
>CAYSGN010000240.1:0-1556 GCA_964430615.1 uncultured Janibacter sp. | reverse complement strand
CGCCGTCCTCGTGCTCGCCCTCGGGCTGACGATCATGGCCGTGACGAAGGCCCGGGAGTCCGACTCCGCCTCGGCCGACCCGAGCATCGTGCGGGGTGTGGTCCAGGACGAGACGGGCAAGGCGATCGCGGGCGCGAGCATCACGCTCGGGAACGAGACCACGACGAGCAACCCCGAGGGACGCTTCCGGATGGAGGTGAGCGGGCCCGGGCTGGCCACGGCCGAGAAGGACGGCTACGTCCCGCGCACCCTCATGCTCCAGCCCGGCCAGGCCCGCACGGTGGAGCTGACCGGTGAGCGCGACTCGACGATCTCCCTGCGCTTCGGTGGGGACGTCATGGCGGGTCGACGCTTCTACGAGAAGACGGCGGACCACGGCCCGTTGCTCACCCCCGACTCCGGGGTCGAGGACCACGCCGACCTGCTGAAGGGGGTCAAGCCCCTCCTCGAGGACGCCGACCTCAGCGCGGTGAACCTCGAGACCCCGCTCCTGGACAAGCCGTACTTCGACCCGGCGAAACGCCGCCCCGCCCGCTTCCACCCGACGAAGACCATCGCCTTCGGGACCTCGACCGACATGGCCGAGGCGATGCGTCGCTCGGGGATCGATGTGGTCTCCCTGGGCAACAACCACGTCATGGACGGTCTCGAGGCCGGACTGAAGAGCACCGAGGCGGCCCTCGACGAGGCCGGGATCGTCCACTTCGGCGCCGGGAAGAACCAGGCGGACGCCCTCAAGCCGGCATACGTCGAACGGCGGGGCCAGACCGTCGCCTACGTCGGGTGCACGACCGTCGACGGCAGCCAGCACCCGATCCCCTACGTCGCGGGCAAGAACCGACCCGGTGCGGCCTACTGCCACCCCTCCCAGCTGCAGAAGGTCATCGAGAAGGCGGACGAGCGCGCGGACACCGTCGTCTTCATGCCGCACGGCGACGTCGAGTACCGCCGGCAGCAGGTCTCCGCGATCCGCAGCCTCGCCGACGTGGCCCGCACGGCGGGGGCCGACATCGTCGTCGCCTCTCACCCGCACGTCATCGGGGGCATGTCCACCGGTGACAACTTCCTCTTCGCGGAGACCACGGGCAACCTGCTCTTCGACCAGACCCTGTGGCAGACCTTCCCCAGCTACCTGGCCCGGGCCGACGTGCGCGACGGGGAGCTGGTCTCCGCCACCGCCGACCCGGTCGTGCTCCAGGACTACCGCCCGCACGCGGCGGCGGGCCTGTACGCCGACGCGATCTCCCGCATCGGTGCGGGGACGGCCTCGGGGTCGGCCCGGCTGAGCGGTCCCGGCGTGACCGTGCCGTACGCCGACGACCCCCGTCCGCACAGCGTGACCCGTCGGCTGGACGCGGACGAGCCCCAGCACCTGGCTCCGGGGTGGTGGGCGGATCCCGACTCCGCCTCCGGCCTGCGGTTCGGGAAGGACCTGCTCTTCGGCACCGGGAGCTTCGAGCAGCTGGCGCCGTCCACCGTGACGAGCCAGCTCGGGATCGGGTCCGGGAAGGACGGGTCCGGCGGGGGGCTGGACTCCTCCCGGCTGTGGATGCTCG
>CAYSGN010000239.1:0-1556 GCA_964430615.1 uncultured Janibacter sp. | reverse complement strand
CGAGCATCCACAGCCGGGAGGAGTCCAGCCCCCCGCCGGACCCGTCCTTCCCGGAGCCGATCCCGAGCCGACTCGTGACGCTGGACGGCGCCAGCTGCTCGAAGCTGCCCGTACCGAAGAGCAGGTCCTTCCCGAACCGCAGGCCGGAGGCGGACTCGGGGTCCGCCCACCACCCGGGGGCCAGGTGCTGGGGTTCGTCCGCGTCCAGCCGCCTGGTCACGCCACGCGACCGGGGTTCGTCGGCGTACGGCACGGTCACGCCGGGGCCGCTCAGTCGAGCGGACCCCGAGGCCGTGCCCGCGCCGATGCGAGAGACCGCGTCCGCGTACAGCCCCGCCGCGGCGTGCGGGCGGTAGTCCTCGAGGACGACCGGGTCGGCGGTGGCGGAGACCAGCTCCCCGTCACGCACGTCGGCGCGGGCCACGTAGCTGGGGAAGGTCTGCCACAGGGTCTGGTCGAAGAGCAGGTTGCCCGTGGTCTCCGCGAAGAGGAAGTTGTCACCGGTGGACATGCCCCCGATGACGTGCGGGTGAGAGGCGACGACGATGTCGGCCCCCGCCGTGCGGGCCACGTCGGCGAGGCTGCGGATCGAGGAGACCTGCTGACGGCGGTACTCGACGTCGCCGTGCGGCATGAAGACCACGGTGTCCGCCCGCTCGTCGGCCTTCTTGATGACCTTCTGCAGCTGAGAGGGCTGGCAGTAGGCCGCGCCGGGCCGGTTCTTCCCGGCGACGTAGGGGATCTGGTGCTGGCTGCCGTCGACGGTCGTGCACCCGACGTAGGCGACCGTCTGCCCCCGCCGCTCCACGTACGCCGGCTCGAGCGCGTCCGCCTGGTTCTTCCCGGCGCCGAAGTGGACGATGCCGGCCTCGTCGAGGGCCGCCTCGGTGCTCTTGAGACCGGCCTCGAGGCCGTCCATCACGTGGTTGTTACCCAGGGAGACGACATCGATCCCGGAGCGGCGCATCGCCTCGGCCATGTCGGTCGAGGTCCCGAAGGCGATGGTCTTCGTCGGGTGGAACCGCGCTGGCCGGCGCTTGGCGGGGTCGAAGTAGGGCTTCTCCAGGAGCGGGGTCTCGAGGTTCACCGCGCTGAGATCGGCGTCCTCGAGGAGCGGCTGGACCCCCTCGAGCAAGGCGGCGTGGTCCTCGACTCCGGAGCTGGAGGTGAGCAGCGGTCCGTGGCCGCCCGACTTCTCGTAGAAGCGTCGCCCGGCCATGACGTCGCCGCCGAAGCGGAGGGAGACCGTCGAGTCCCGCTCGTCGGTCAGCTCCACGGTGCGCGACTGCCCGGGCTGGAGCATGAGCGTGCGCGGGACGTACCCGTCCTTCTCGGCCGTGGCCAGGCCGGGCCCGCTCACCTCCATCCGGAACCGCCCCTCGGGGTCGCTCGTCGTGGACTCGTTCCCGAGCGTGATGCTCGCACCCGCGACGACCTTGCCCCTCTCGTCCTGGACCACGCCCCGCACGATGGAGGGGTCGGCCTCGGCCGAGTCGGACTGCCGGGCCTTCGTCACGGCCATGATCGTCAGCCCGAGGGCGAGCACGAGGACGGCG
>CAYSGN010000238.1:0-1566 GCA_964430615.1 uncultured Janibacter sp. | reverse complement strand
GCCCTAGGAGACGAGTCGGGCCACGGCGGGGGTGGCGCTCGCCTCGGCCGCGCGCCGGTGCACGAGCTCGGGCAGGGCGGCGGTGTCGGCCAGCCCCCCGGGGACGAAGGGGGACCCGGTGGCGGCCGCCAGGGCGGCCGCCTTGTCGTGGAGCACCCCCTCGGCGAGGGTGAAGGGCAAGACGACCCGCCCGTCGGCCAGCTCGGTGTCGGGCGCGGAGAGGGTCGTGCTGCGCCAGTGCCCCGGCGCGTACCGGGCCACGAGGTCCCGGAGCCGCTGTGCGGCTCGTCCGGAGCTGCTGCCGCCGGCGACGAGGAGGGTCGGGGTGTCGCGGTCGTGGCCGGCGGCGCGCAGGCGCTCGACCACCGCATCGACGAGCAGCTCGTGGCCGCCCAGGGCCGGCCCGGTCTCCACCCGTGCTCCCCTCCGCCCCAGCGCCGCCGCCGCCTCGGGGACGTCCACCCGGGCGTGGTACGCGGGGGTGATGAGCAGCGGCACGAGGGCCACCCGCCCGGAGAGCGCGCCCGCCAGCCCGGCGGGGCGCGGCAGGTCGTGCTCGAGGAAGGCCAGGTGGGTCGGCCCGCACCGCTCCGCGACGCTCGCGCGCAGCCGACCCAGGGTGCTCGCGTGCCGCGGATCGGGTGAGCCGTGCGCGAGCAGGACGGTGGTCGTCTCCTCGCACGTCGACGTCATCACGTGTGCAGGCCGCACTCGACCTTGTCGCTGCCCGACCAGCGACCCGCGCGCGCGTCCTCCCCGGGCGCGACCGCCCGGGTGCACGGGGCGCACCCGATGGAGGCGAAGCCGATCTGGCGCAGCGGGTTGAGGATGACCCCCTGCTCCGCCGCGAAGCGCTCCACGTCCGCCTGGGTCCACGCGGCCAGCGGGTTGACCTTGGCCATGCCCCGGCGGGCGTCCCAGCCGACGAGGGAGATGTCGGTGCGCGTGGGCGCGTCCTCCCGGCGCATGCCGGTCACCCATGCGTCGTACCCGCGCAGCGCCCGCTCGAGGGGCTCGACCTTCCGCAGGGCGCAGCAGCGGTCGGGCTCCCGGTCGTGCAGCCGCGGGCCGTGCTCCGCGTCCTGCTCCTCGACGGTCTGCAGAGGCGTGATCGTCCGGATCCGCAGCGCGGGCATCGTCTCGAAGGCGTCCCGGGTGCCGAGGGTCTCGGCGAAGTGGTAGCCGGTGTCGATGAAGAAGACGTCCGCCTCGCGCAGCGTCGTGCCGACGAGGTGGAGGAGCACCTCGTCGCCCATCGACGAGGCGGTCGTCAGGCCCTCGCCGAAGGTCTCCTCCGCCCACCGCAGGGCGCGGCGGGCGGTCTCGACCCGCCCTTCGTAGGTCCCGCCGAGCTCTCGCTCGGTGGCGGCGAGCTCCCCTTCGCCCCGGGCCACGGTCTCCCGCAGGGTCTCCTGGGTCTCCGCGGTCATCGCAGGTCGTCCTCGTCGGCGCGGCGCGCCCAGCTGTGGAAGGACTCCCCGACCTCACGCTGGTCGAGGTAGGTCAGCGCAAGGCGCTCGATGTAGTCGGGCAGCTCGTCCCCGGCGACCTTGAGGTTGCGGGTCT
>CAYSGN010000237.1:0-1602 GCA_964430615.1 uncultured Janibacter sp. | reverse complement strand
GGCGGTGGCGCGGTGCACCTGCTCAACGGTCTCTACGACGCGAAGCTGGACCGCCAGCCGGTCGTCGCGATCGTCGGTCAGCAGAAGCGGGCCTCCCTCGGTGCCCGCTACCAGCAGGAGATCGATCTCGTCAGTCTCTACAAGGACGTCTCCGAGTTCGTCCAGGTCTGCATGGAGCCGGCCCAGGCGCGGCTGCTCGTGGACCGGGCGATGAAGACCGCGCTGAGCAACCGCGGCGTGGCCACGATCATCGTGCCGGACGACGTCGGTGACTCCGAGGCGGTGACCTCTCCGCCGCGCGAGCACGGCTCGGTCTTCTCCAGCGTCGGCTGGAGCCGTCCACGGATGCTGCCCGACCCGGACGAGCTGCAGAAGGCCGCCCAGGTGCTCAACGAGGGCTCCCGGGTCGCCATGCTCGTGGGCCAGGGGGCCGCCGACGCCAAGGAGCAGGTGATCGAGGTGGCCGAGCGGCTCGGCGCGGGCGTCGCCAAGGCGCTCGTGGGTCGCTCGGTCCTCCCGGACGACCTGCCCTTCGTCACCGGCCCGATCGGGTTGCTCGGCTCCAGCGCGAGCGACGCGATGATGACCGACTGCGACACCCTCCTCGTCGTCGGGTCGAGCTTCCCCTACGCGGAGTGGCTGCCGGAGGAGGGCCAGGCCCGCGGGGTGCAGATCGACACCGACGGGACGATGATCGGCACGAGGTACCCGATGGAGGCCCACGTCGTCGCCGACGCGAAGGAGACGCTCACCGCGCTCCTCCCGCTGCTTGAGCACCACGAGGACCGTTCCTGGCGGGAGAAGATCGAGTCCGACGTGGAGGAGTGGGACCGGGTCCTGGCGGACCGCGCGGACCAGGCCTTCACCGCGGGGGTGAACCCGGAGTCGGTCGCGCACGTGCTCTCCTCGAGGCTGCCCGACGACGCCATCCTCACCTGCGACACCGGATCCATCACCAACTGGTGGGCCCGCCACCTGCGCATCCGCGAGGGCATGGAGGCATCTCTGGCCGGGACCCTCGCCTCCATGGGGCCCGGCACCCCCTACGCCATCGCCGCGAAGCTGGCCCACCCAGGCCGCCCGGTGATCGCCTTCGTCGGGGACGGCGCCTTCCAGATGAACGGCATGGCGGAGATGATCACGGTCCGGCGATACCTCGACCGCTTCTCGGGGTCGCCGCTGATCTTCGCCGTCTTCAACAACGCCGACCTGAACCAGGTGACCTGGGAGCAGCGGGCGATGGCCGGCGACCCGAAGTTCCCCGGCTCCCAGGACATCCCGGACGTGCCCTACGCGGAGTACGCCACGCTGCTCGGGCTCGAGGGCATCGTGTGCGACGACCAGGCGAAGGTCGGGGATGTCTGGGACCGTGCCCTGGCTGCCGACCGGCCTGTGGTCATCGACTTCAAGGTCGACCCGGAGGTGCCGCCGATCCCGCCGCACATCAAGACCGAGCAGGCGAAGAAGGCCGCCAAGGCGATCGCGAAGGGGGACCCGGAGGGCACCGGGGTCGTCGCCACCGGGTTCCGGCAGAAGCTGGCGGACTTCTACGAGAAGCTCCCGGGCCGCGGTTGATGGCCCGGGTCTCACCGCACCCGGTAG
>CAYSGN010000236.1:0-1676 GCA_964430615.1 uncultured Janibacter sp. | reverse complement strand
CCGGCACGGATGCCCTGGTCAGGCGCCCGGCCCGGCCTCGGGTGCCGGCGCCCGCCGCCCCACGACGACCTGGGTCCCGGCGATCCGGTCGTGAAGCGCCTGACGGCGCGGGTTGCGCAGCGGCCAGACCAGGTCGATCACCCGCAGGACGAGCTCGACGAGGCAGGTGAAGGACCACAGCACCCGCATACCCAGCGGCAGCAGCATCCGCATGAACGCGGTGCCCACACCGATCGGCCCCGGTCGGTCGACGCGGCGGACCGAGATGCCCAGCATCATCTTGCCGGGGGTGGCGCCCCGGGCCACGAGGAAGCCGATGCCGTACACCGCCTGGATGACGAGCATGATCGCGATCGCCACGAAGAAGTACTCGTAGTCCAGCATCCCCGAGACCTCCTGGACCGACGGGACCTCGGCCGTCGCCGGGTTGGTGGTCGCCAGGTCGCGGACGTAGCCCCAGTAGTCCTCCATGAACCGCCAGAAGGCCCACCCGGCGGCCAGGAGGGTGATGATCGTGAGGATGGCCGAGTCGATGAGGAAGGCGACGGCGCGCTGCCCGTACCCGGCCAACGGGACACCGTCGTCGGTCGTCCCCGGGGCCGCGGTCTGCGGGTGGGTCTGCGGCTGCGTCGGTCGGCCGTAGACATCGGTGGCCGGCGGCCCGGTGGGCGGCGGGGCGAAGGGAGGCCGCGCCCCTCCCGCGTCACGGGCCGCCGGGTCGGTGGGCTCCGACGCAGCCGGCGGGGTCGACGACGTGGGCGGGACCCTCGGCCCCCTACCGACGGTGTTGTCCGTCCAGACGATCCCGTCGAAGTACCGCAGGCGGGTCGAGTCCTCCGGGTCGTCGTACCAGCCGGCGCGCTCGGGGGTCTTCATGCGCTCACGATCTCACGTCGTTCGCCCGCGTCCGCACCTCGCCCCCCGGAGCCTGCGCCCCCGTGGCCCCACCCTCGTCGCCGTCCCGGGACGGGCGGAACCGCCGCCAGAGGAGCAGGCCGACCCCTCCTGCGAGGAGCAGCGCGAGGACGGTCATCGTCGCCGGCCAGCGTGCCGCCGCCGCGAGCCAGGCACGCGCCGCGGCCAGGCCGACGGTCGCGTAGAGGCCGGCCCAGATGACCGAGCCCACCGTCACCGCGGGCAGGTAGCGCCGCACGGGCATCCGGGCCACGCCCGCCGTGGCGTTGACCGCCGTCTGGACCCCCACCGTGAGGAAGCACAGGGCGACCGCGACCGGCCCCCAGCGATGGACCAGTCGCTGCGCCCGGCGCCACCGCGGCGACGGCTCCTCGAGCCGGCGGAGCCGGCGGGTGCCGGCCGCCGCGCCCCGCCCGATCCAGTAGGTGGCGTTGGCCCGGGCCATCACGATGAGGAAGAGCACCCCGAAGGTCGGGAGGAAGCTGGACCAGGTCATGGGCGTGCGCCGGCCGCCGCACGCTCGTGCGGGGCCGGGGCAGGACCGCAGCGGGCACGCCGCACCGTGGGCTCGATCATGACTCTTCCCTTGCTCATGAGGAGTCCCCACACTACCTGCAGGTCCTGCCGCCCCCGGCGGCGACGAAGGGCGCCGGCCGGTGGCCGACGCCCTTCGTCATCGTGGTGGGCTCAGAGGTTCCCGCGCCGGTCCTGCTCCCGCTCGATCGACTCGAAGAGGGCCTTGAAGTTGCCCTTGCCGAAGC
>CAYSGN010000235.1:0-1721 GCA_964430615.1 uncultured Janibacter sp. | reverse complement strand
CGATCTCGAGGCGATCCTCGTGCGGAACCCGCGGCGGTACTTCGAGTAGGGAGCGCTTGCAGCTCGCACGGTCCGTGTTGCCCGGGACGCATGGGCTTGGCTGTCGTGGCCCGGTGATATATCTCAGTCATGAACCCGGCACCCAACTGGTACGACGACCCCCACGACCCTCGCCAATGGCGCTACTGGGATGGCACCCAGTGGACGACGTACACGGTGCCCAAGAGCGCCCACCAGCAGAGCTCGGGCGCGCCAGCGCTCCAGCGGAATGATCTGGGCTCCGGTTCGGGGGGTCGCTCTGCGTGGGTGCTCATCACGTGCGGAGTCGTGGCCGTTCTTGCTGTGTGTGCCTTCTCCGGCCTGGCCATGACGTCGGAGGGACCGTCGGACACCACGACCCAGAGCGAGGCGACACGGGCATCCGAGACGACCACGGACGCCGGCCCGACCGATTCGTCGACGGCCGAGACGACGACTCCGGACGAGGAGCCGGCAGAGGACACGACGACCAGCACGACCAGCTCCTCCTCAACCACCGAGGAGCCAGAGCCTGCGCCGACGGCTGACGTGAAGGTCACTGCGGGAGAGCTGATCGACGAGTTCGAGTCCAACGAGCTGGCCGGGGACGAGAAGTACGCCGGCAAGATGGTCGAGGTCTCGGGAGTCGTGGAGGAGATCGACACGGATCTCTTCAGCTCCGACGAGTACCTCCTGGACATCACGGATGGCGGTGAGTACGAGTTCCTGAGCGTGACCTGCTACGACATGGACACGGATGTGCTGGCTGAACTCAATGTCGGTGATCCCGTCACCGTGATCGGCGACTTCGGCGACGGGGGCGACCTCGGGGTGACGTTGAAGAACTGCAGCGTGGTCTGAGGGGACAAGCTGGGCTAGTAACTGTGCCGGGCGACTTTGCGCTTCCACCGGTTGACGGTCCGCAGTGTCCGCTTTCGCGCTCGTGCTCGGTGCGGATCGACCCGCCTAGGGTCGATGCCTTCAAGGTCGAGTAGAAACTCGTCTTCGACTCGACGAACCCGAGGAGTCGCTCAGGGGCGACTGTGACCTCCCACAGGGAGCTGCCATCAAGGTTGTAATACCCGATTCCAGCAGCCCTCTCCGGCCGGATGGTCCAGGACACCCCCCACCGCTGGCTATCTCGGGCTGCACGAAACAGAGTTAGCGGCTTCGAGGGTGGGGCTGCAGGGTGGCCGTCGGAGCAGAACCCAACCTCGCGGAACATGCATCGAGTTAGCCCGACATCGATCCACTCGCCGTGCCGCTTGTTCCGCCATGCCGTGTGGAGATGGTCGGGAGCGTCTGGCTAGCTAACCCCATCGCATAGAGGTCGGCAAGGACGAGGATGCCATCGCCGGTATGGACCATGTCGTCGAAGACACCCGGATCGAGTGTCCCGGTCCCAGCGGCCGGGTCAGGGCAGACATGCCCATGGACCTCGGAGTGATTGCGCATGCTCAAACTGTTGCATCGAGGGCAGACACTGGAAATGTCGGCCACTGGAGACCTGGCTCGACTGGTTGAGACTAGTGAGGGATCCCGCCGCCCCGAGACCTCTTGTCCTCACTGAACCCCTCGGCCCTACGCCACTTGATCTGGCGCTGGAGGAGCGAATACGTGATGCAGCGCAGGACCGAGACAAGCCCGCGGGAGCGTTGTCGGTGCTCGATGTGAGCATCTGGTTCATGGACGCCACCGGGTCG
>CAYSGN010000234.1:0-1728 GCA_964430615.1 uncultured Janibacter sp. | reverse complement strand
CCCCGTACTCCGGAGCACGCGCGTAGGGTCCGATATCGAGGAGAGTGATTCGACGATGAGCACGATCGCCTTCATCGGCCTGGGCGTCATGGGCAGCCCGATGGCCGTGAACCTCCAGCGCGCCGGGCGCCAGGTGCGTGGGCACACCCGCACCGCGACGAAGGCCGAACCACTTCGCGCGGCGGGCGGCACGGTGTGCGCCACCGCGGCCGAGGCCGTCGCCGGCGCTGAGGTCGTCTGCCTCATGCTCCCGGACAGCCCCGACGTCGAGGAGGTCCTGCTCGGGGACGGTACGGTGCTCGCGAACGCGGAGCCGGGCGCGCTGATCATCGACTTCTCGACCATCCGCCCGGACGTCGCCCAGCGCATGGCGACCGAAGCGCGCGAGCGCGGGCTGCGGATGCTCGACGCTCCGGTCTCCGGCGGTCAGGCCGGAGCGGAGGCGGCCACCCTCTCGATCATGGTCGGCGGCGAGGCCGCGGACGTCGAGGCCGCCCGCGAGATCCTCGATGCGGTGGGTGGCACGGTCGTCCACGTCGGCCCCTCGGGGGCCGGCCAGGGCGTCAAGGCCGCGAACCAGCTCGTCGTCGCCGGCAACATCCAGGTGCTCGCCGAGGCCGTGCTGCTCCTGGAGAGGCAGGGCCTCGACCTCGGGCTGGCCCTCGACGTCCTCGCCGGAGGCCTGGCCGGCTCGGCCGTGCTCACCCAGAAGCGGGACAACCTCACCGAGCGGCGCTTCGAGCCCGGCTTCCGGATCGACCTGCACCACAAGGACCTCGGGATCGTCACCGACCTCGCACGCGAGACCGGCACCGCCGCGCCGATGACCTCGCTGCTCAGTGCGCTGATGTCCTCGGCGGTCGCCAACGGCGACGGGGACCTGGATCACTCCGCCCTGCTCCGTGGGGTGGAGCGCCTCAACGGCTCGTCGCCGTAAGACGCGCCTACGCCCGTGCCCCAAAGTACGGGGCACGGGCGTAGGACGCCGTCGGGCTCGTCAGGAGCGAGCGGCCTCCGTGGCGAAGAGCGCCGGCTCGTCCTCCCAGTCCAGCTCGATCTCCATGAGGACGTCGGCGGCGTCCTCGACGCCGAAGCCGATGGGGAAGGTGACGCTCTTCCCGGGCAGCACGGTCGTCATCGGAGCGCCGTCCAGGCCCTCGTCGAAGACCTCCTCCCCCTCGACCCCGCCCGAGGTGACGGTCGGGTAGATCATCGACGGGTCGAACTTCTCGGCCGTGCCGTTCGTGATGGTGATCTCGAAGCGCACGTGCTGCGCGCTCCCTTCACCACCGGCCGCCCACTCACTCGGGGTGAACGGCTGCGGTTCGCTGACCGTCAGCTCCAGCCCGTCGTCACGGGTCAGCGTCTCGCCGAAGAGCGCGACGCCGTTGTCGTCCTGGCCCTCGGCCTCCTCGGCCGGCGCGGCCTCCTCCGGCTCAGCCTCCGCCTCGGGCTCCGCCGTGGCGGCCTCTGCGGGCGCGTCGGACTCGGCCTCCGCCGGCGCCGACTCGGCCTGGCTGCTCGACGAGCTGGACGTCCCAGACGTGGCGTCGTCGACGTCCGCGCCCGCAAGACATCCGCTCAGGGCGAGCGCGAGCGCTGCCGCCAGCGCCGGCACGACATGCATGCGTGTGTGGTTCATGGCTTCCTTCTTTCCCTCCGGCCGCCGGATCCGACCCGGTGGCGTCCATGAACCAGATGCTCACATCGAGCACCGACAACGCTCCC
>CAYSGN010000233.1:0-1756 GCA_964430615.1 uncultured Janibacter sp. | reverse complement strand
CAGCGCGAGCTCGAGGACGCCTTCGCGCACATCGAGACCCCCGACCAGCTGAGCACGATCGACGAGGTCAAGGCCGACATGGAGAAGACGGTCCCCATGGACCGGCTCATCTGCGGCGACGTCGGCTACGGCAAGACCGAGATCGCGGTGCGAGCGGCCTTCAAGGCGGTCCAGGACGGCAAGCAGGTGGCGGTCCTCGTGCCGACGACCCTGCTCGTCCAGCAGCACCTGAGCACCTTCTCCGAGCGCTACGCCGGCTTCCCGGTCCGCGTCCGGGCGCTGAGCCGCTTCCAGACCGACGCCCAGGCCAAGCAGGTCCTCGAGGGGCTCAAGGACGGCTCGATCGACCTCGTCATCGGTACCCACCGTCTCCTCGGCAACGAGGTGAAGTTCAAGGACCTCGGGCTCGTCGTCGTCGACGAGGAGCAGCGCTTCGGCGTCGAGCACAAGGAGGCGCTCAAGGCGCTGCGCACCAATGTCGACGTCCTCGCGATGTCGGCGACCCCGATCCCGCGCACCCTCGAGATGGCCGTGACCGGCATCCGGGAGATGTCCACCCTCGCGACGCCGCCGGAGGAGCGCCACCCGGTGCTCACCTTCGTCGGCGGCTACGAGGAGAAGCAGGTCTCCGCCGCGATCCACCGTGAGCTCATGCGCGAGGGCCAGGTCTTCTTCGTGCACAACAACGTCAGCACCATCGAGCGCACCGCCGCGCGCCTGCGCGAGCTCGTGCCGGAGGCCCGGGTCGAGGTGGCCCACGGCAAGATGGGCGAGCACCGGCTGGAGCAGGTCGTCCTCGACTTCTGGGAGCGGCGCTTCGACGTGCTCGTGTGCACGACGATCGTCGAGACCGGCCTGGACATCTCCAACGCCAACACCCTCGTCCTCGACCGCGCCGACCGATTCGGGCTCAGCCAGCTGCACCAGCTGCGCGGCCGTGTCGGGCGCGGGCGGGAGCGGGCCTACGCCTACTTCCTCTACCCGCCGGACAAGCCGCTGACCGAGACCGCGCACGACCGGCTCTCGACGATCGCGAGCAACACCGACCTCGGCGCGGGCATGCAGGTCGCCATGAAGGACCTCGAGATCCGTGGCGCGGGCAACCTCCTCGGGGGGGAGCAGTCCGGTCACATCGCCGGGGTCGGCTTCGACCTCTACGTGCGGATGGTCGGCGAGGCGGTCGCCGACTTCAAGGGCGAAGGGGAGGAGACCCCCGCCGAGATCAAGATCGAGCTGCCCGTGGACGCCCACCTGCCGCACGACTACGTGCCCGGGGAGCGGCTGCGGCTCGAGGCCTACAAGAAGCTCGCGTCCGCGGAGACCGACGAGGAGATCGACGAGGTCGTCGAGGAGCTCACCGACCGCTACGGCGAGCCGCCGGAGCCGGTGCGCAACCTCGTCGCGGTCGCGCGGCTGCGCGTCCTCGTGCGCGCGGCCGGCCTGAGCGACGTCATCGCCCAGGGCAAGCAGGTGCGCTTCGCCCCGGTGCAGCTGAAGGAGAGCCAGCAGCTGCGCCTGGCCCGCCTCTACCCGAGGTCGAACTACAAGGAGGGCACGGGCACGGTGCTCGTGCCCACCCCGATGACCGCCCGGGTCGGTGGCCGACCGCTGCGCGACGCGGCGGTCCTGGAGTGGGCCGGGGACCTCATCAACCAGGTCATGCTCGACAATGTCATCGTGGGGTCCGGGGCAGCGCCCCGGGACACCTCACGCACCCGCTGAGGCGACGGACGAAAGGACCCGCTGTGCTGGAAGG
>CAYSGN010000232.1:0-1775 GCA_964430615.1 uncultured Janibacter sp. | reverse complement strand
AGCCAGTCCGTCGGCAGGATGAAGGCACCCCATCCCACGGCCGACCCGAGGGCGACCGCCCACACCCAGCGGGGCTTGAGGGTCCGTTGCATCCGCTCCGGGGACTCGAGCCCGCCGTCGGGGCCGGCCGGGGTGGCCCCCGGTCTGGCCATCTGGTTCTCGTCCATGGTTCTCACTCACCTCGTCGTGGGCATCGGCAGCCTCAGCACACTACCGAGGTTCGGGCCGCGAGTGGTCGAAGCCGCGGGCCCAGCGGTTCGCGGCGAAGGGGGCGACGCGCCGTCGCCCCCTTCGCCTCCCCCGGCTCAGCGCAGCGGGTCGAAGTGGCGCATGACCGGCGGCACGTACCCGTCGGTCAGCTCGGCGGCGAGCATCTTGCCGGTGAGCGGCCCGAGGGCGATGCCCCACATGCCGTGACCGCCGGCGATGCTCACCCGCTCCTCGCGGGTGCGACCGATGAGTGGCAGCCCGTCGGCGGTGCACGGGCGGGAGCCGACCCACTCCTCCTGGCGGTCGCCCCACTCGATGCCGTCGTACATCGGCCGGACCGCCTCGATGATCGCGGTGACCCGGCGCGGGTCGAGGGGGGCGTCGGCGTCGCGGAACTCCATCATCCCGGCGACCCGGAAACGGTCCCCGAGAGGAGTGCAGGCCACCCGCTGGGTCGGGAAGTAGATCGGGTGGGTCGGCATCGCGGTGGGGCGGACCGTGAAGCTGTAGCCGCGGCCGGCCTGCACGACCCGACGCACGCCGAACCGGCCGGCGAGCCCGCCCAGCCACGCGCCGGTGGCGATGACGGCGTGGTCGGCCTCGAGCACGGACCCCCCAGCGGTGTCGAGCAGCTCGACACCCCGCGCCGTCCGGCGGATGTCGCCGACGGCCACCCCCTCGGTGATGGTGCCGCCGCGACGCCGTACGGAGTCGGCCAGGGAGGCCAGGTAGCGCGGCGGGTTGATGAACCGCTGGCCGTGGATGGCCACGCCCGCGGTGACCTCCTCGGTGAGGACCGGCTCGAAGGCCCGCATCTGGTCCCCGGTGAGCAGCTCGTACTCCACCTTGCCGCCGGCACGCTCGACCCCGTCGAACTCGTGCACGAGGCCCTCCCGGTCCTTCTCGGAGCGGAAGGCCGCGAGGAAGGGCTCGGCCGGGCGGGCGAGCTCCGTGACGGCACCGCGAGGGTCGCCGGCGCCGTTCGTGTGGCCGGCCTCGAGCTCGTCGTAGGCCTCGAGCGCGACGTGGTTCACCTCGGCGAAGACCTCCATCGCCTCGCGCCACTTCCCGGGCGTGCAGTGCCGGGCGAAGCCGACGAGGAAGCGGAGCAGCTGCCGGTTCATCGTCAGCGGCACGTAGAGCGGCGACATCGGGTCGAGCATCGCCTTCATCCCGTAGGTGAGGACGGAGGGCTCGCTCAGCGGGAGGGTGAGAGCGGGGGTCAGCCAACCGGCGTTGCCCCAGGACGACCCGGCCGCGACCTCCTCCCGCTCGAGGACGGTCACCTGGACCCCGCGCTCCTGGAGGTGCCAGGCGGTGGCCAGTCCGGACATGCCGCCACCGACGATGGCGACGTGATCGGGGATGGTGTGCGCAGTCATGTCGTTCTCGCTTCCGTGGATCACTGGGTGGGCGAGGTGGGCCCGGTGGGTGCGGTGCGGCCCCGTCGAAGAGCCATGAACTCGGGGCGGCGGTGGTCGCCGAGCACGAGCATGTCGACCTGCTCGTTGCTCAGCGTCTTGAAGTGCGCCCGGCGGGAGAGGAAGAAGGCCACGCCGAGGGCG
>CAYSGN010000231.1:0-1780 GCA_964430615.1 uncultured Janibacter sp. | reverse complement strand
CCGCCGAGACGAAGAAGATCGTCGGTTGCGTGCGCAACCGGAGCCTGCGGGCGAGCTGTTCCATGTCTGTCCTTCCCACCGGGTGCGTCCTGCTGCTCCCTGTGACGGGCGTCACGAGGGAGTGTGGCATGTTCGGCGCTCGTCCGGGCGATTTCGTCGAGCACGCCCGCGTGGCGTATCCTCGAGTGTCGGTCTTGTGTGTCACCGCCTTCCCGTACCTGGGAAGGCGTGGTCGTGCGTGACCGGCTCCGGCGGTCGCCAGTCAGGTGACTGCCATCGACGGATTGAGAGGGTATGGCCAAGAAGGACGGTGTCATCGAGGTCGAGGGCACGATCATCGAAGCACTCCCGAACGCGATGTTCCGGGTGGAGCTGACGAATGGTCACAAGGTCCTCGCCCACATCTCGGGCAAGATGCGGCAGCACTACATCCGAATCCTCCCGGAGGACAAGGTTGTCGTGGAGCTCAGCCCGTACGACCTGACCCGCGGCCGCATCGTCTTCCGTTACCGCTGATCCATCCCGACCGCCGGTCCGCCGGGGGTCGTCCGGAGCAGCAACCTGCACGACCCGTCACCCATCCCGGTGGCGGGACGAGATCGAGAAAGATGCGAGACCGGCAATGAAGGTTCAGCCGAGCGTCAAGAAGATCTGCGACAAGTGCAAGGTGATCCGCCGCAACGGTCGGGTCATGGTGATCTGCGAGAACCTGCGCCACAAGCAGCGCCAGGGCTGATCGCAGAGCACCGGACCATCCGGTGTGGGCGGGAACCTTGAGCGAGATCGCCGAGGATCCTCACGCAACGCCAACTCAAGAACAGCACCACCCGGCCCCTGCCCCCTTCGTGGAGCAGGACGTCACCCCCGGCTCGGAGGCCGGGGACCGAGCGGCCCGCCCAGAGCGCGGGAGCACCCGCCGGACCGGTGGTGCACCAGACCTCCGAGAGAAGAGAAGGAAGCCAGCACATGGCACGTCTTGTTGGAGTCGACCTGCCGCGCGAGAAGCGCGTCGTGGTCGCCCTGACCTACATCTTCGGTGTGGGCCGCACGACCTCCGAGAAGGCCCTCGCCGCGACCGGGATCGACCCGAGCACGCGCGTGAAGGACCTGGACGACAGCCAGCTGGTCGCCCTGCGCGACCACCTGGAGGCCAACGTCCAGCTCGAGGGTGACCTCCGCCGCGAGGTCGCAGCCGACATCCGCCGCAAGGTGGAGATCGGCACGTACGAGGGCCTGCGCCACCGTCGCGGTCTGCCGGTGCGCGGTCAGCGCACGAAGACCAACGCGCGCACCCGCAAGGGCCCCAAGCGCACCGTCGCAGGCAAGAAGAAGGCCTGACGCACCGCCGGAGCACGCGGTCCGCCCGCGTCCGGTGAAGCACCACACACCGAAGCACTTCGTAGGAGAAACATGCCCCCCAAGACCCGCTCCGGCGCCAAGGTGCGCCGCAAGGTCAAGAAGAACGTGTCCGTGGGCGCCGCCCACATCAAGAGCACGTTCAACAACACGATCATCTCGATCACCGACCCCACCGGTGCCGTGATCTCCTGGGCCTCCGCGGGCCAGGTCGGCTTCAAGGGTTCGCGCAAGTCCACCCCGTACGCCGCCCAGATGGCCGCCGAGGCCGCTGCCCGTCGTGCCATGGAGCACGGCATGCGCAAGGTCGACGTCTTCGTCAAGGGCCCGGGTTCCGGTCGCGAGACCGCGATCCGCTCCCTGACCGCTGCCGGCCTCGAGGTCGGCGCGATCCAGGACGTCACGCCCAGCCCGCACAACGGTG
>CAYSGN010000230.1:0-1784 GCA_964430615.1 uncultured Janibacter sp. | reverse complement strand
CCCCTGGGTGCACATCCCCGGGGGAGATGACGGCCCGCACGCAACTTCCCTAGGGGAGATGCGGCCCCCGAAGGGGAGCCTCGGCCGGCAGGGGGTGGCTCAGGCGACCTGGACCAGGGCACCGTCGTCCAGCGACCCGGCCGCCACGGTCTCCCCGACGATCGGCGCGCCGGGCACCTCGCCGACGACGAGCAGTCCGCCGGAGGTCTGCGCGTCCGCGAGGAGGATGAGCTCCTCCTCGGCCACCCCGTCGGCCACGAGGTGCGGGCGCACCCAGTCCAGGTTGCGCCGGGAGCCACCGGGGACGTGCCCGGCGGCCAGGGCCTCCCGGGCGCCGGGGACGTAGGGGACGGCGGAAGCGTCCACCGTGGCCGCGACCCCGGAGGCACGGCACATCTTGTACAGGTGGCCGAGCAGCCCGAAGCCGGTGACGTCGGTCGCCGCCCGCACCCCGGCCGCGAGCGCCGCTCGCGAGGCGTCGCGGTTGAGCTCGACCATGCTCGCGATCGCCTCGGCACTGGCCTCGCCGGTCGCCTTCATCCGGTTGTTGAGCACCCCGACGCCGAGCGGCTTGGTCAGGCTGATCGGCAGGCCCGCCTCGGCGGCGTCGTTGCGCATGAGGGCACCGGCGTCGGCGGTGCCGGTCGCGGCCATGCCGTAGATCGGCTCGGGGGCGTCGATGCTGTGCCCGCCGAGGACCGGGCAGGCCGCCTCCGCGGCGACGTCGAACCCGCCACGGAGCACCTCGCGCAGCAGCTCGGTGGGCAGCGCCTCACGCGGCCAGCCGACGAGGTTGATCGCCATGACCGGGGTGCCGCCCATGGCGTAGATGTCGGAGAGGGCGTTCGCCGCGGCGATCCGGCCCCAGTCGTAGGCGTCGTCGACGACGGGGGTGAAGAAGTCCGCCGTGGACAGCAGCGCCCTCCCGCCCTCGATGCGCACCGCGGCCGCGTCGTCGCCGTCGTCGAGGCCGACGAGGACCTCGGCAGCGGGGGCGGTCAGCGGGGCGTGGAGGCCGGCGACCAGCTGCTCCAGCTCACCCGCCGGGATCTTGCAGGCGCAGCCCCCGCCGCGCGCGTACTGGGTCAGCCGAAGGGTCTCCATAGATCGAGGCTAGGGGATCATCGTCGGCGGGTGGCATGGCCCTCCGGACGGCGGGTAGGACGAAGGTGATGAGCCACCGCACCACCGTCCGCCGGCTGCTCGACGAGCACGGCCGGACCTATGCACAGGAGGCCGGGATCCTTCTGCGGGACACCCCGGCGCCGCTCTTCCAGCTGCTCTGCCTGACCCAGCTCTTCTCCGCCCCCATCGGCGCATCGGTCGCCGTGGCGACGATGCGCGAGCTGCTCGCGGCCGGGTGGACGACGCCGCAGCACCTGCTCGACTCGACCTGGCAGGAGCGGGTCGACGCCCTCGGTCGCGGCGGCTACCGGCGCTACGACGAGAGCACCGCCACCTACCTCGAGGAGGCGGCTCAGCTGCTGGAGGACCGGTGGCGCGGGGACCTGCGCCGGCTCCGTCGTGAGGCCGAGGACGAAGGGAGCCTGCGCTCCCTCCTCCAGGAGTTCCCCCGCGTCGGCCCGACGGGATCGCACATCTTCTGCCGGGAGGTCCAGGCGGTCTGGCCGGACCTGCGACCGCAGGTCGATGACCGGGTCCGGGCCGGCGCCCGGGCGCTGGGCCTGCCCACCGATCCCCGGAAGCTGGCCGATCTCGTCGACGGCGACGACCTCGCCCGGCTCACCGCCGCGCTCGTACGGGTCGACCTCGACGACGCCTAG
>CAYSGN010000229.1:0-1793 GCA_964430615.1 uncultured Janibacter sp. | reverse complement strand
GCCACTCAGGCTGCGTGACCGAACCTGTCACCTATCCGTGCAGCAGTCCCGCCCAGTCTCCTACAGACCTGTGGTGCCGAACGGGGATAACAAATGTTATGGACATCTCATGACTTCCTTTGACGGTGAGTATGAGCCAGCCACGGGGCTCCCCGGGTAGCAGGGAGCTGAGGGATGGTCTCCTCCAGCCGTCTGAAACTGTCCGCGCGAGCGTCCTGATCCGGATTACTCGCACCGGCAACGATGTCATCCAGCGTGGTGTCAGGGGCCACCACGACCTCACGACTACGCCCGGGAGTCATGACGGCCTCGTAGTCACGGAACTTGAAGTCGCCACCCCACAGATCTGGGCGTCGACGCGTCCACAGGGCGGGTACTCCTAAGGCATCCGCCACGATCAGGCCATGCAACGACGTCGTCAGGACCGCTGCGCAGCGGGAGATCTGGCGTATCACGGTGCCGGGCAGCGACCTCACGTCAACGATGGACGTCCTGTCACCTGACCGCTCCGCGAATTCCTGCAGTATGGGATCGTCGCGATGGAGGCCATGTGGCACCAGACCGAGATCCCATCGTGGTTCCTGTATCCGAGCATGACGAGCAACAAGGAGACCGGGGTCCCCGAGCGGAATGTCGGAGGTGATGCCGAGTGCCGCCTTGGTCAATGGCCCACGTACCGCCAAGTACTGGGCGGCGGGGAGACTCGTCTGCTCTCCGTGCAGGAGTCCGGAACCCCAGATGGTTCCCGTGAAGGTCGTGGGAAGCTGCTCGATGATGCTGCCGATGCCGGCGGTACGAGCGATGGACGGCACGGTGTGGACGGCCACGATCCCGTAGCGCGCGAGGACCCACGGAGTCAGGGCGTCACCAAAGTTCGGGTGTCCGTCCCACCAGTACGCAGGCAGGATCTGCGGCTGGAGCGATCGCGCACGAAACGCAGCGTCGGACAGCCTGCGAATCGTTCGAGCCCTCCGCCGCGAGGTGCTGTCGTACGGCCACCGTCGCTCCACCCAGTCATGCACGGTCACCGACACCACCCGCACCGCTCTTCGGTGGTGGGGACAGCGGGTGGGCCGCGTCATACACGCCCCGGTACGCCCCGACTACTGCGGACCATGCGAAGTCTGAGACCCGGACGACGCCTTGGGCGCTGATCTGCTCTGCGAGGTGCTGGTCGTCCAGGACCCGTCGCAGGGCACGAACCAGATGCTCTGTCTCGGTGGGGTCCACAACCAGACCGTTCTCACCGTCTGCGATGAATTCAGACATCCCACCGTGGGACGTTGCGATGACCGGAGTCCCAGCTCTCCATGCCTCCAGGGCCACGATTCCGAATGCCTCTTGCCGGCTGGGCACCACCACAACGTCAGCAGCACGCATGACAAAGGCCACCTGCGGACCGGTGAGAGTGCCCATGAAGTGAGTTCTGTCTTTGATCTCCAGCCTGCCTGCCTGTGCCTGGAGGTTACTCATCTCAGCACCTTCACCGACGATGACGGTCTGCACATCCGGGTCGTCGAGCATGGCCACTGCGTCAAGCAGAAGGTCGATGCCCTTGTTGTGCTCCAACCGACCGACGGCCAGAACCACCGGACCTCGAGGTATGTCCGGTGTAGCCCCCGTTGGAGCATCTAGGTGGACCCCGTTGGGGACGACTTTCCCACCGGCAAGTCCAAACCGCGCCCGAAGGTCGTCGAGCACGAACTGCGACGGTGCAGTCACCTCAACCGCCGCCGTGATCGACCGCCGGAGGGCCAGACGCAGCAACGCAGATCGGTCGAAGACCCCGTGGT
>CAYSGN010000228.1:0-1801 GCA_964430615.1 uncultured Janibacter sp. | reverse complement strand
CCCCGTCCCCGGAACAGGGGACCCTCCGAGCGACATCGCTCGACGACGCGGCAATACACTCCGCACCATGCGCCACACACCACACTCGCCGAGAGTGCGTGTGGCGATCCTCGACCACACCGCCGAGCTCGGCGGGGCGGAGCTGGCGCTGCTGCGCCTGCTCGACGCGCTCACCCCGGACCTGCGGATCGACCCGCACGTGGTCCTCTTCTCCGACGGCCCTCTCGTGGAGCGGCTGCGTGCCTCCGGGCACAGCGTGGAGGTGCTGCCCCTCCGCGCGGACGTGGCCACCGCGAGCCGGCACGACGGAGGACGATGGCGTACCGCCGCGCGGGCGGTGGGGGCCTCCGCCCCCTTCGTCCGTCGTCTCGCCGCACGCCTGCGCGAGCTGGACCTCGACCTCGTGCACACCACCTCGCTCAAGGCGGACCTCCTCGGGGTGCCCGCTGCACGGATGGCCGGGCTGCCGCTCGTCTGGCACGTGCACGACCGGATCAGCACCGACTACCTGCCCGGCCGCATGGTCCGGCTGGTCCGGCACCTCGCGGCACGCTCCCCGCGCAGGGTCGTCGTCAACTCCCACGCGACGGCGGCGACGCTGCCGGGCGCCCGCGGCCTGACCGTCGTCCCGCCGGGACTCGCCCCCGACCAGGTGCGCGAGGTCCCGCGCCCACGGCCGACGTCCCCGGTCGTGGGCATCCTCGGTCGCATCTCGCCGACCAAGGGGCAGATGGAGTTCGTCCACGCCGCGGCCCAGGTGGCCGCGCGCCACCCCGACGCGACCTTCCGGATCATCGGCGCCCCCGCCTTCGGCCAGTCCCGGCACGCCGAGGAGGTCGCCGCCGAGATCAGCCGCCTCGGGATGACCGGGCGGATCGTCCAGGCCGGCTTCTCCGACGACCCCGCCGCGGAGCTGGACCGGCTGGTCCTCGCCGTGCACGCCTCCCCGGTCCCCGAGCCCTACGGCCAGGTGGTCGCCGAGGCGATGGGCCGCGGGGTGCCGATCGTCGCGACGAAGGCGGGAGGTGTCACCGAGGTGGTCGGCGACGACGACGTCGGCTGGCTCGTGGCGCCCGGCGACGTCCGCGGCCTCGCCGAGGCGATGGACCTCGCCCTCGAGGACCCCGAGGAGGCCGAGCGCCGTGGTCACGCCGGGTGGCGCAGGGCGCGGCGCGAGCTCGGCGTCGAGCGCACCGCACGGACCGTCGCGACGGTCTGGCGGGAGGTGGCCGGTCACCAGCGTCCCCGCGTCGCCATCGCCCACGACTACCTCACCCAGCGCGGGGGAGCGGAGCGGGTCGTCCTGGCCATCCTGCGGGCCTTCCCGGACGCGACGATCCACACGACCCTCTACGACCCGGAGGAGACCTTCCCGGAGTTCCGCGACGCGGACATCCGGGTCAGCCCGCTCAACAAGGTCGGCGTCCTGCGCCGCAACCACCGCGTCGCGCTGCCCTTCCTCCCCTTCGCCGCCAGCCGGCTGCACATCGACGCCGACGTCGTCGTCGCGAGCAGCAGCGGGTGGGCCCACGCGTTCCCCACGAGCGGTCAGAAGCTCGTCTACTGCCACGCACCCGCGCGCTGGCTCTACCAGTCCGAGCGCTACCTCGGCTTCGACCCGCGGAGCTCACCGATCGGCATGGCCCTGCTGGCGGTGCGTGAACCGCTCAAGATCTGGGACCAGCGCGCCGCCAGGACCGGCGACGCCTACCTGGCCAACTCCCGTGTCGTGCGCGAACGCATCGGCGAGACCTACGGGATCGACGCGGACGTGCTGGCCCCGCCCTTCGCCGTCGACGCG
>CAYSGN010000227.1:0-1824 GCA_964430615.1 uncultured Janibacter sp. | reverse complement strand
CGTTCTACGACTCCTACCGTCCGCAGTTCTACTTCCGGACCACGGACGTCACCGGCGTCGTCTCCCTGCCCGAGGGCACCGAGATGGTCATGCCGGGGGACAACACCGAGATGACGGTCGAGCTCATCCAGCCGATCGCCATGGAGGAGGGCCTGAAGTTCAACATCCGCGAGGGTGGCCGCACCGTCGGCGCCGGTCGCGTCACCAAGATCATCAAGTGATCTCGGGCTGACCACGGGTCAGCATCGCCGAAGGGCCCGCCTTCCCGCACAGGGGAGGCGGGCCCTTCGCGTGTGCAGCAGCGCATCCGGGCCCCTTCGCCATAGGGTGGCGGTGACCGCCGCACCCGACCACGAGGACCAGCGCCCATGGCATCCACCCAGAGCACCGAGAACCCCGCGGAGCCGGCGGAGTCCGTGGAGCCGGCGCAGCTGACGCCGACGCCGCTGCACCGCCTCAAGCCGCGGGGGTGGCTCTTCGCCGCGAAGAAGGCGATCAAGGAGTTCAGCAACGACGGGTGCACCGACCTCGCCGCCGCGCTCACCTACTTCTCGGTCCTCTCGATCTTCCCCGCCCTCCTGGCCCTGGTCTCGATCCTCGGTCTCGTGGGGGAGCCGGAGGAGACGAAGCAGACGGTGCTGGACGTCCTCGACCAGCTGGGCCAGAGCAATGCCGTGGACGTCATCGGGGGCCCGCTGGACCAGATGGTCAACTCGCCGGCGGCCGGGGTCGGCCTCATCGCCGGTCTCGGCGGTGCGCTGTGGTCGGCGTCCGGCTACGTCGGGGCCTTCGGCCGGGCGCTCAACCGCATCCACGACGTGCCGGAGGGGCGCGGCTTCATCAAGCTGCGCCCGGTGCAGCTGCTCGTCACGGCCGTGCTGCTCGTCCTCGCCGCCGTGATCATCCTGGCCGTCGCGGTGAGCGGCGGCCTGGCCCGGGCGATCGGGGAGACGATCGGTCTGGGCGAGGCGGCCGTGATGACCTGGAACCTGGCGAAGTGGCCGGTCATCCTCCTCCTGGTGATCTTCATGATCGGTCTGCTCTACTTCGCGACCCCGAACGTGCGACGTCCCTTCCGCTGGCTCAGCCCCGGTGCGGCCGTCGCCCTCGTCGTCGCGGTGCTCGCCTCCGTCGGCTTCGGCTTCTACGTGAGCAACTTCGGGTCCTACAACAAGACCTACGGCTCCCTGGCCGGTGTCATCGTCGTCCTGCTGTGGCTGTGGATCCTCAACAACGTGCTCCTGCTGGGTGCCGAGCTCGACGCCGAGCTGGAGCGCTCCCGCCGGCTCCAGGCGGGCATGCCGGCCGAGACCGGGCTGCTGCTCCCGCTGCGCGACACGACGAAGTCGGATGCCGCCGCGGAGGCGGAGCTCGACATGGAGGAGGAGGCCCGTACCCTGCGGATCAAGGGCCTGCAGGATCAGGGGCTGTCCACCGCGGAGGCTGCGCCGCAGGAGCGGGACTGACCCCCTCGTCTCCCGATTTGGAATGCCGAGCCGCGCTCTGGCACACTATTCAGGTTGCTCGTTGGACGGCGACACCGTGATCGGTCATTGCCACGATCTCGGGGCCGCCGTCTCCTGGTGAGAACGCATCGAACCGCGCCCGGCGCGGGGCGACACACCGGCGAGAGCAGGATCCGGCCGACCGGATCGACGACCAGACGCACGATCTGCCTCCGGGCACCTCGGCGTCGCGCGGAGCGGGTGCGACACACCCGACCGCGTGGGTCGGAGAGGGCGGTCGGCCGCACAGACCAGGCAAATGTTGGCGAGAGAGAGACGGAAGCACAGATGGCGGGACAGAAGATCCGCATCCGGTTGA
>CAYSGN010000226.1:0-1840 GCA_964430615.1 uncultured Janibacter sp. | reverse complement strand
AACCGGCTGTAGTGCCCCTGGAACGCGACGACGACGGTGTCCGTCGGCCCGTTCCGGTGCTTCGCCACGATCACGTCTGCCTCGCCCTCGCGCGGCGACTCCCGCTCGTAGAGGGACTCGCGGTGCAGCAGGATGACGACGTCCGCGTCCTGCTCGATTGAGTTGTGCACCGCGATGCCGTTGGCGACGAAGTTGTGGGCACCGACGACGGTAGCGTCGAAGACCTCCTCGATGCCGTCGAGCTCGACTGAAGCCACCTGGTCCCAGAACACGTCGTTGACGGCGAAGAGTTCGAGCTCGGCGCTGTCGAGGACAGTGGCGATCCTGCCCAGTCGTTCACGCGAGGGTGCGTTCTTGTAGAGGGCGGAGCCGCAGTACTGGGTTCCGATCGCCGCCTGGAACTGTCTGGCCGTCATCCCCTGGTCTGCCATGACCTGCCGCACGTCGTCCCAGACCTGCTTCGGCACCGTGTCCACGTTGGTGTTGGCCTGTCGGTCCCGGATCACGTGGAGCAACTGGGCTGCCGAGGCTGAGCGGCCTCCAAAGACACCGATCTCCTGCAGGAAACGCCGCTGGCTGTCGCTGCCCGATACGTCGAGGGTGAAGCCGTCCCGGTAACCAGGCTTCTGCACCCGCCGGATCCGGGTCGTGATGCCGAACCGCAGCAGCAGGGTGGAGACGTCGTCGACGAGCTGTCGACTCGTCGACGCGTAGTAGACCCGACCACCCGTCAGCGACTTCTTGACCGTCACCGACCCGTCGGTCGCCCATAGGTGGCGCAGGAAGAGCGCGATCTGCCGCTTCGAGGCGTGGAACATCGAGGACGGCACGAACTTCTCATGGCTACGCAGGCCGAAGACCCCCAGTTCGTCCAGCCACGCCGCGATCGGGTTCCGTCGCCCCCTGGCCAGCCGGTAGGGGGCGCGCAGCCGAAGGGTGGTGCACCGGGCCGCGGGGTACTCGTCGCGCACCGCCAGCACACCGAACGCCATCGCCGCGTTCGTGACCGCCCGCAGGTTCTCCTCGTCCACGGAGGCATAGCGCAGCGGCTGGCCCTTCAGCATCGACCCGTCACCGAGCATGTGCGCCAGCAGGATGACCTTCTCGTCCTCGTCCCACGGGTCGTGCGCCTCGGGCGCCGGCACGTGCCTTGGCACCGCGACGCGGTCCCCGGGGCGCAGGTCACCCAGCTGCCTCCAACCGTCGTAGGTCAGGAACGGATGGTTCTCGGTGGCCCGGAGGGTCTTACCCGAGGTGAGGGTCAGGCGGAAGACGGGCCGGGTGCCCGTCGAGAAGACGTGGGTCAGGTGGCGGCGCACATAGCGAAGCGACTCGTCCAGCGACCACACCGGCACGTCCCGTGCACCGGAAGCGTGCAGCTCGCCCATCGTGGTCTCGGCACCGGTGTCCGCCCGCAGGACCCGGGTGTCGGCGGTCAGGCAGCCCGACTCTCTCAGGTCGCTCATCTGCGGCTTCTTGTCCGTCCGCTGCTCGGGACCACGGTTGAGCTGGGACAGCGCGATGAGCGGCACCTCGAGCTCCTTGGCCAGCAGCTTCAGGGCCCGGGAGAACTCGGCGACCTCCTGCTGGCGCGACTCGACGCGCTTGCCCGAGCTCATCAGCTGGAGGTAGTCGACGACGACGAGCTTGAGGTCGTTGCGCTGCTTGAGGCGCCGGCACTTGGCGCGGATCTCCATCAGCGACATGTTCGGCGAGTCATCGATGAACAGCGGCGCGTCGTGGATCCGGCCCTGAGTCTCGGCCAGCCGAGTCCAGTCCTTGTCTCGCATGTTGCCCTTGCGCATGTTCTGCAGCGGGATCTCCGACTCCGCCGACAGCA
>CAYSGN010000225.1:0-1840 GCA_964430615.1 uncultured Janibacter sp. | reverse complement strand
TCTTCGTCAAGGTCATCGACATCGACCTCGAGCGTCGCCGCATCTCGCTGAGCCTCAAGCAGGCCAACGCGGACGCCGCGAACCTCACCGAGTTCGACCCGACCCTCTACGGCATGGCCGCCGAGTACGACGAGCAGGGCAACTACAAGTACCCCGAGGGCTTCGACCCGGAGACCAACGAGTGGCTCGAGGGCTACGAGGCCCAGCGCGAGGCCTGGGAGAAGCAGTACGCCGACGCCCACGCCCGCTGGGAGGCCCACCGCGCCCAGATCGAGAAGGCCGCCGCGGACGACGCCGCTGCCGCCGAGGCCGGCGACGACACCGCCGCCGCCACCTCGTACAGCTCGGACAGCACGCCCGCTGCCGGCCCGGCCGCACCGGCCACCGGCGAGGGCACCCTCGCCTCCGACGAGGCGCTGGCCGCGCTCCGCGAGAAGCTCACCGGCAACTGATCGGTCAGCACCCCGGGCGAAGGGGGCGTCGCACCTCGGTGCGACGCCCCCTTCGTCGTCGTGGCCGGACATCCGGCCGGCTCCGTGGCGGAGGCGGCCGTGGCATAGCGTGGCGCCATGCTGCGCATCGGACTGACCGGCGGGATCGGCTCGGGCAAGTCGACGGTCTCACGCCGGCTCACCGAGCTCGGGGCCGTGGTCGTGGACGCCGACGCGATCGCCCGCGAGGTCGTCGAGCCGGGGGAGCCGGCCCTGGAGCGGATCCGGGAGCGCTTCGGCGAGGCCGTCTTCGACGCGACGGGGGCGCTGGACCGTCCCGCGCTCGGCCGGGTCGTCTTCGGTGACCCGCAGGCACTCGCCGGGCTCGAGGGCATCACGCACCCGGCCATCTGGGCCAGGACCGCAGACCGCTTCGCGCGGGCCGCGCACGCAGGGACGCGGATCGGGGTGCACGACATGCCGCTCCTCGTCGAGAAGGGCATGGCGCCGGAGTACCACCTCGTCGTCGTCGTGGACGCCGCCGAGGAGACCCGGGTGCGCCGCCTCGTCGAGCTGCGGGGGATGTCCGAGGACGAGGCCCGCAGCCGGATCGCCGCCCAGGCCACGGACGAGCAGCGCCGGAGGGTCGCCGATGTGCTCCTGGACAACAACGGCACCCCCGACGACCTCGTCGCGGCGGTGGACCGCCTGTGGGAGGAGCGGCTCGTCCCCTTCGCGGAGAACCTCGCCGCGGGCGAGCCCGCTCTCGCTCCGCAGGAGCTGGTCCTGCACGAGCCGGACCCGGACTGGGCCGGCCGGGCCCGGCGGGAGATCGCCCGGCTGCGGCACCGTCTCGGTCACCTGGCCGTCACCGTGGACCACATCGGCTCGACCTCGGTGCCCATGTACGCCAAGCCGATCATCGACCTCCAGGTGGGGGTCGCGGCACTGACCGACGCCGACTCCGCGGACTTCCGCGCGGCCATGGCCGAGGGCGGCTGGCCCCGCCGCGAGGACATCCGGCAGGACGTGGCGAAGGGGGAGGAGGCGTGGCCCAAGCGGTACCACCGGGGCAGCGACCCGGCGGTGCCGCTCCACGTGCACGTGCGGCAGGTGGGCTCGCCGGGATGGCGGTGGGCGCTGCTCTTCCGCGACTGGCTGCGGGCCGAGCCCGATGCCCGGGAGGACTACCGGGCGGAGAAGGAGCGGCTCGCCGCGTCTGGGCCGGGGCGCGGGGACTACGCCGAGGCCAAGGAGCCCTGGTTCGACCGGGTCCACCCGCGTCTCGAGGACTGGGCCCGCCGCACCGGCTGGCAGCCGGCGCGGGAGGGGAACGTCCCCTAGGGGGATGCGCACGTGCGGCCGCACTTCGCTGGGGGAATGCGCACGTGCGGCCGTATCTCCCTAGG
>CAYSGN010000224.1:0-1891 GCA_964430615.1 uncultured Janibacter sp. | reverse complement strand
GCCTGGCTGGAGTTCGAGGTCGACAAGCGCGACACCGTGGGTGTGCGCATCGACCGCAAGCGCAAGCAGTCCGTGACGCTCCTGCTCAAGGCCCTCGGCATGACCTCCGCCGAGATCCTCGAGGAGTTCGGCGACTACGAGTCCATGCGGGCCACCCTCGAGAAGGACACGGTCGAGGACCAGGACGCCGCGCTGCTGGACATCTACCGCAAGCTGCGGCCGGGCGAGCCGCCGACCCGCGAGGCCGCGCAGAACCTCCTGGACAACCTCTACTTCAACCCCAAGCGCTACGACCTGGCCCAGGTCGGCCGCTACAAGATCGACCGCAAGCTCGGCCTGGACACCGAGCTGTCGGAGTCGGTGCTCTCCCTCGAGGACATCGTCGCGACCCTGAAGTACCTCGTCGCGCTGCACGCCGACGAGTCGACGATCCCGGGCGTGCGTGACGGGGAGGCCGTCGAGGTCCCCGTCGACACCGACGACATCGACCACTTCGGCAACCGTCGCGTCCGCAGCGTCGGCGAGCTCATCCAGAACCAGATCCGCACCGGTCTCAGCCGGATGGAGCGCGTCGTGCGCGAGCGCATGACGACCCAGGACGTCGAGGCGATCACCCCGCAGACCCTGATCAACATCCGCCCCGTGGTGGCCTCGATCAAGGAGTTCTTCGGGACCTCGCAGCTGTCCCAGTTCATGGACCAGAACAACCCGCTCGCGGGTCTGACGCACAAGCGTCGCCTCAACGCGCTCGGCCCGGGTGGTATCTCCCGTGACCGCGCCCAGATGGAGGTCCGTGACGTCCACGTCTCGCACTACGGCCGCATGTGCCCGATCGAGACGCCCGAGGGCCCGAACATCGGTCTCATCGGCTCGCTGGCCAGCTACGGGCGGATCAACGCCTTCGGCTTCATCGAGACCCCGTACCGCCGCGTCGTCGACGGCCGGGTCACCGACGAGATCGACTACGTCTCTGCGGACGAGGAGGACCACTACGTCGTCGCCCAGGCGAACGCGCCGCTGAACGACGACGGCACCTTCCGCGAGGAGCGGGTGCTCGCCCGGACCAAGGGCGGCGAGGTCGACCAGATCCCGGCCGAGGACGTCGACTACATGGATGTCTCGCCGCAGCAGATGGTCTCCGCCGCGACGGCGATGATCCCCTTCCTCGAGCACGACGACGCCAACCGCGCGCTCATGGGCGCGAACATGCAGCGTCAGGCCGTGCCGCTGGTCCGCTCCGAGGCCCCGTACGTCGGGACCGGCATGGAGCACCGCGCCGCGCTGGACTCCGGCGACGTCGTCCGGGCCGAGAAGGCCGGTGTCGTCACCGAGGTCTCCGCCGACCTGGTCACCGTGACCCAGGACGAGGGCGGCACGAAGACCTACAAGATGATGAAGTTCACCCGGTCCAACCAGGGGAACAGCTACAACCAGCGCGTGATGGTCTCCGAGGGCGACCGTCTCGAGGCCGGCCAGCTGATCGCCGACGGGCCGGCGACCGACGGCGGGGAGATGGCCCTCGGCCGCAACCTGCTCGTCGCCTTCATGCCGTGGGAGGGCTACAACTACGAGGACGCGATCATCCTCAGCCAGCGGCTGGTCCAGGACGACGTCCTCTCCTCGATCCACATCGAGGAGCACGAGGTCGACGCCCGCGACACCAAGCTCGGCCCGGAGGAGATCACCCGGGACATCCCGAACGTCTCCGAGGACGTCCTCGCCGACCTCGACGAGCGCGGCATCATCCGCATCGGTGCCGAGGTGCGCGACGGCGACCTGCTGGTCGGCAAGGTCACCCCGAAGGGCGAGACCGAGCTGACCCCGGAGGAGCGCCTGCTGCGCGCGATCTTCGGCGAGAAGGCCCGCGAGGTGCGCGACACCTCGATGAAGG
>CAYSGN010000223.1:0-1935 GCA_964430615.1 uncultured Janibacter sp. | reverse complement strand
CCAGCTCGTCGGCGACCTTGGCGGCGGTGCGCTTGGTGCGGGAGAAGATGATCGTCAGGCCACGCCCTTCGGCCTGGAGGATGCGTGCGAGCATCTCGACCTTGTCCATGGCGTGGGCCCGGTAGACGAGCTGCTCGGTGGCGGCGACGGTGTGCGCGTTGTGCTCGCCCTCCTCGCTCATCGCCCGGATGTGCGTCGGCTGGGTCATGTAGCGGCGGGCGAGCGCGACGATGGCGGCGGGCATCGTCGCGGAGAAGAGCATCGTGTGCCGCGCCGGTGAGGTCATCGCCATGATCTTCTCGACATCGGGCAGGAAGCCCAGGTCGAGCATCTCGTCGGCCTCGTCGAGCACGACGGTCTTCGTGGCGGAGAGGTCCAGGTGCTTCTGCTGGGCCAGGTCGATGAGCCGACCGGGGGTGCCGACGACGACGTGCACGCCCTTCTGGAGCGCCTCGATCTGCGGCTCGTAGGCACGTCCGCCGTAGACGGTCAGCACCTTGATGCCGCGCTTCTTGCCGGCCCGCTCGAGGTCGGTGGCGACCTGGCCGGCCAGCTCACGGGTCGGCGCGACCGCGAGGGCCTGCGGCCGGGGGTCGTCGCTCTCGGTGTCGACCCGGTTGAGCATCGGGATGCCGAAGCCGAGGGTCTTGCCGGTGCCCGTCTTGGCCTGGCCGATGATGTCGTGCGCCCCGAGGGCGACCGGCAGGGTCATCGCCTGGATGGGGAAGGGGTGGGTGATGCCGTGCTCCTCGAGCGCGTCGACGATCTGGGTGTCGATGTCGAAGTCGCGGAAGCTCGGCTTCTCCGTGGACGAGGCGGTTTCGGCCGTGGGCGTGCTCGTGTCAGTGGTCAATGTGCAGCTCTCTCGATCAGCGTCGACGGCGACGGTCGCCGTGGTGGACGGGCCGATCGGAGGTCAGTCAATGCGGTCTGCCCCATCTCGCGGGGGACCGTCCGGAGTCGTCTCCGGTGCGTCGAGGATGCCGACCGGGCACCGCTGGTCGTCTCCATGCTACCGGTCGGACGCTCCACGCACCCACTCCGACACCGTGGAGGGATATCCTCACCGGCATGACCACCCCGGGAGAGAGCTCATCACGTCCGATCGGGCAACGGGAGCTGGAGGGGACGATCGACCTGCTCGGCGTGATCGCCTACGGCACGATCAAGGGCTTCACGAGCATGGCCGCGGACATCGACATGGCCAGCGACCTCGACCTCAAGCGGGCGATCGCGGGCATGGCGGACAAGGAGTTCCACAGCCACGAGCTGCTCCTGGGCCGCATCGTCGAGCTCGGCGGCGACCCGACGAGCGCGATGAGCCCCTTCCGCGAGGCCTTCGACGCCTACCACGACCGGACCCGTCCCCGGGACCTGCTCGAGGGGCTGGTGAAGGCGTACATCGGCGACGGCATCGCCACCGACTTCTACGTCGACATCGCACGTTTCGTCGAGCCGGAGACCGCGCAGATCATCCAGCGGGCGACGGCGGACTCCCGTGACGTCGACGTGATCATCGCGGCCGTGCAGCGCGGCATCGAGGACGACCCGCGCCGCGCCGGGCCCCTGGCGCTGTGGGCCCGCCGCCTCATGGGGGAGGCGCTGACGCAGGGGCAGGTCGTCGCCAGCCAGCGCGAGACCCTGGGTGACCTCATCCTGGGGCGCAGCCACGACCGCCCCGGCGCCACGCTCGAGGAGATCGGCCAGCTCATGCAGCGTCTCACCGACCAGCACCAGGTGCGTATGGGCCGGCTCGGCCTCGCCGCGTAGGACCGGCGGGCCCGCGGCAGCCGCCTCCGGATGGTCATTTGCCTAGGGGAAGTCGCACGTGGGTGCGCATTTCCTTAGGGGGAAGTCGGATGTGGGTGCGCATTTCCTTAGGGGAAGTCGCACGTGGGTGCGCATTTCCTTGGGGGACGTTCTCTCCCGGGCGCA
>CAYSGN010000222.1:0-1964 GCA_964430615.1 uncultured Janibacter sp. | reverse complement strand
CAGCATGTCCTCTTCTCTCGCCCCGCTCCTGAGCGCGATCTCCGGCCTGCCCGGGATCGCGCAGCTCCCCGACCACCGCGGCAGGACCGATGAGCTCGAGCTCGTCGCCCCGAGCGGGTTGCGCGCACCGACCATCGCCACCCTGGCCGACGGGTCCTCCGGGCCGCGGCTGGTCATCACCTCCACCGCCCGCGAGGCCGACGACGTCGCCACCGCGCTCGGCGAGCTCATGGACCCGACGGGCGTGGTCACCTTCCCCAGCTGGGAGACCCTGCCGCACGAGCGGCTCAGCCCCCGCAGCGACACCGTGGGTCGTCGCCTGGCAGTCCTGCGCCGGCTGCGCCACCCCGAGCCGACGGGGGAGCGGGGGCGCGTCGACGTCGTCGTCGCCTCCGTGCGCGCGGTGCTCCAGCCGATCGCGAAGGGCCTGGCCGACCTCGAGCCGGTGGCCCTCTCCGTCGGCGACGAACGCCCGCTGACCGAGGTCCAGGAGGCGCTGGCCGCCGCGGCGTACGTGCGCACCGACCTCGTCGAGCGACGTGGGGAGTTCGCCGTGCGCGGCGGCATCCTCGATGTCTTCCCGCCGACCGAGGAGCACCCGGTCCGGGTGGAGTTCTTCGGTGACGAGGTCGACGAGATCCGCTGGTTCAAGGTCGCCGACCAGCGCAGCCTCGAGGAGAGCCCGGAGAGCCTCTGGGCACCGCCGTGCCGGGAGATCCTGCTCACCGACACCGTCCGCGAGCGGGCTGCCGCCCTGGCGGAGGACCTCCCCGGCGTCGCCGACATGCTGCACAAGGTGGCCGAGGGGATCGCCGTCGACGGCATGGAGTCCCTCGGCCCGGCGCTCGTCGACGGCATGGAGTCGCTCATCGACGTCCTGCCGGAGGGCTCCGGAGTCGTCGTCCTCGACCCCGAGCGGGTGCGCGCCCGCGCGCACGACCTCGTGAGCACGAGCGAGGAGTTCCTCCAGGCCAGCTGGGCCAACGCCGCGGCCGGCAACGCCGTGCCCGTCGACCTCGAGGGCGTCCTCGGCACCGCCTCGCACTGGACCATCACGCAGGCCCGCGAGCACGCGCTCGGCCTCGGCGTGCCGTGGTGGAGCATCTCACCCTTCGCCGTCGACGAGGAGCTCGACGCCCTCATGACCGGTGCCTCGCTCGAGGACCGGGTGGAGCACGATCACGTCGCTCTGCACGTCCCCGCGGAGGAGCCACCGAAGTTCCGCGGCAACACCGAGCAGGCCATCGCCCGGGCACGGGAGTGGACCGGCGACGGCTGGCGCGTGCTCATCGTCACCGACGGCCCCGGCCTCGTCAGTCGCGTCGCCGACGTCCTCGGCAGTGCGGACGTGCCCGCCCGCCGCGTGGAGGGCGAAGGGGAGAGCGCCGACCTCGCCGAGGGGGTCGTCGTCGTCACCCGGGCCGGCCTCGGCACCGGCTTCGTCGTCCCGGAGGAGCGCCTCGCGGTCCTCACCGAGTCCGACCTGCTCGGTGCCTCCGGCGCCGGCACGAGCACCCGCGACATGCGCCGGATGCCCTCGCGCCGGCGCAAGCAGGTCGACCCGCTCCAGCTGCGTCCCGGCGACCACGTCGTCCACGAGCAGCACGGGGTGGGGTCCTTCGTCGAGATGATCCAGCGCACCGTCGGCGGCGCGACCCGCGAGTACCTCGTCATCGAGTACGCGCCCTCGCGTCGTGGGCACCCCGGTGACCGGCTCTTCGTGCCCTCGGACCAGCTGGACCAGGTGACCCGCTACGTCGGCGGCGACGCGCCCCCGCTCAACAAGATGGGCGGCAGCGACTGGCAGAAGACCAAGTCGCGCGCCAAGCGGCACGTGCGCCAGATCGCCGGCGAGCTCATCCGGCTCTACAGCGCGCGGATGGCCACCCCCGGCCACGCCTTCGGCCCCGACACCCCGTGGCAGCGCGAGCTCGAGGACGCCTTCGCGCACATCGAGACCCCCG
>CAYSGN010000221.1:0-1987 GCA_964430615.1 uncultured Janibacter sp. | reverse complement strand
CGGATCGGACAGCCGATCCGACGCCCTTCGCGCACCGCGGATGCGCCCGGCGCCACCCTTGCGCCCACATCGCGGACGCGAACATAACTACACGTTATGTGTCCCATAATTTAGCCCACTAGATACGAGGCCGAGCGGGCAATTACCATACATATGTGTCGCGTAATTCCTCGCGGCACACACCGATGCTTAGGGGCACGACCAGCAACCATGACTTCCGTCGCGACGAGACAACCCAAGGACCGCGTCATCATTCGCTTCGCGGGCGACTCCGGCGACGGGATGCAGCTGACGGGCGACCGGTTCACCGCCGACACCGCAGCCCTGGGCAACGACCTGTCCACCCTGCCGAACTTCCCGGCGGAGATCCGCGCTCCCCAGGGCACCATCCCCGGGGTCAGCTCCTTCCAGCTGCACTTCGCCAGCCGAGACATCCTCACCCCCGGTGACGCACCCGACGTCCTCGTCGCGATGAACCCCGCCGCCCTCAAGGCCAACCTCGACGACGTGCCCCGGGGCGCGACGATCATCGTCAACACCGACGAGTTCACGACCCGCAACCTGAAGAAGGTCGGCTGGGCCGAGAGCCCCCTCGACGACGAGACCCTCTCCTCCTGGCACGTGCACGCCCTCCCGCTGACCTCGATCACCGTCGAGGCGCTGGCCGAGTTCGACTCCCTGACCCGCAAGGAGAAGGGACGGGCGAAGAACATGTTCGCCCTCGGCCTGCTGTCCTGGATGTACGGCCGTCCGACGAAGGGGACCGAGGACTTCCTCGCGGCCAAGTTCGGCGCGCGCCCGGACATCCTCGCGGCCAACCTCGCCGCGCTGCGGGCCGGGTGGAACTACGGGGAGACGACCGAGGACTTCGCGGTCACCTACGAGGTCGCCCCCGCGCAGACACCGCCGGGCACCTACCGCAACGTCACGGGGAACACCGCGCTCGCGCTCGGTCTCGTCACCGGCGCCCACCGGGTCGGACGGCCGCTCGTCCTCGGCTCCTACCCGATCACGCCGGCCAGCGACGTCCTGCACGCCCTGTCGGGGTACAAGCGACACGGCGTGACCACGCTCCAGGCCGAGGACGAGATCGCCGCCATCGGGATGGCGCTCGGCGCCTCCTTCGGCGGGTCGATCGGCGTGACGACCACCTCCGGCCCCGGCGTCGCCCTGAAGTCGGAGACCATCGGTCTCGCGGTCAGCCTCGAGCTCCCCCTCGTCATCGTCGACATCCAGCGCGGCGGACCGAGCACGGGCCTGCCGACCAAGACCGAGCAGGCCGACCTGCTCCAGGCGATGTTCGGCCGCAACGGCGAGTCGCCGGTGCCGATCGTCGCGCCACAGTCGGCCACCGACTGCTTCGACGCGGCCCTGGAGGCGGTGCGGATCGCGACGACCTACCGCACGCCCGTCTTCCTCCTCTCCGACGGTTACCTCGCCAACGGCTCCGAGCCGTGGCAGGTGCCCTCGGTCGCCGACCTCCCCGACCTGTCCGTGGAGATGGCCACCGAACCCAACGGCACCGACGCGAAGGGGCAGCCGGCCTTCCTCCCCTTCGTCCGCGACGAGGAGACCCTGGCCCGCCCGTGGGCGGTGCCCGGCACCCCCGGTCTCGAGCACCGCGTCGGTGGCATCGAGAAGGACAGCCGCACGGGCAACATCTCCTACGACCCCGACAACCACGACCTCATGGTGCGGCTGCGCCAGGCGAAGGTGGACGGCATCGCGAACACCGCCGCCCACCTGGAGGTCGACGACCCGACCGGGGACGCCAAGGTCCTCGTCCTCGGGTGGGGCTCGACCTACGGGCCCAACCTCGCCGCGGTGCGCCGCGTGCGCGAGGCCGGCAAGTCGGTGGCACACGCGCACCTGCGCCACCTCAACCCCTTCCCTGCGAACACCGGAGAGGTGCTCGCGCGGTACGAGAAGGTGATCGTCCCCGAGATGAACCTCGGCCAGCTGGCCATGCTGCTGCGCGCGAAGTACC
>CAYSGN010000220.1:0-1992 GCA_964430615.1 uncultured Janibacter sp. | reverse complement strand
AGGCGCTCGATGTAGTCGGGCAGCTCGTCCCCGGCGACCTTGAGGTTGCGGGTCTTGCGGGCCAGCGCGGTGTCCTCGGCGAGCGAGCCGCCGAGCAGCACCTGGAAGACCTCCTGGTGGGTGCCGTCGGCCCGCTTCTCGAGCATGCCCTTGAGGCCGACGTCGCCGACCTGGCTGCGGGCGCAGGCGTTGGGGCAGCCGTTGATGTGGATGCTGAAGGGGATGTCGATGTGCGGCAGCCGCTTCTCCAGCTCCTCGACGGTCCAGCGGGCGCGGTTCTTGGTGTCGGTCAGCGCGAGCTTGCAGTACTCGAGACCGGTGCACGCGAGGACATTGCGCCGCCACTCGCTCGGGAAGACCTGGAGATCGATCTTCTCGAGCTCCTTGGCGACCCCCTCGGAGCGCTCCTTCGGCACGTCGAGGACGAGGACCTTCTGGTGCGGGGTGAAGCGCACCCGGGTGCTGCCGACCTCCTCGGCGATGTCGGCCAGGCGGAAGAGCCCGTCCGCGCCGACGCGCCCGCCGATCGTCGTGGCACCGACCCAGACCTTGCCGTCGTGCTGTTCGTGGATGCCGACGTGGTCACGCCTGGTGCCGTCCGGCACGGTCGGCGTGGGGCCGTCGTGCAGGCGGCGGCCGAGGTACTCGGTCTCGAGCACGTCGCGGAACTTCTCCGGCCCCCAGTCCTGCACGAGGAACTTCATCCGGGCCTTGTTGCGCAGCCGCCGGTAGCCGTGGTCACGGAAGATCGAGGTGACGCCGTGCCAGACCTCCGGTACGTCCTCGAGCGGCACCCAGGCGCCGAGGCGCTGGGCCAGGACCGGCTTGACCGACAGCCCGCCACCGACCCACACGTCGAAGCCGGGGCCGAACTCGGGGTGAACGACGCCGACGAAGGAGATGTCGTTGATCTCGTGGGCGATGTCGTGGCGCGGCGAGCCGGAGATGGCCGTCTTGTACTTGCGCGGCAGGTTCGAGAACTCCGGCTGGCCGATGTACCGGCGGCGGATCTCCTCGACCGCCCAGGTGCCGTCGATGATCTCGTCGGCCTCGATCCCGGCGACCGGCGAGCACAGCATGCCGCGGGGGCAGTCACCGCAGGCCTCGGTCGTCATCATGCCGACGCTCGCGAGGCGGTCCCAGATCTCCGGGACGTCCTCGATGCGCACGTTGTGCAGCTGGACGTTCTGCCGGTTGGTGACGTCGGCGGTCCCCTTCGCGAAGTCGCGGCTGATGCCGGCGACCACCCGCACCTGCTCGGTGGAGAGCTTGCCCCCGTCGGTGCGGATGCGCATCATGAAGCGCTCGTCGGCGATGTCGTCCTCGCCGGTGTAGGTGCCGTCGAGCCCCGGCTTGCGCTGGGTGTAGAGGCCCATCCAGCGGAAGCGACCGGTGAGGTCGCTCTGCGCGATCGACGCGAAGCCCTCCTTCGAGTACACGTCGATGATCCGCTGGCGCACGTTGAGGGCGTCGTCGTCGTGCTTGAAGGTCTCGACGTCGTTCAACGGCGTGCGGTCGCCATCGGCCCAGGCGCCGGTGGCCTTGGTACGGGTGGGGCGGGTCGTCACAGTCACGGGTAGAACGCTACATGCTCTCTTATGAGTTGCATAACTTTCGGTTATGCACGTCTCAGTGGGTGGGCCGCGGTCAGGCCAGCGTGATCAGGTCACGGTACTCGGCGTTCCAGAAGTCCTCGATGCCGTCGGGCAGCAGCAGGATCCGCTCCGGCTGGAGGGCGTCGACCGCGCCCTCGTCGTGGGTGACGAGGACGACCGCGCCCTTGAAGGTCGAGAGCGCGCCGAGGATCTCCTCGCGGCTGGCGGGGTCGAGGTTGTTCGTCGGCTCGTCGAGGAGGAGGACGTTGGCGCCGGAGACGACGAGCAGGGCCAGGGAGAGGCGGGTCTTCTCCCCACCGGAGAGCACACCGGCGGGCTTGTCGACGTCGTCGCCGGAGAAGAGGAAGGAGCCGAGGACCTTGCGCACGTCCGTCTC
>CAYSGN010000219.1:0-1992 GCA_964430615.1 uncultured Janibacter sp. | reverse complement strand
ATGCTCGCGACCGCGACGGTCGGCGGCGTGTGGTCGGTGGTCAACACGGACTTCGGGGTGCAGGGGATCAGCGACCGCTTCGAGCAGATCGAGCCGCGCGTCCTGGTCACGACGGACTCGGTCGAGCTCGGCGGCAAGCGCCGCGACCAGCTCACCCAGCTGCCGGCGATCCTCGAGGCCCTGCCGAGCGTGGAGCACCACGTGCTCGTCGACGCCCAGGGCGGGGCGGCACCGGAGGGGCTGCGGGTGCCGAGCACGCGGCTCTCCGAGGTGGTGGAGCGGCCGAGCCCGCCGCACTTCGAGCCGGTGGACTTCTCCCACCCGCTGTGGGTGCTCTACTCCTCGGGCACGACCGGACGGCCGAAGGGCATCGTCCACTCCCACGGCGGGATCACCCTCGAAGCGCTCAAGGCCAACGCGCTGCAGTACGACCTCGGCCCCGGGTCGCGCTGCTACTACGCCGTCTCCACCACGTGGGTGGTGTGGAACCTCCTCGTCCAGGCGATGACCGTCGGCGCCACGATCGTCACCTACGACGGGGCGCCGTTCCACGGGTCGGCCACCCTGCCGCTGGACATCTGCGAGCAGGAGGACGTCGAGCTCTTCGGCACCGGCGCCGCGATCCTCTCGGCGATCGAGCGCTCCGGCGAACCTCAAGGCCGATTCCACTCCCTTCGCTCCATCCTCTCGACCGGCTCCCCGCTGCCGGAGTCGACGTGGCGCTGGGTCTACGAGCACGTCAAGGCCGACCTCCGCCTCGGCTCCGACTCCGGCGGGACGGACATCTCCTCGGGGATCCTCGGCTCCAACCCGTTCGACCCGGTGTACCTGGGTGAGCTGATGGCGCCCTACCTCGGCGTCGCGGCGCAGACCGTCGATGCGAAGGGGGAGCCGGTCACCGGTGAGGTCGGCGAGCTCGTGATGACCGAGGCGCTGCCGTCGATGCCGGTGGCCTTCTGGGGGGACCCGGACGGGACGCGCTACCGGGAGGCGTACTTCGATGCGTTCGAGGGGATCTGGCGACAGGGGGACTGGGCCACGCACATCCCCGACGGCGGCTGGATGATCCACGGGCGCTCGGACTCGACGATTAACCGCGGCGGCATCCGGATGGGCTCGGCCGACATCACCGGCGTCGTCAACACCGTTGCGGGAGTGGCTGACTCGATGGTGATCGGCGCCGAGCTCGACGGTGGCGAGTACTACATGCCCCTCTTCGTCGTGCCCGAGGAGGGCACCGAGGTCGACGATGCGCTCACCGAGCGGATCGTGGCGACGATCCGCGAGCAGGTCTCCCCGCGCTACGTCCCCGACGAGGTCATCGCCGCGCCGTCGATCCCACGCACCCGGACCGGCAAGATCATGGAGGTCCCGATCAAGCGGGTCTTCCAGGGCGGCGACCCGGACGCGGTGAACCGCACCGCCGCCGCGGACGTCGAGGCGCTCGAGTGGTTCGTGGACCATGCGGCTGGGTTTGCGGGGCGAAGGGGGAGTGGCGCCTGATCGGGAGCCGCTCTCGATCCCGAGTCAGCACCCCTCAGGAGTCTCCTGGGTGGTCATCAGTCTGCTCGTGAGCGCCGGTGACCAGAACGATGGCGAGGTTCCGCTGGCACCTCGCCTACGGCAACCCCATCCGATCGAACTCCTGCAGCATCCGCCGACGGCGCTTGTACGTCTCCCGCAACTCGGCGACGAGGCCAGCGACCTGACCTTCGCGCTCGGTGCCGGCCGCGAGGTCCTGAGCACGAGCGAGGAGCTTGGCCGCGTGCTTGTAGGCGCGCACGTCGGTGGCCACGAGGGTGTCGGTGGCCACCCGCGAGTAGATCGGCACGGTCGCGACCGGGTCGATCCTGCGGTAGGCGTCGGCCACGCGCACCCACGTCCCGCCATCCTCGAGGACGAGGTCGTGCGCGAGCTGCCACGCGAGTTCCGGGTCCTTGAGCGTGCCGAGGGCAAAGTTCACGGCTTCACGGGGGTCGCCCGCGAGGGTCG
>CAYSGN010000218.1:0-2018 GCA_964430615.1 uncultured Janibacter sp. | reverse complement strand
GGGCGAGGCCCTCGACGACGGCGGACTTGCCGACGCCGGGCTCACCGATGAGGACCGGGTTGTTCTTCGTGCGGCGGGAGAGCACCTGCATGACCCGCTCGATCTCCTGGCTGCGCCCGATGACCGGGTCCAGGTCGCCGTCGCGGGCGGCCTGGGTCAGGTTGCGACCGAACTGGTCGAGCACGAGGGAGCCGGCCGGCTGACCCTCGGTGGGCCCGGTGGAGGCACCGACGCCGGCGCCCTGCCCCTCCTTGCCGCCCTGGTAGCCGGAGATCAGCTGGATGACGGTCTGGCGCACCCGGCCGAGGTCGGCACCGAGCTTGACGAGGACCTGGGCGGCCACGCCCTCACCCTCGCGGATGAGGCCGAGCAGGATGTGCTCGGTCCCGATGTAGTTGTGCCCCAGCTGGAGCGCCTCACGAAGGGAGAGCTCGAGCACCTTCTTCGCACGGGGCGTGAATGGGATGTGCCCCGAGGGGGCCTGCTGCCCGGGGCCGATGATGTCCTGGACCTGCTCCCGGACGGCGTCGAGGGACACACCGAGGGACTCCAGCGCCTTGCTCGCGACGCCCTCACCCTCGTGGATGAGTCCGAGCAGGATGTGCTCGGTCCCGATGTAGTTGTGGTTGAGGAGGCGCGCCTCCTCCTGGGCGAGGACCACGACCCGGCGGGCCCGGTCGGTGAACCGTTCGAACATGGGATCTGTCCCTTCGTGTTGCTAGAACCACGACTCTAACCGCCCCGGAGGCCGATGCCCCGGGTCCGGCGACTCGGGGGAGACAACGCGGCTCTCCCCCGTGCTGTTCCCGCACCGCCGCAGGCCATGCGCTGTTCGCTCAGAGCACAACCGAGGCGTGCCGTCTCAGGGGCGCGGTACGTCGATCACCACGTCGAAGCCCATGAGCTCGGCGCCGGTGGCCACCGGCTTCTTGGCCTCACCGGAGTGGGCCTCGCGGGCGTCGCCGTCCCGCCACGCGGCGAAGGACTCCTCGTCGGCCCACTGGGTGAGGACGAAGTACCGGTCCTCCCCTTCGGTGGGGCGCAGCAGCTGGAAGCCCTCGAAGCCGGGAGCCTGGTCCACGGTGCCCTGGCGTGCGGCGAAGCGGCGCTCCAGCTCCTCACGGGCCTGCTCGGGCACGGAGATGGCGTTGATCTTGACGATGCTCATGGGCAGACCGTAACCCCGACCCGTCACGACCTGGACCCGGGACCGGCGCCGGCGCTCTCCCCGGCCCCGGATCACGGGTCGGCTGGTCCGTCGCGGCCGTCCGCGGGACGCCTACGCCTCGGTGTCGGGTCGCACCCCGTAGAGACGGGACCGCTCCCCGTCGGCGACGAGCAGGCCGACCCCGTCGTCGGTGACCGCGACCGGGACCTGCTCGGCGTCCGGGCCAGGGCCCTCGAGGTCGCTGACCCGCCCCGTGCGGGTGCTCACGTGCGAGGAGGACCAGGCCCGGTCGACGGTGATGCCGACGGTCTCCCAGTCGCCGGGCAGCCGGTGGTCCCGTCCGCTCCGGGCCTCGATCGCCGTCCGCCCCGCGATCATCCAGCTCCCGTCCGGCGCCACGTCGAAGTCCTCCGCCGTGGGGCGGTCAGCCACCTTGACCTCCCACCGGGGCCTCATCCCGCGCTGGGTGTCGTACCCCACGACGTAGCCGCCGCCGTCGTCGCGGGCCCAGCTGACGACGAGGGTGTCGCCGGTCATCCCGAGCACGTCGTGCACGAGCGAACCCCACGAGGGCGGCTGGAGCAGCGCGGGGTCGGAGGTGCGTCCGTCCGTGCCGACCGAGCGCCAGTGACCGTCGTCGCTGACGGTGAGGATCCGTCCGCGCTCGTCGACCGTGAGCGGCCGGTAGCCCGAGGGCAGCGTCCGCTTCTCGAGCCGGTCCTCGTGCAGCACGAGCGCGGTGAGGGTCTCCTCGTTGGCGAGGAGAGGGCGGGCCGCCCCGGGCACGGGCTCGACCTCCGCCTCGGTGAAGTCCCAGGTCCGGGGTTCGGGCACCTTCCCGGAGCCGACG
>CAYSGN010000217.1:0-2087 GCA_964430615.1 uncultured Janibacter sp. | reverse complement strand
TCGGAGAGGGGCGCCGCGGACCTCGTCCACGACAGGCGGTCGAGTCGGTCCGAACGCTGGACCTGGGCGAGGTGGTCGGCCGATCCGGCGTTCAGCCATCGGGTGAGGTTGGCGATCCATGCGTTTACGTCGTCTGCGACCAGCGGTAGGCCCAGGTGGCCAGAAGCTCCTTGACTCGTGGTGATGACAGGTACCCCGACGGCGAGCGCTTCGGCGTACTTCACAGGCGCACCGACACTCTCGGGAAGTGGAACGGCAACGACCCAGGCTGTGCTGAGAAAGGTCTGCAGGTCCGGGACCCGCCCGTGAACGACGACCCCCGGTGTGGCGGCAGTGGAGGGGTCGACGCCTGCACCGGCGATCTCGCAGGTGGCCCCCGTGGCGGCGTGGACAGCGGGCCAGATCTCGCGGACGAACCAGGCAAGCCCACGAGCGTTCGGGAGCCACGACCAATTGCCGAAGAGCTTTACCACGGGCTCTGGAGCGGGATCTGGATCGACGTGCCATTCCGCCGGGTCGATGCCGTGCTCGACGACGACGACGGGTGCCTCCCCGTCGGGGATGGCCTCGGCTTCGCGGGCCGAGGCCACAGTGACGGTCTCCGCCTCACGCCGGACGCGGCGTTCGAGGTCGTGCCAATCCGTCGATTCTTCGCCCGCGCCAGGCCAGCGACTGAAGATGTTGTGCATGTCGACAATTACGGGCGTCCCTCGCGGGAGCGCCCACGCGAAGCGCTCCCAGCTCTCGCCGTGCGCGACAACGATGACCTCGCCCCACCCCTGCAGACGTCGACGTAGAGTCCACCATCGCCACGGGATCGGCAGACGCCCGCGGATGTCCAGAGCGGGCACGCGGTGTACGTCGTCCGCCTCGCTACGGATGGAGGTGTCGTCTTGTGGCCCTGCGAGCGAGATCACCCGGACGGTGTGGCCCGCCTCAGTCAGCGCGCGGATCAGAAAGAACTGGCGGCGCTGTCCACCCTGACCGAGCTGGTCGGGCGTCTCGTTGCTGACCCAGTGAACCCTTGTCACGGCACAAGGGTCCCATGGGGTTGACGTCCGTGACCGGAAGCAAAGGGTGCGGTGACCGGAGTCCGCTTCGCCCAGCGGATACATGGCTGCTCCACGAGCAGGAAGAGCACTTGCCCGAAGGCCATCACGACGACCAGCCCGACCGTCCAGAGGATGGCGAGCTTGGCTACCCCTTCGTGGACACCGAGGGCCTTGGTGAGGAACTCGCTGACGTACCAGGCGACGGGCTGGTGGATGAGGAACATGCTGTACGCCCGGTAGCCGAGCCACGAGATGGGGCGCCACGCGAATATCCTCTCGATGGGGCGCAGGACGACCGCCGCGACGATGAGCGCCCCGAAGGTCAGGCCCAGCCCGAGCTCCCGGAGAGGGAGCCAGGCCGGCCAGCCCTGCACCGCGATCGCATACCCACCGACGACGGCCACGAGCGCCCACGGGCCGCGTCCGCGCAGCCGGTCTCGCCAGCGGAAGACCAGCAGCGACGCGAGCATCCCCGCGAGGAACTCCATAAGACGTCCGATCGCCGTCGCAGCGACGAGGAACTCCACGGGGAACTCGTGGCCGGCCACCATCAGGCCGGCCACGAGGCGGTAGACCAGGGAGATCCCCAGCGCCCACCAGAGCCCGGTCATGCCGAAGCGACGCCAAGCCAGGATGAGCAGAGGGAAAAGCAGGTACAGCTGCATCTCCAAGGACATCGTCCAAAGGCTCCCGTTGATCCCCATCCAGTACTCGGGGAAGAACATGTGGGTGAAGGTCAGGTGCGTCACGGTGTCACCCAGCGACGGGACCGGCTGCCAGGAGGCGTCCATGCCGGCCACCCGGACGAGCACGACGAGCGTCTGGGGAAGCAGGATCGCCAGAAGCAGCGCCACGTAGTACGGCAGCACGATCCGGCGTAACCGTCGCCTCAGGTATGGGCGCGGTAGGAACCGCTCCGCTCGCGTCCTCTCCCGGGCGAAGGGGAGGAAGAGCACGAACCCGGTGAGGACGACGAAGAAGTCCGGGCGGGTGTTCTGGCTGACGACCGCGGAGACCACGGGGACATATGGGTGA
>CAYSGN010000216.1:0-2089 GCA_964430615.1 uncultured Janibacter sp. | reverse complement strand
ACCGCCTTCGCCGACCTCGGCTTCGACGTCGACGTGGGTCCGCTCTTCCAGACCCCGGGCGAGGTGGCCCGCCAGGCCGTCGAGGCCGATGTGCACGTCGTCGGGGTCTCGTCGCTGGCAGCGGGGCACCTGACCCTCGTGCCCGCGCTGCGCAAGGAGCTGGACGACCTCGGCCGCCAGGATCTGATGATCGTCGTGGGCGGGGTCATCCCCACCCAGGACTTCGACGAGCTGCGCGCGGCCGGGGCGGACGACATCTACCCGCCGGGCACGGTCATCGCCGAGGCCGCCGGTCGGCTCGTCGACACGCTCGTCGAGCGTGCCTCGGCTGCCGATGGCTGAGTCGGTCGAGGACCTCGCTGCCGGCGTCCGGGCGCGCTCCCGGGCGCACATCGCCCGGGCCATCACGCTCGTCGAGTCCTCACGGCCGGCGCACCGGGAGCGGGCGAAGGAGCTGCTCGCGCTGCTCGCCCCGGACACCGGTCACGCCGTGCGCGTGGGCATCTCGGGCATCCCGGGCGCCGGGAAGTCGACCTTCATCGACGCGCTCGGTACCCGGCTCATCGAGCATGGGCACCGGGTGGCGGTCGTCGCCGTCGACCCGAGCAGCTCCCGCACCGGAGGGTCGGTGCTGGGGGACCGCACGCGGATGGCGCAGCTGACCGCCAGCGAGGACGCCTTCGTCCGGCCCTCGCCGTCGGGGGCGCACCTGGGTGGTGTCGCCCGGGCCACGCGGGAGTCGATGCTCGTGCTCGAGGCGGCCGGCTTCGACGTCGTGCTCGTCGAGACCGTCGGGGTCGGGCAGTCCGAGGTGGCGGTCGCCGAGATGGTCGACACCTTCCTCATGCTCGCCCTGGCCCGCGGCGGCGACCAGCTCCAGGGCATCAAGCGGGGCATCCTCGAGATCGCGGACATCATCGCGGTCAACAAGGCCGACGGGCCGTACGAGGGGGATGCCCGCGTCGCCGCCCGTGAGCTCTCCGGGGCGATGCGGATGATGAACCCCGACCCGGAGGCCCGCCGCCCCCCGGTGCTCACGTGCAGCGCCTACACCGGCGCCGGGCTGGACGACGTCTGGCAGGCCGTGCTCGATCACCGGGAGTACCTCGAGGAGCGGGGGTCCCTCGCGACTCGCCGCGCGGAGCAGCAGCAGGAGTGGATGTGGGCGATGGTCGACGCCGAGCTGCGCGACGCCGTCCGCCGCTCCCCGCGGGTCCGGGAGCAGCTCGGAGAGCTCACCGCCGCCGTGCGCTCCGGCAGCACGAGCGCCGTGGACGGCGCAGAGCGGATCATCAGCGCCTTCTCCACCGACCTCGCCGACCGGCCTCCCGCAGGCCCCTGACCCCCTTCACCCACGGCCGAGGGTGCGCATCCCCCTGGGGGAAGGTCGTGCCCGGCTGTCATCTCCCTCGGGGGATTCGCACTCAGGTGCGCAGTCCCCTAGGGGAAGTTCCTCCCAGGCGCGCGCCGGGGTCAGCCGCGGGCGGGCTGACCGATCCGCTGCGGGGCGATACCGGCGCGGCGCGCCTGGTGGAGCAGGATGGCCGTCATGACCGCCGTGGCGAGCACGCTGATGCCCGCGGCGCCGACGGTGCTCGTCGTGTCCGTCCCGACGTACGCGCTCTCGAGTCCGCCGAGCACGGTGAGGCCGATGGTGATGACGAGGTTGTTCACGACGTGCAGCACGACCGCGGCCTCCAGGCCGCCCGTGCGCCACGTGAGGTAGCAGCAGGCGGCGGCCATCCCGCCGAGGTCGAGCAGGATCCACGGGTCGAGGGACATGTGCGCCAGCGCGAAGAAGGCCGTGGAGAGCACGGTCCCGACGACGAGGGCGACCACCGGGTTCCGGATCCAGGCGCCGACACCCTGGAGCAGCCCGCCGCGGAAGGCGACCTCCTCGCCGGCGGCCTGGAGCGGGGTGGTCAGCAGCGTGATGACGACGAGCCACGGCCAGTGGTCCGGCCGGGTGGTCGGCTCCTCGCCGGAGAGGACCCACGACAGGGCCAGGTAGGCGCCCCAGACCACGAGGGTCACGCCGAAGGCGCGCAGCATCCAGCGCCACCGGATCCGTCCGGCGACCGACCACAGC
>CAYSGN010000215.1:0-2105 GCA_964430615.1 uncultured Janibacter sp. | reverse complement strand
GCGTGGGCCAGAAGGTCCAGGTCGAGCTGAAGGAGATCGACCCGCGCGGCAAGCTCAGCCTCGCGGCGGTCCTCACCCCGGAGCAGGAGGCCGAGCTCGAGTCCGGCCAGGGTGACGACCGCGGTGGGCGTGGTGACCGCGGGGAGCGCCGTGAGGGCGGCGAGCGCCGCGAGGGCGGCCGCCGTCGGCGTCGTCGCGGCAATGACGAGGGCGGCTCCTCCGAGAGCCGGCCGGAGTCCGAGACCGTCGACGCGGACTGACCCGACCTGACCCGCGCGAAGGGTGGTCCTCCCCTCGGGGAGGACCACCCTTCGTCCGTGTCGAAGCGCGGTGGCCGGGTCAGGCGGCCTGCCGCGTGACGGGGCGGCCGGCGACGTCGAACCAGCGCATCTCCATGCGCGTGCGCCCGTCGCGGCCCTGCACCGGCACCCAGGCGCAGTGCAGTCGTGGCCGGGACGTCGCGGACCGACGCATCGTGGTGACGGTCATGAGGACACCTCCTGTTCACTTCCTGTTCACCCGACACCCTAGCAAGAAGGTGAACACAAGGTGAACGGCAGTCGGACGTGGAGTGTCTCGAGGCGTCTCGTAGGCTCATCCCATGACGACGAAGGTGGCTGTGATCGGCGCCAAGGGGCGCATGGGTGCGACGACGTGCGACGCGGTCGAGGGCGCGGAGGACCTCGAGCTCGTCGCACGCTTCGACGACGGGGACGACCTCGGTGACCTCGGTGGGGCGCAGGTGGCCGTGGACTTCACGGTCCTGTCCGCGAGCGAGCGCAACGTGCGCCACTGCGTGCAGCGCGGTGTCCACGTCGTCGTCGGGACCTCCGGGTGGAGCGACGAGCGGGTCGAGGAGCTGCGCGGCGAGGTCGAGGCGGTCGGGGGTGTCGGCGTGCTCATCGCGCCGAACTTCGCCATCGGCGCGGTCCTGATGATGCAGTTCGCGGCGCAGGCAGCCCGCTTCTACGAGTCGGTCGAGGTCGTCGAGCTGCACCACCCGCGGAAGGTCGACGCCCCGAGCGGTACGGCCACCCGGACCGCGGAGATGATCGCCGCCTCCCGCGAGGAGGCCGGTCGCGGCGAGGTGCCGGACGCCACGACGAAGGACCCCGACGGGGCCCGTGGCGCCAGGGTCGAGGGGATCCCGGTGCACGCCGTGCGGCTGCGCGGTCTGGTGGCCCACCAGGAGGTGCTCCTCGGCAACGAGGGCGAGATGCTCACCCTCCGTCACGACTCCTTCGACCGGGTCTCCTTCATGCCCGGTGTGCTCACCGCGGTCCGCGAGGTCGCCGGGCACCCGGGCGTCACCGTCGGCCTGGAGCACGTCCTCGGCCTCTGACCTGCCCGGCCCCACGCGCCGGACCCCGCTCGCTGTCCGGGAGCACCGCGCCGCGCGGTGCCCCCTTCGCCGACCTAGAGCGGGGGTCAGCCGATCCCGAGGGCGCGCAGGGCGGCCGCGACCGCCGCGGCGCCGAAGACCACGACGACGAAGTTGGCCCGCAGCAGGAGCAGCACCACCGCGGCGGCCACTCCCGCGAGGCGCGCGTCGAGGGTGAGACCGTCGTCGCCACCGACGGTCTGGGTCACGAGCAGACCCGCGAGCAGGGCGACGGGCAGCAGCCCGACGACGCGGGAGCGGCGCTCGCCGTCGACGACCGACTCCGGGACGAGGTACCCCGCGTACTTCGTGACGAAGCCGAGGACGCAGGCCAGCAGGACGGTGACCCAGAGGGTGAAGGTGCTCACAGCAGGTCTCCTTCGGGCTGCTCGAGGTCCTCGGCCCGGCTCGGGTCGTGGGCCAGCAGCCCGACGACGACGGCCGCCAGCGCCGCGAGGAGCACCGGGATCCCGGCGGGCAGCGGCGCGAGCGTGACGAGGGCGATGGCGGCGGCCAGAGCGGCCGTGACGAGCGGGGTGCGTCCGTGCAGGCGGGGCCAGATGAGCGCGACGAAGGCCGCCGCCGCGGCGGCGTCCAGCCCCCACCTGCGCGGGTCCCCGAGCTCGTTGCCGAGGACCGCGCCGATGAGGGTGGCGAGGTTCCAGAAGCCGAAGACCGCCAGCCCGCCGGACCAGAATCCAGCCCGGCGGGCGGCGGGGTCGTC
>CAYSGN010000214.1:0-2108 GCA_964430615.1 uncultured Janibacter sp. | reverse complement strand
TTCGAGTCCAACCGGGGGAGCACGAAGCCCCCTCCGACCGCAGACGTGGTCGGAGGGGGCTCTCTCGTGCTCGGGGCGAGGGCCAGGATCGGCCCGACCCGGGCGCCCGGGTCAGCGGCGCACGGTCGAGGAGGTGCGCCCCCAGGTGGTCGAGGTGTCCTTGGTGCTGATCCGCCAGTAGCGAGTCGTGCCGGCGTAGGTCTTGAGGCTCACCTTGCCGTAGCGGTTGGTGGTCCCGGTCTTGACGGTCTTCCACGAGCAGGAGGAGCACGTCTTCTGCTGGAGGGTGATCCGCGTGCCGGCCCAGGGACGGTAGGAGCCCCAGCTGGGCAGGTAGCGGGTGGTCGTGCCCTTGACCGTGACGTACCTACCGGAGCGGGAGCTGCTCACCGACAGGCGGGAGCCGACCTTCACGGCCATCTTGGGGGAGTTCTGGGTCATCCGGTCGTAGTCGGCGTCGTAGGCGCCCTGACCACGCACCGTGTAGGTGCCCATCGGGTTCCAGTCGTACCAGTCCAGCGTCTCGGACGTCATGCCGGGAGCGAACCAGAACATCTCCTGCACGCCCTGGGTCGGGTGGGTGACGTTCCAGTAGGCGTCCTCGGCGTATGCCCGACAGCCCGAGCTGTAGGTCCCCTTGACCGCCTTGTAGGGACTGGTGATGGTGACCTTGCTCGGCACCGTGATGTTGCAGGAGCGCGCCGCTTCGGCGGGCGCCGCGGTGGCGAGGGCGGGCAGGAGGGAGAGTGCGGCGACGGCCGCAAGGCGCTTGAGCATGCGTGACCTCGGTGAGGTGAGAAGGGAGGAGAGCCGTGCAGAGATACCGCGCGGCATCCGGAGGTCATGCGATGAGGATGTCCCCCTGACGGGATGATCATAGAGCCACCGGGGCTCGAACGGGAAGACGTCTCGTACGAGGGCTGGGGATGCGGAGCGGGCGCCACGCCACGCGGTGGTCCGGACGTGGTGTCGGCTCTCGGGGTGGCGGGTACGGGTCGCGGATGATGCGTTCACAGGGTCGGTGCAGGTGGAAGGCGTCGATGGTCTCGGCCGTGGTCGTCGCGGGACTGATGACCGCGTGCGGCGGTGGTGACGAGGCCGGCTCCGGGACGAGCGGCTCCTCGAGCTCGTCCGCGGAGTCGCGCAGCTCGACCACGGGCGGGCCGTCCCCCTCACGGTCGACGGTGAGTGGCTCGCCCGCCTCCGTCGACCTGTCCGAGGAGCAGTTCCCGGTCACGTGGCAGCAGGCGCTGAAGACGGCCCGGTCGCACGCCGACGGGAAGGTCGGCAAGATCGAGCTCGAGCAGGGGGACAGCGGCCGCTATGCGTACAAGGTCGAGATCCGCTCCGCCACGCAGAAGCAGGCCGTTCACGTGGATGCTCGCTCCGGGAAGGTGCTGAACACCACGAAGGAGAAGCTGGACGACGACGAGACCGGCACCCGGCAGGAGACCGTCGACCTCGACAAGGCGATCCCGCTCTCCACGGCCATGCGTACGGCGACGAGGGAGCGTGACGGCGCGGTGAACACATGGAAGATCGAGGGCAAGGCCGACGAGCGGGCCCGGTACGAGTTCGACATCGGGACGAAGGGGGCCGGCGAGGACGCCGAGGTCCAGGTGGACGCCTACACCGGGAAGGTGATCCGCGGTGACGACTGAGGTGCTGCAACGCCGTGTGGGTTCGGATCCCCGCCGTCCGCGCAGGATCACGCCGGCGCCGTCAAGGTCGTGGCGGTCCCCACCATCGCGTCCCGATCGCACAGGCCGTGGCGAGGACTGCGGCGCCTCCGGCGACCCAGGCGCGGCCCGCTCCACCCGACTCGATGAGCGGTGGCAGGAGCAGGACGAGCACACTCGCCGAGAGCGCCAGCCCGACGAGGCTGATCACGAAGAGCGTCGCTCGCGTCATGTTCCCCTCTCTCGGGGTGCAAGGCAGATCCTGACCTCCAGGCTAGGGGGAGGCGGGTGTCCCTGGTGGCCGGTGCAGGACGTTCCTCGCCGTATGCCGCTTGGCCACTGCCTTCTTCGCCCCCCGCCGAGGGGGCGACGATCGCGGCCCGTGCGTGGGGCGACCGGGGCTTGAACCCGGGACCGGCGGATTATGAG
>CAYSGN010000213.1:0-2123 GCA_964430615.1 uncultured Janibacter sp. | reverse complement strand
CGTACGGGGTGAGCAGGTCGATGACCTTGATGCCGGTCTCGAACATCGTCGTCTTCGACTCGAGCTGGTCGAAGGCCGGGGCCGGGCGGTGGATGCCCCAGCGCTCGTCGACCTCGAGGGTCTGGCCCTCCTCGAGGTTGAGGCAGGCACCGGTCGCGTTGAAGACCTTGCCGAGGGTGACGTCGCCGACGGGGACGGTGATCGGGCCGCCGGTGTCCTGCACCTGCGCGCCGCGGACGAGGCCGTCGGTGGGCTGGAGGGAGATCGCGCGGACCATGTTGTCGCCGACGTGCTGGGCGACCTCGAGGTTCAGCGTGTGGGTCTCGCCGTCGCTCGTCGCGACCTCGGTGGTCAGCAGGTTGTACTGCTCGGGCATGGTGTCGACGCTGAACTCGACGTCGACGACCGGGCCGATGACGCGCGAGATGCGCCCGACCCCACCCGCGGTGGTGGTGTTCTCTTCGGTGACGGGGGCAGTCATGGTTTCTCTCTACCTTCTCACTTGGACTCGGCGAGGGCGCTGGCGCCGCCGACGATCTCGGAGATTTCCTGGGTGATCTCGGCCTGGCGGGCCTGGTTGGCCAGCCGGGTGTACTTCTTGATGAGCTCCTCGGCGTTGTCGGTCGCCGACTTCATCGCGCGCTGACGCGCCGCGAGCTCGGAGGCGGCTGCCTGGAGCAGGCAGTTGAAGATGCGCGCGTTGACGTAGCGCGGCAGCATCGTGTCGAGCAGCTCCTGGGCGTTCGGCTCGAACTCGTAGAGCGGGAAGATCTCCTCGTCCTCGGGCTCCTCGACACCCTCGACGACCTCCAGCGGCAGCAGCCGGACGACCTCCGGCTCCTGGGTGACCATCGTGACGAACCGGGTGAAGACGACGTGGACCTCGTCCACTCCCCCTTCGTCGGTGTCCGCGACGAAGTCCGCCGTGAGGCGCTCCCCGATCTCCCGGGCGTTCTCGAACTTCGGCTTCTCGGTGAAGCCGGTCCACTCCTGCGCGTACTCACGCTTGCGGAAGGAGTAGAAGGAGACCGCACGCCGACCGACGAGGTAGGGCACGACCTCCTTGCCCTCGTCACGCAGCCGCGCGGCGACCCGCTCGGCCTCCTTGAGCACGTTCGCGTTGTACCCGCCCGCGAGACCGCGGTCCGCGGCGATGACGAGCACCGCGGCCCGCTTGACGTCCGGCTTCTCCGTCGTCAGCGGGTGGTCCTCGTCGGAGTAGGTCGCCACGGCCGAGGCCGCACGGGTCAGCGCTCGGGCATAGGGCGTGGAGGCCCGCACGGCCTGCTGCGCCTTCACGACACGCGAGGCCGCCATGAGCTCCATGGCCCGGGTGATCTTCTTGGTCGCACTGACGGACCGGATGCGCTGCCGGTACTCCCGGATCTGCGCTCCCATGTGCTTCCGCCTCTCTGGTGGTTCGTGTCTCGACTCGTCGGCCGGCGGCCGATCAAGGGTGCCTGCTGCCCCGGCCGGGCACGTGGGGTGCCCGGTCGGTGGGCATCAGCGCTTCTGCTTGACGATCTGCTCCTGGTCGGAGTCCTGCGCCTCGCCGCCGTCGACGTTCTCCTCCTCGGAGCCCAGCGGCACCTCGTCCCCGCTGGAGGGGACGAAGGTCGGCAGGAAGGCGTCGTAGGCCTCGGTCAGCGACGCCTGGGTGTCGTCGTCCCAGTCCTGGCGCTCCCGCAGCGCGTCCAGCACGTCCTGGTGGTTGCGGTGCATGTGGTCCAGGAGCTCGGACTCGAAGCGGGAGATGTCCCCGACGGCGATGTCGTCGAGGCGACCGGTCGTGCCCGCCCAGACGGAGACGACCTGCTCCTCCACGGGGAAGGGGTCGGACTGGCGCTGCTTGAGCAGCTCGACGAGGCGCGCGCCTCGGGCCAGCTGCTGCTTCGAGGCCGGGTCCAGGTCGGAGGCGAACATCGCGAAGGCCTCGAGCGAGCGGTACTGCGCGAGGTCGAGCTTGAGACGACCCGCGACCTTCTTCATCGGCTTGATCTGCGCGTCACCACCGACTCGGGAGACCGAGACACCCACGTCGATGGCGGGGCGCACGTCCGAGTTGAAGAGGTCGGCCTGCAGGTAGATCTGGCCGTCGGTGATGGAGATGACGTTGGTCGGGA
>CAYSGN010000212.1:0-2145 GCA_964430615.1 uncultured Janibacter sp. | reverse complement strand
CGGGGCTGACCGCCTTCGCCCAGACCTTCTCCGCCTCCCCGTCGATGAGGTTGACCGCCGCGAGGACGGAGGCCTCGATCGAGGAGCCCACGCAGAGCACGCACGCGGAGAAGGTGTGCGGCTTCAGCTCCTCGATCGTCGTCACGATCGTGGCGTCGCCCTGCACGATCCGGCCGACCCGGCCCAGGTAGCCCTCGGCGAGGTGGGGGTCCAGCTCCAGGGCGGTCACCCGGTTGCCCAGCCGGTGCAGCTCGGTGGCCACGGCGCCCCCGAAACGGCCGAGGCCGACGACCAGGACATCTTCGTTGTGCAGACGCATCCGCGGCACGGGCGTCCCTCCTGTCGATGGTTCTGTCCGAGGTCGAGAGTAGCCGGGGTACGGTGCTCGGCATGAGCACGCAGGCGTGCGCCATCTGGGGCGAGGACTTCACACGCTACGACTTCGGAGTCGGGCACCCGATGTCACCGATCAGGCTGGACCTGACGGCACGTCTGTGCCGGGCGCTCGGTGTCTTCGACCACGTCGACATCGTCGACGTCGGCGTCCCGGGCGACGAGGTGCTCGCCACCGTCCACGACCCCTCCTACATCGAGACGGTCCGCCGGCTCGCCCAGGGAGGGTCCTCCTCGGCCGACGGGCGCTGGGGCATCGGCACCGAGGACGTCCCCGTCTTCCCGGCGATGCACGAGGCCAGCGCCCGCGTCGTCGCCGGCAGCATCGAGGCCGCCCGTCGGGTGTGGACCGGCGAGGCGGAGCACGGGGTGAACTTCGCCGGCGGGCTGCACCACGCGATGCGTGACCGGGCCTCGGGCTTCTGCGTCTACAACGACGCCTCGGCCGCGATCCAGTGGCTCCTCGACCACGGCGCCCAGCGGGTCGCCTACGTCGACGTCGACGTTCACCACGGGGACGGGGTCGAGGCCTGCTTCTACGACGACCCGCGCGTGCTGACCGTCTCGGTCCACGAGAGCGGGCGGACCCTCTTCCCGGGCACCGGGTGGCCGGCGAACAACGGCGGCCCGGGCGCCGAGGGCACCGCGGTCAACGTGGCCCTGCCCCCGGGGGCGACCGACGGCCCGTGGCTGCGGGCGATCACCTCCGTCGCCGTGCCGGTCGTGCGCGCCTTCGCGCCGGACGTGCTCGTCACCCAGCACGGCTGCGACACCCACCGCGACGACCCGCTCGCCCACATGGCCGTCTCCCTCGACGCCCAGCGCCAGGCCGCGGTGAACCTCCACCGGCTCTCGCACGAGGTGACCGACGGCCGCTGGCTCGCCCTCGGTGGCGGCGGTTACGACATCGCCTCGGTCGTCCCGCGCTCCTGGACCCACCTGACCGCGATCGCCGCGCACCGGCCGCTGCCGGCGCTGACCGAGATCCCGCAGGAGTGGCGCGAGCGGGTGCGCGAGATCACCGGGGAGCCCGGACCCGAGCGGATGGGGGACCTCCCGGAGGACGAGCTGCCCATCTGGGTGCAGCCGTGGGCCCTCGGGTACAACCCGCACAGCGGGGTGGACCGGGCGATCATGGCCGCCCGCGAGGCGATCTTCCCGCTGCACGGACTCGACATGTGGTTCGACTGATCCGCGAAAAATCGGGGCCGCATCGGCGTGTCGAGTGGACGGCGGGTCTCGAATTCGTCTCCCAGTCTTCCCACTCGTCACTCGGGCACCTATGGTTGCTTCAGCAGGGTGCGTCCAGTCAGCCGGCACGGGGTCGGCGCACGTCCCTGCGGGGATCGAGGTGAACATGTCGAACGATCGACTGGGTGAGGTGCGCTTCCTCACCGTGGCGGAGGTCGCGTCGATCATGCGTGTCTCGAAGATGACCGTGTACCGGATGGTGCACAGCGGGGACCTGCCGGCAGTGCGGGTCGGGCGCAGCTTCCGGGTTTCCGAGGAAGCGGTGCACGAGTACCTGGACAAGTCCTTCGTCGACACCGCGTGAGCGGGGGAGTCGCCGCGACCCGTTAGACTCTGACGCCGGTTGAGCATCCGGTGGGTCGGCGCCGACAGGCCGGCGCCGCGGGAACCACCGAGATCCACACACGAGCGAAGGAAGTTGCATGGGTTCTGTCATCAAGAAGCGTCGCAAGCGGATGGCCAAGAAGAAGCACCGCAAGCTGCTGCGCAAGACGCGCCACC
>CAYSGN010000211.1:0-2156 GCA_964430615.1 uncultured Janibacter sp. | reverse complement strand
GGTTGGCCGGCGGGCGGCGGGGTCGTCGCCGTGACCGGTGGGAGCGGGGTGACCGGCGTCTCCGGCTCGACGGTCGCCGCGGGCGGGGACGGCGACGAGGGTGCGGGAGCCGGAGAAGGGGCCTCCTCGCCCGCGGAGCCGGGCGTGGGCCGCACCTGGGGTTCCGCGGCGTTCGGGGAGGCGTCGGGGACCCCGGCTGCGCGACCTGCCGCGGCGACCGTCTCGGCGGCTCGGACCCACGCCTCCTGCGTGGCCGGTGCGAGCCGGTCGAAGCGCAGGGCGTCGGAGCGCATCGCCTCGTCGTACGGGATGGCCACCGTCGCCCGGGCCAGCCACTCGAACTGCGGAGCCACCTCGGCGGGCGGGCGGTCCTGGCGGTCGGCGTGGGAGACGATGACCGTCGCCTCGTCGGCCAGCGCGGCGGACCGCGCGTCCCGGCTGTGCAGGGCGCTCAGGAGCAGCCGGGCCGACTCCGCGTGCTCGCGCCGGGTCGTCGTGGCGACGACGACCTGGTCCACACGCTCGAGCATCCGCACCCACGTGGGTGCGTCCACGTCGCTGCCCGAGTCGATGACGATGATCCGGTAGCGACCGCCCACGAGGGTGTGGACGGCGTCGAAGTCCTCCGCCGAGAGGCGGGGCCCGTCACCCAGGATCGAGGGGTCGGACGGGAGCACGTCGTAGCCGTCGACGGACTGGTGGTGCACGTAGCCGGCGACGTCCGCCGTGGCGGCCGCGCCCTTCGTCGGCCGGCGGATGTCCGCGAGGAGGTCGCGGACATTCCCCTCGTGAGGGTCGCGCTCGGTGAGCCAACCCAGCGTCCCGCGGGTCTCGTTGTTGTCCCAGGCCAGCACTCCCCCGCCGTCATCGCGGGCGAAGGCGGCGGCGAGCATCGCCGTCGTCGGGGTCTTGGAGCTGCCACCCTTGCCGTTGATCACGGCGATGGTGCGGGCGCCGGTCCGGCGACGCGACACAGGTCCTCCAAGACGGGACGAAGGGGAGATCGGGACGGCCGGCGAGGATCTTCGGCCCCGCCGGTCGCTCAGGCTACCCCGGGCCGGGGTGCGCTTCAGCCCGGCTCGTCAGGCCCGGAACCTCGGCGGGACGAAGAGCTCCTCACGCGGGATCTCCCGGCCCGTGGGCGTCTCCACGATCCGGATCCCCAGCTCGTCCCGCACCACCTGCAGATCCGAGCCCACCGGCAGGTCCCAGATCCCGATGAGCGCCGGCTCGATCGCACACACCTCGTTGAAGTCGGTGATCTTCAGGTTGTCGGCGTCCGCCAGGTACTCCGACGTGTCCACGTGCGAGAAGATCCGCCACCCGTTGTCCGCCGGCGCCTGCGAGTCCGTGCGGACCATCCACCGCACCTCCCCCGCCCCCGACAGCACGTTCTTCGACACCAGGCACGCGCCCGCCTTCGGGATGAACTCCGGATAACTCGCCATCACTACCTCACCTCGTCAGGATCGACATCGCGCGCCCGCAGGTACTCCTCGGCGCGACGGACCAGGTCGGAGCGGCGCTCGGACCACAACCGAAAGCTCGCCAGGTCCGAGCGGTCGTGCAGCGCCGGCGTGACGAGGTCCAGGTCGGGTCGCGCGAAGAAGACGTCGTAGTAGGGGGCGAAGAAATCGTCGGTGAACGTGAACTGCTCCGCCAGGGTGTAGAGGGGAGTGCCGGCCCCCTTCTCCACCACCACGCGGTTGACATCGGCACCCTCCTCGAAAAGCCGCCCCAGCAACGGCGCCTCCACCGGCGGGTCGTGGCGCTTCTGGGCGAGGAGGACGTGGGCCGTGGTCCGGCCCTCACCCGTCACCGCGGCCGCGTCGGCACCGTCATCGAGGACCCGGCGGGCCAAGGCCACCCGCACGCCCGGGTCCTTGTTCGCGAGCACGCAGTGCAGGAAGGTGCGACCGGAGCTGTCGGTCCACGACGAGGCCATCGCGGGCTCGTACAGGGCCAGCACCTCCTCCTCGGTGCCCGATCGGGCCACCAGCCGCACGTTCGCCATGGGCACTCCTCTCCTGCTCTCACGATCCGCCCGCCCATCCTCCTGGTGGGGGCGGGTCTACCGCAACGCGTTGCTCACGCCGCCGCCGTCGACCAGCTCGGACTTCGGGGCGACCACCTCGAAGTACCCCGGCTCGACCTCG
>CAYSGN010000210.1:0-2156 GCA_964430615.1 uncultured Janibacter sp. | reverse complement strand
GGCGACTCTCCGTGCAGCACGTGCGTACCCATCCCGAACACCCGGATGCCGCGCTCGGCGAGGTCGTCTGCGCCTACATCGGAGCAAGTCCGGTCCCCTCGGACCTGGTCCTCTTCTGGCGCACGTACGGACTGCCGTTGTGCGAGGAGTACGGCCAGTCGGAGTGCACCGGTGTCGCGACGGCCAACCCGCTGGACGATGTCCGGGTGGGGACGGTCGGCACCGCCCTGCCCGGCGTGGAGCTGAGGATCGCCGAGGACGGTGAGGTCCTGATCCGGGGTGACATCGTCATGCCCGGCTACCGCAACCTGCCCGAGGAGACCGCCGCCACGGTCGATGCCGACGGGTGGCTGTGGACCGGTGACCTCGGTCGCCTCGACGAGGACGGCTACCTGACGATCGTCGACCGCAAGAAGGAGATCATCGTCAGCTCCATGGGCAAGAACATGTCGCCCTCCCGCATCGAGAGCGCCATCGGCTCGGCCAGCTCCCTCATCGCCGTCGCCTGCGTGCACGGTGACGCGCGCCCGTACAACACCGCTCTCGTGAACCTCGACCCGGACGCCGTGGCGGCGTTCGCGCGCGAGCACGGGATCAGCGGGGGGTACTCCGACCTCGCGAAGCACCCGCTGGTCGCGGACGAGGTGGCCCGCGCGATCGCCGAGGCGAACACCACCCTCTCCAGCGTCGAGCGCGTCGAGCGGTGGCTCGTCGTCGAGGACGACTGGACTCCGGGCGGCGACGAGCTCACTCCCACGATGAAGCTCCGCCGTCGTGTCATCGCCCGCAAGTACGCCCAGGAAGTCGAGGATCTCTATGCCCTTCGCTGACGTCAACGGACAACGGCTCTACTACGAGGACACCGGTGGTGACGGCCCGGTCATCGTCTTCAGCCACGGCCTCTTCATGAACGCCGACATGTTCGCCCCGCAGGTGGGCGCTCTGCGAGACCGCTATCGCTGCATCTCGTGGGACGAGCGCGGGCACGGTCGCACCGGTGATGCCACCGAGCCCTTCACCTACTGGGACTCCGCCGACGACCTCGACGCCCTCCTGGACTTCCTCGGGGTCGAGTCGGCCGTCCTCGCAGGCATGTCGCAAGGGGGCTATCTGAGCCTGCGGTGCGCCTTGGCCCATCCCGATCGCGTGGCGGGTCTGGTCCTGCTCGACACCCAGGCCCGGGACGACGACGCGGCCACCCATGACGCCTACGACCAGCTCATCGACGCATGGGCCGAGCACGGGGTCGATGCCATCGCCGAGCCGGTGGGCGGCATCATCCTGGACCATCGATTCGCGCTCACGGCGGACTGGATCGAGAAGTGGCGGGACATCACCCCGGCGAACCTGAGGTTGATCTACCAGACACTCATCACCCGCGAGAGCCTGGTGAGCCGGTTGCCGGAGATCACGGTCCCGGCCGTCGTCGTGTGGGGGGAGTCGGATCTGGCGATCAGCGAGGAGGCCGCCCGCGAGCTCGACGACGGCCTCGTCGGCTCGGAGCTGGTGCGGGTGCCGGACGCGGGCCACGCCGCGAACCTCACCCATCCCGAGCAGGTCACCCCCGCGATCGAGAAGCTGCTCCAGCGGGTCTACGGCTGAGGGCGGGCCCTGGCGGCTGACCGCCTCCGCCTTGATGGAAGGAGGGTGCTCACGCCGCGCTGCCCGGTGCGGCGGCTCGTGCACACCGGCGCAGCGACGGCGTCCTCGAGCCCCCGGAGGATCAGGCCCTTGCCGTGCCACGGACACGCTGTCACGATCGAGTGCGCAAGGGGTGGTCTGATGTACGGCTTCAGCGGCGGGCAGTGGGTGCGCGCTCGCAGCGAGCAGGGCGCGAAGCTGATCATGGCCGAGCAGGAGATGGACCGGCGGCGACGTCTCCGGTCGGCGGAGCGTGGCCGGGACCTGAGGCGGTGGCTCCTTGCGCGGCTTCGCGGGATGTGGCGCAAGGACCGCGGACCTGCAGGTGGACGTGCCTCGTCCGGGGCGTGATGTCCGCACAGACCGGGACGTGGTCGCTCCCGGCGGCGGGCGTCGAGGTGAGCTCGTGGGAACGGCTCGTCCCGGCGCTGCTGGATGACCTCTCGGTGGTGTGCCTGGTGCCCCTCAGTCCCAGGGGATCTCGATCGGCTGCCCGTCCCCGCCGCCGCAGTTGA
>CAYSGN010000209.1:0-2157 GCA_964430615.1 uncultured Janibacter sp. | reverse complement strand
CCCGGCGGACGAGGAGTACGAGGACGAGGAGCCGGAGGAGCGGCGCTGAGCCGCCCGAAGGCCGAAGGAAAGGACATCGCACCATGACCGTCACAGCACAGCGCCGCAGCGGCGGCTACCTCGAGCGCCCGGCACCGAGCGGACTGGCCGACGTCATCGAGATCATCCTCGACAAGGGCATGGTCATCGACGTCTACGTCCGGGTCTCCCTGATCGGCATCGAGGTGCTGACCATCGACGCCCGCATCGTCATCGCGTCGGTGGACACCTACCTGCGCTTCGCGGAGGCCACCAACCGCCTCGACCTGGAGAGCAAGGCCAAGGACCTGGAGGAGCTCGTCCACGGCACGATGGAGAGCGGTGCCCAGGGCAAGACGAAGGGAGCACTGGAGGGCGCCAAGGACGCCATCTTCGGCGACGACGACGAGGACGAGGACGAGGGCGATGAGGAGAAGCCCAAGGCCAGGCCCCGGCGCTCGTCATCGTCCAGCAGCTCCCAGCGTCCCCGTAAGCAGGCGGCGCGATCCAACCGATGACCGGCACCCGCGGCTTCTACGCCTACGGCATCGTCCCCTCCGACCGCACGGACCTGCCGGGGGAGGGCATGGGCTTCGCCGCGCCCACCCTCGCCGCGGTGGGGGACGTCGCGGTGCTCGGCGAGTGGGTCGACCTCGAGGAGGACCTCGCGCGGCGGCGCTACCTCACCGCGCACACCGAGGTGCTCAACGCGGCCGCCGAGAGCGGCCCGGTCCTCCCGCTGCAGTTCGGGTCCGTGCTCGCCGACGACCAGGGCGCCGTCACCGAGCTGCTCGAGGAGGGCTCGGGGTGGTACTCCCAGCGCCTCGGCGAGCTCGAGGGCCTCACCCAGTACGTGCTGCGGGCCCGGTACGACCTCGACGAGGTGCTGGCCGAGCTCGTGGACTCCGACCCCGAGGTCGCCCGCCTGCGCGAGCTGACCCGCGACCGGCCCGAGGAGGAGCGCCACCAGGAGCGGGTGCGCCTCGGGGAGCTGGTCGCGGCCGCGCTGAAGACCAGGAGCGGTGAGGAGGCGGCCTGGCTCCAGTCGGAGGTCGAGCCCCTCGCGACCGCGCTCGCGGTACGCACCGTCGGCGGGATGGACGGACTCGCCGAGTTCGCGCTGGCCGTGCGGTCGGACCAGGTGGAGGCCCTCGAGCGGCGGGCCGAGGAGCTCGCCGAGGAGGTCCACCCCTGGGCCCGGCTCGCCCTCGTCGGCCCGATGGCGCTCTACGACTTCGTCCCCACGGAGTGAGCCGACGATGGGCCTGCTCAAGGAGGTGGTCCTCCTCCCCGCGGCCCCGCTGCGCGGGACCCTCTGGGTGGCCGAGCGCGTCCTCGAGAAGGCCGAGGAGGACTACTTCAACCCGGCCCTGATCCGCCGCGAGATCGAACAGGTGGACGCGCTGCGCGCCGCCGGGGACATCAGCGACGAGGCCGCCGACGAGTGGGAGGACGCCCTCGTCGAGCGACTCATCGAGAGCAGGCGCCGACCCGGCGCCCGAGGAGGTTGACACAGATGGCCGACGAGAAGGCAGAAGAGAAGGCCGACGAGACCCCGAAGAAGCGGGCCGCCCCCGCCGGGGCCGCGAAGAAGCGGGCGTCCTCGAGCAGCAGAGCACGAGGCGAGACCCGCCGGACCCGTCCGAACGCCGTGAAGGTGGCGCGCGAGGCACGAGAGCAGCTCGAGGAGCTGCTCGACCGGACGAGCGAGGGCGTCATCGGCGTCCGGCGCACCGACGACGGCTGGGAGGTCGACCTCGAGGTCGTCGAGACCCGGCGCGTGCCCGACACCACCGACGTGCTCGCGATCTACCGGGTCCAGCTGGACACCTCCGGGTCGCTCGAGGGCTACCAGCGTCTCGAGCGCTACATCCGTGGCCAGGCCGAAGGGGGCGTGACCGATGGCTGAGACGTCGTCCACCGGACCGCCCGTCCCACGGCACCTGCAGGGGCCGATGCAGCGGCAGATGGAGCCGCGGCAGGCCAACCTGGCCGACATCCTCGAGCGGGTGCTCGACAAGGGCATCGTCATCGCGGGCGACATCTCCGTCTCGCTCGTCGACGTCGAGCTGCTGACGATCCGGATCCGCCTGCTCGTCGCCTCGGTCGACAAGGCCAAGGAGATGGGCATCGACTGGT
>CAYSGN010000208.1:0-2161 GCA_964430615.1 uncultured Janibacter sp. | reverse complement strand
GGCGACTCTCCGTGCAGCACGTGCGTACCCATCCCGAACACCCGGATGCCGCGCTGTGCGAGCTCCTCCACGGTCCGCGCCTCGTCGCACCCGTGGGGCAGGAAGACGACCGCGTGGAAGCCGGCGGTGGGGATGAGCGCACGCAGGTGCGGGGCCCGCTCCTCCAGCACCGCTCACAGTGCCGCCGCCCGTCGTCGGTACTCGGTGCGCCGGTGGCGCAGGTGGTGGTCGAGGCCGCCGGTGGAGATGAGCTCCGCCAAGGTGGCCTGCTCGACGGAGGAGGGGGAGAGCCCGCGGCGACGCACCATCTCCGAGGCGGTGGGCCGCAGGTGCCTCGGGGCGACGATCCAGCCGATCCGCAGGGCGGGGGCCAGAGCCCGGGAGACCGATCCGATGAGGACCACGCGCTCCGGGTCCCGCCCCTGCAGGGCGGGTGCGCCGAGCCCCGTATGGGTGAGGTCGGCGTTGCTCGTGTCCTCGATGATCAGACCGTGGCGGGTGGTGAGGTCCTCGAGGCGGTCCCTCGAGGTCGCCGCTCCCAACGGGTACTGGTGGTGCGGGTTCAGCAGCACGGCGCGGCTGGGCCTGCCGTGGGGCGGGGGGGGACCACCCCGTCGTCGTCGATGTCCATCCACTCGGGAGTGGCGCCCGTCGATGCCATCACCGTCGCGACGGCCGGGTGGTTGATCCGCGAGAGCGCCAGCCGCGGCGGGGCGCCGTCGAGGTGGGAGAGCAGCTCGAGGCTGACGTGCAGGGACTGGAGGAGGCCGGTGCAGACGATCACCTCGTCGGCGTCGACCCGGACGTGACGCGTCCGCGCGAGGTAGCCGGCGAGCTCTGCCTTGAGCTCCGGGAGCCCGTCGGTGTTGTGGTAGCCGAGGTCTCGGTTGGGGAGGCTGGCCAGGGCGCGACCGAAGGCACGGCTCCACGCGACGCGGGGGAAGGCCGACAGGTCGGTCACCTCCGGGTGCAGGTCGCGGGTCCACCCACTCCGCGGGGCCGGTGAGGGGGCAGGTGCGTGGAGCTGTGCCACGGTCGTCGCCGACCCTTGTCGGGCCCGCAGCCTGCCCTCGTGGCGGAGCTGCTCGTAGGCGCTCACGACGACCCCGCGGGAGACCCCGAGGTCGTGAGCCAGCTGACGCGTCGACGGGAGGGCGCGGCCGGGCGCCAGTCCGCCGGTGTCGATCAACCTGCGGATCCCTTCCGCCACCTGGTCGACCAGGGGGGTGCCCCGGTACCGGTCCACCGGGATGAGGATGCTGGAACTGGTACTCGCTTCCGCTCTCGAAGTGGCCCCGTCAGCGGTGGTGTCCCGCTCATACATTGAGGCTATGGCTGACAACTATAGGAGCGCGGTCGCCGCCCCCGACACTCTCGTGCAGGCGTTCCTGGCCGCCGTCGGTGAGCAGGACGGCCGGCGAGTCGCCTTCCGCGGACCGGACGGCACGGAGGTCTCCTGGCGCGAGTACGGGGAGCAGGTCGCTGCCGCGGCCGAGGCCTTGGCGGGCTCCGGCGTGACATTCGGTGACCGGGTGCTCCTGATGCTGCGCCACCGGGTCGAGTTCCACTACGCCGACATGGCGGCCATGTGTCTGGGCGCGACGCCGTTCTCCGCGTACAACATCGCCTCGGTGAGCGATCTCGTCCATGTGCTCGAGGACGCGGGGCCCCGCGTCGTCGTGACCGAGTCCGGGTTCGTGGAGCAGCTCCGCGCAGCCGGGGCGCACGAGCGCGCAGAGGTCGTCGTCGTCGACGAGCCGGAGGGCGCGACGTGGCCACCGACGTCCCACGCCACCTTCGGCGAGCTGACCGACAGAGCCCGGACGGTCCGGGCGGACGACATCGCCACGATCATCTACACCTCCGGGACCACAGGCGAGCCCAAGGGCGTGGAGCTCACGCACGGCAATGTCCTGGCCCTCTGTCGTGGTCTGGGCGCACGTGCTCGTCTGGCGCCGGGGATGAGAGTCGTCTCCTACCTGCCGATGGCCCACATCGCCGAGCGACTGTGCAGCCACTACTTCCCGGCCGTCTTCGGGTGGACGGTGACGCTGTGCCCGGATGCCGGCGAGCTGGCGACGGCACTGGCGGCGACCACACCGCACTGCTGACGTCAACGGACAACGGCTCTACTACGAGGACACCGGTGGTGACGGCCCGG
>CAYSGN010000207.1:0-2174 GCA_964430615.1 uncultured Janibacter sp. | reverse complement strand
CTGCCCGGGATGTGCACGATCCACGCGAACTCCGCGCGCGAGGCGGTGACGAAGATGTGCACCCTGCCGCTGCTCGCCGGGGAGAACGTCGGATCGCGCTTCGTCGTCCCGACGGTCGCCGGGTCGATCGACCTCGTCGTGCACGCCGCCCTCGAGTCCGACGGCACGCGTCGGGTCCGTGAGATCGTCGCCCTCCCGGGCCGGGTGGAGCAGGACGTCGTGGAGATCAGCGACATCTTCACCACGCGCGCCGGGCGCCTGGTCCGGGCGGACGGCTTCCCTCCGCACCGCGACCGCTTCGAGCGCGCCGGGTACGACCTGGCCGCGCTGCTCGCCGGTGGTCGCTCGTGACCGGAGTGCTCCTCGGCGCGCTGCTCGGCGCGGGTCTCTTCCTCATCTGGTGGTCGGCCTGGCCCCGGGAGGAGCGGGTGCGCGAGCGCTCGGAGGGGCGGGTGCTGCGGCGGCTGCGGGACGACCTGGGGCAGGCCGGCTACCGCGGCATCGGACCGGTGGGTCTGCTCACCGCGTGCGCCCTGGCCGGGGCGGCGGTCTTCGTCGGCGTCGTGGCCGTGACCCGGGTGCCGGCCATCGCGCTGTGCTTCGGTGTCATGGCGGCGTGGGCGCCGGTCGCGATCGTGCGGGTGCGGGCCCGTGCCCGTCGCGCCCGGCTGCGCGACCTGTGGCCCGACGCCGTCGACAACGTGACCTCGGCCGTCCGTGCGGGCCTGGCCCTGCCGGAGGCGCTGGCCCAGCTGTCGGTGCGCGGCCCCGAGGAGCTGCGCCCGGCATTTCGTGAGTTCGCCTCGGACTACCGCACGACGGGACGCTTCGGTGATGCCCTCGACCGGCTGAAGCTGCGCCTCGCCGACCCGATCGGGGACCGCCTCGTGGAGTCCCTCCGGATCGCCCGGGAGGTGGGTGGCTCCGACCTCGGCCGGCTGCTGCGCACGCTCTCGACCTTCCTGCGGGAGGACGCCCGGACCCGCAACGAGCTCGAGACCCGGCAGTCCTGGACCGTCAACGCCGCCCGCCTGGCCGTCGCGGCACCGTGGATCGTCCTGGCCCTGCTCTCGAGCAGGCCGGAGTCGGTGCAGGCGTACAACACGGCGACCGGGGCCCTCGTGCTGGCCGTGGGCGCGCTCGCGAGCATCGTCGCCTACCGCGTCATGGTGCGCATCGGGCGGCTCCCGGAGGAAGAGCGGGTGCTGCGATGACCGAGCTCGTCCACGACATCGGCCTCGGGCGCAGCGGTGCCCTCCTCGGCCTGGTCCTCGCCCTCGGGGTCGTCCTCGTCCACCAGGGGCTGCCGCACCGTCGTCGGGCGACGCTCGAGCAGCGGATGGCGCCGTACCTGCGGGACACCCCCATGCCCTCGCGGCTCCTCGAGCGCGAGGAGGTCGCGCTCACCGCGATCATCCCGGCGGTCCTCCGTCCCGTCGTCGGCGACCTCGCCGCACGGGTCGAGCGGGTGCTCGGCGGCACCACGTCGGTCCGCAAGCGCCTGCTCCGGGCCGGCAGGGAGCCGGACACCGACCACTTCCGCGCGGAGCAGGTCGTCCTCGGGCTCGTCTGCGCCGCGACCGGTGGCCTGCTCGGGGTCCTGTACGTCACCGGGCAGGGCCGCTCCCCGCTCTTCCTCGTGGTCCTCGTCATGCTCGGTTTCGGCATCGGCGTCGTCCTGCGCGACACGCTGCTCACCCGCGAGGCCGAGCGGCGGGAGGCCCGGATGCTCGCGGAGTTCCCGACGGTCGCCGAGCTCCTCGCCCTGGCCGTGGGCGCCGGCGAGGGGGCCGCGGGTGCCCTCGAGCGGGTGGTACGGCTCTCGGAGGGGGAGCTCGCCACCGAGCTCGGGCGGTGCCTGGCCGACGCCCGGGCGGGCGCCAGCCTGCCCGCGGCACTGGAGGGCCTCGCGGAGCGGACCGGCCTGGTCTCGCTCGCCCGGTTCGTCGACGGGATCGTCGTCGCGGTCGAACGCGGCACCCCCTTGGCGGACGTGCTGCGGGCTCAGGCGCAGGACGTCCGCGAGGAGGGACGTCGCCAGATCATGGAGGCCGGCGGCAAGAAGGAGATCGCGATGATGGTCCCCGTCGTCTTCGGGGTGCTGCCCGTCACGGTCCTCTTCGCCCTCTTCCCAGGACTCGGCTTCTTCCAGTTCCAGATGTGATCCCCGACCA
>CAYSGN010000206.1:0-2193 GCA_964430615.1 uncultured Janibacter sp. | reverse complement strand
GTGGTCCGGGTAGCCGAAGCTGCACGGAGGCAGGGAGCTGACGTTGATGGACTGGAACTCGTCGACCTCTTCGCCGTCGCAGTTGGTGTAGGTGTACGTGACGTCGACCGTGCCGTTGGACATGTTGCCCACGACATCGGAGTCGTACACCCACGAGAGGGAGCCTCCCGCCGGGAGGGTGAAGGTCGTGTCGATGGGGTGGTCCGTGAACGGGACGTCCTGACCGCTGAACGGGTTGACGATGAACCCCGTGATGACGACCTCGGAGGGGCAGTTCGTCATGCTGTTCGTGAAGATGAGCTCGATGTGGTACCGCTTGACGCCGCTCGTGTGCTTGCAGGAGCTCTCGCCGATCGACGGGGCCACCGGCGGGGGCGTCGCCGCCAGGGACGGTGCGGCCACGCCCAGCGTGATGACCGGCGCCGCCCATGCGGCGCCCTTGACGACGGTGCGACGGCGCATCCGCTGGTCGCTCCCCACAACATGATCCATAACGATTCCCCTCTTTTGCCGCCCTCGCCGAGTCGTGGTACTCGCGAGATCAATGGCAGCGTAGCAGCAGCATGACATCACCTGACACAGTTGGGAGCCATGGGGTGGAAAGGACGTCCGGGGATGACCACATCTGCACGTAGCGGAGTCCTCGTGGTGTGCACGGGCAACATCTGCCGATCACCGGCCGGGGCCATGCTGCTCGAGGATCGGCTCGGCCTGACCGCCACGAGCGCAGGGACCGGGGCTCTGGTCGGCCGGTCGGTCGAGCCGGCCATGGCCAGACTGCTCGTGGACGATGGCATCGACGTGGACGGCTTCGTCGCTCGTCGGCTCACCCCCGACATGGTCGCGGGAGCCGACCTGGTCCTCGGCATGACCCGGGCGCATCGCAGCGCGGCGGTCCAGATGGTGCCGGCGGCGCTCAAGCGCTCCTTCACCCTTCGCGAGCTGGCCCGGATGGCCGAGCACGTGGCACCCGCGCAGATCGAGGAGGCGGTGGGCCCGCACGCCTCGGTCGAGGAGCGGATGAGAGCGCTGGTCCACATCGCGCCCCGGCACCGCACGCCGGTCGGTGCCGACCTCGATGACGTGGCGGACCCTTATCGCCGCGATGACGAGGTCTTCGCGACCGTGTACGCCCAGATCGTCGGCTGCGTCGACGTCATCGGACGTGCGCTGGCACCGTCGAGCGCGTGAGTCCGACATGCTAGGTCGCCACCCCGGGCGCGCGGCGCTCGCGTGCGCGATGGGACTGGCTCTCCTCTACGGCGTGGCGGTGCTCCCGAACGCAGGCCAGCTCGCCGACGAAGAGGTCCTGGAGTGGATCCAACGCCTCGGTGTCGGACCTCTCCACTCGTGGTGGCCGCTGCTGGCCCGTCGCGTCCTCCCCGTGGTGCTGCTGGTGCTCGTCACTGTGCTGGCGGTGCGCCGCCTGTGGAGCGGTCACGTCCGACGCGTGGTCGCGGCTGCGCTCGTGGTGGGCCTGTCGACGGGGGCGAGCATGCTGCTCAAGGCAACCTTGATCCGCCCGGAACACGGCCGGGACTACGGCTACCTGGGCAACACCTTCCCCTCGACCCACGTCTCGGCCACGGTGGCTCTGGTGGTTGCTCTGTGGCTGCTCATGGCGCCCGGACCACGCTGGGCCGGCTGGGTCCTCGCGGCCGTGGTGTGGTTCGTCGTCCTGGGCAATGTGGTCGGTCACGCGCACCGCCCCAGCGACGCAGTGGGCTCCGTGCTGCTCGTGGGTATGGTTTTCGGCTTGCTGTCCGCGGTCCAGCGATGCACGGACCGCCGGCTCGGCTACCTTTGAACGGTGCGCATCGTTCACGCACTCACGCCGGGGGATCACTACTCTCCAAGCACTGGTAGTGCCATCCCTACGATCGTTCACGGCCTGAGTCGGTTCTCATCGGAGAGGTCCTCGGTCGTGGTCGCCGAAGGCACGTACCCGGACAGGTACGACTCTGCAGAGGCCCTCGAGTACCCGTTGCAGTGGTCGATGCATGGTCGACCAGCGTCGGCCCGGCTTACGGACGCTGGGATGGGGCGACTCGGCATGCCACGACGGTCGCTTCGTCGGATTCTGGGTCAGGTCCTCGTGGACCAGGAGTCGTGGAGCCCGTCGACTGTGGTTGCCCACAACATGCCCGCCATGATCCCGTTGGTGTCGAGCAGGCATCACGCCGTGCTGCACGC
>CAYSGN010000205.1:0-2217 GCA_964430615.1 uncultured Janibacter sp. | reverse complement strand
CCCTAGGGAAAGTGCGACGAACGGTCCATGGACGAACTTCCCTTTGGGGGATTCGCACCTGGGTGGAACTTCCCCTAGGGGGATGTGCCCTGTGGGGGAACTTCCCCTAGGGGGATGCGCACCAGGGTGCGACCTCTCCGTCCCTAGGGAGATGTCGCGAAGGGGAGGGAGGGCACCTCGACCCGGGCACCGGTGCGCAGGGACTCCATGCCGGCGCTGCACACCAGGGTGGCGACGAGGCCGTCCAGGCTGCTCGGGCCGACCGTCGCATTGCGGCCGCTCGCCTCACCGCGGCCGCTCGCCCCGCCGCGGCGGATCCCGTCGACCCAGGCCTGCACCTCGAGGTCGTAGGCCCGCTCGAAGCGCTCCCGGTAGTCCGGCACGATCCGCCCGCCCCAGGACCCGTCGCCGGCGCCGGTGGAAACCGTCGTCGTGTAGATCCCGCTGCCCGGGCGACCGATGATCGCGCTGCCGGTCTCGCCGACGGCCTCGCAGCGCACCTCGTAGCCCGTGCGGCTGTTGACGAAGACCTCGTTCGTCACGACGGCGCCCGAGGCCATCTCGAAGATCGACACCTGCGGGTCGGCCACCCCCTCCAGCGCGTGCGACGTCGGCGTCGGCGTGATGACGCGTACCGCGACGATCTCCTCACCGAGCAGCCACCGGGCGCAGTCGACCTCGTGCACGAGGCTGTCCCGCACGATCATCTCCGAGCGGAAGTCCGGGTTGGGCACCGACAGGTTCCGGTGGGTCTGGTGCAGGAGCAGCGTGCGACCCCACCGGCGGCCCTCGATCATCGCCTTCAGCTGCGCGTACTCCGTGTCGAAGCGCCGCATGAAGCCGACCTGGATGAGCCGCCGCCCGAGCTCGCGCTCGGCCTCGACGACCCGCAGTGAGGACTCGCCGTCCATCGTCAGGGGCTTCTCGCACAGCACCGGTGTGCCCCGCTCGAGGCAGGCGAGCAGCTGCTCGGTGTGCACCGACCCCGGCGAGGCGAGCAGGACCGCGTCCACCCCTTCGTCGGCGATGAGCGCGAGCGGGTCCTCGTGGACGCAGATCCCTCCGACCTCGTCGGCGAGCGCCTGCGCCCGGTCGCGGTCCGGATCGGCGACCGCGACCGGCACCGCGCCCGCGATCCGGCCGGCGAGCCGGCGGACGTGGTCGGCGCCCATCACCCCGACACCGACCACGCCGACACGCACCGGCGACCTCACTCCTCGCGCACCTGCGGCTTGCCCGGTCCGCTCAGCTCGACCTCCGGGTCGTCCGGGTCGACCGTCTTGCTCGGGTCCACCCCCTTCAGCTCGTGCTGGAGGGCGTCGAGCTCCTGGCCGCCGGCCATCTCCGCCGTCAGCTGGTCCAGCGTCAGCTCGTCGCGGTGCGCGTCGAGCACGAGCCGGCCCAGCTTGAGGATGATGAAGTGGTTGCCGACCAGGTGCGCGTGGTGCGGGTTGTGCGTGATGAAGACGACCCCCAGCCCCGCGTCGCGCGCCTTGGCGATGTAGCGCAGCACGACCCCGGACTGCTTCACCCCGAGCGCGGCGGTGGGCTCGTCGAGGATGATGACCTTCGCCCCGAAGTAGATCGCCCGGGCGATGGCGATGCACTGCTTCTGACCACCGGAGAGGCCACCGACGGGCCGGTCGAGGTCCCCGATGTGGATCCCCATCTTCTGGAGCTCCTCGTCGGCGATCTGCTTCATCCGGCGGGCGTCGAGGAAGATCCCCTTGCGCATCTCGTTGCCCATGAAGAAGTTGCGCCACACCGACATGAGCGGGGCGAGCGCGAGGTCCTGGTAGACCGTGGCGATCCCCAGCGCCTGCGCCGCCCGCGGCGAGGCGAGGTTGCGGCTGACGCCGTTGACCTCGAAGACCCCGGCCGTGTGCTCGTGCAGCCCGGCCATGATCTTGATGAGGGTCGACTTGCCGGCGCCGTTGTCGCCGAGGACGCAGGTGACCTCCCCGGGGTAGACCTCGAGGTGGACCCCCTGGAGTGCGTTGATGTTGCCGTAGGACTTGCCCACGTCCTTCATCACGACGAGCGGCTTGACGTCCGCCGGTCGGCGGTCGCTCGTGACTGCGGTGCTCATCGTCCACCAGCCTTCTTCTGCACGTACGTGTTGACGAGGGTGGCCAGCAGGAGCATCACGCCGAGGAAGGTGAAGAACCAGTCGACGTTCCACCCCGCGTAGTTGATGCCCATCTGGGTCATCCCGAA
>CAYSGN010000204.1:0-2221 GCA_964430615.1 uncultured Janibacter sp. | reverse complement strand
TCGAGCAGATGACCCTCGAACCCCGGGAGATCAGGGCCGTGCACTGGGCGGACACCGCCTGCATCGAGGAGACCGTGGCGCCCTACACCGCGCGGCTCATCCAGGAGGTGGCCATGGGCCACCGGAGCGACACCGCCTACCTCGAGAACTCCGCTGAACGCGAGCAGCCATGACGCGCCGCCGGCGGCGGCCACCGTCGCTCTTCCAGATGTGGGGCCGGGAGACGGTCAAGGACATGGTGCTGCTCGTCGCGGCGATCCCGGTCATCATCTGCATCTTCTACATCCCGGTCCTCGCGGTGGACGGCGGCCACTGGGGCCGTCTCATCGGGTTGCTCGTGCTCTTCGCCGTGATCTGGTGGGTGCTGCGGGTCCTGCTGCTGCGCTGGGTGGCGGCCGGGCGAGGTTGACCGGAGGCGCCGGCGGGTAGACGTCTGGGACACGACCCCGACGAAGGGAGATCCATGCTTCCCACGCTGCCCGGTCCCGACAGCACGATCGGCTTCCTCCGGGAGGGCTACACCTTCATCTCCCGGCGGTGCGACCGGCTCGGGACCGACGGTTTCCGGACCCGGTTGGTCGGGCGCCCGGTGACCTGCCTGCGTGGTGCGGAGGCGGCCGCGATGTTCTACGGCGGTGGCCGCTTCACCCGCGTCGGCGCGATGCCCCCGACGGTCGTCCACCTGCTCCAGGACGAAGGGAGCGTCCAGACCCTCCACGACGAGGACCACCGGCAGCGCAAGGAGATGTTCCTCGGCCCTCTGCAGGGCGCCGCCGCCGCGCGCCTGCCCGAGGTCTTCGCGCACGAGTGGTCCCAGGCACTGAGCCGTTGGCAGGCCGCGGACGAGGTGGTCCTGCACGAGGAGATGACCGAGGTGCTCACCCGGACCGGCGCGTCGTGGTGCGGCATCCCGGCGGACGAGCTGGACGCCACGCGCCGGACCCGCGAGCTCGCGGGGATGGTGAGCGGGGCGGGCAGCTTCGGCCCGGCGAACTGGGCAGCGCAGATGGCCCGTCGCCGGACCGAGGCCTGGGCCGCGGACCTGGTCTCCCGGGTGCGCGCGGGGGAGCTCGCCCCTCCTGAGGGCAGCTTCCTGCGCGTCCTCGCCGACCACGAGGACCTCGGCGGTGATCGGCTGGAGCCGGGCACCGCAGCGGTGGAGCTGCTCAACGTGCTGCGCCCCGTCGTGGCGGTCAGCCGGTTCGTCGTCTTCGCCGCGCACGCGCTGCTGCGACACCCTCGCTGGCGGGAGCAGCTCGCGTCGGGTGACGAGACCGATCTGCGCCCCTTCGTCCAGGAGGTGCGCCGGCTCTACCCCTTCTTCCCCGTCATCGGAGGACGGGCCCGCGAGGCCTTCGAGTGGTACGGCCACCCCTTCGCCGCGGAGGACTGGGTGCTCCTGGACCTCTACGGGACGAACCACGACCCCCGCGCCTGGGAGCATCCCGAGGCCTTCCTGCCGGAGCGCTTCCGCGGATGGACCGGTCATCCCGAGTCGCTCGTGCCCCAGGGAGCCGGGCGTTACGAGGACGATCACCGGTGCCCCGGTGAGCCGGCGACCATCGCGCTCATGGAGGAGGCGGTGCGCCAGCTCACCCGACGTATGCACTACCGCGTGCCCGCCCAGGACCTCACCATCGACCTGCGTCGGATGCCCGCCCTGCCGAGGGACGGCTTCGTCATCCGGGAGGTGAGCGGGTGACCGGTCGACGCGGTGCCGGTTCACCCCCTTCGCGCCGTTAGACTCCGGCCACGTGGCACTCACCATCGGAATCGTCGGTCTCCCCAACGTCGGCAAGTCGACGATGTTCAACGCACTGACGAAGAACAGCGTCCTCGCCGCGAACTACCCCTTCGCGACCATCGAGCCCAACGTCGGCGTGGTCCCGCTGCCGGACGAGCGGCTGGGGCGGCTCGCGGAGATCTTCGGCAGCGAGAAGATCCTGCCCGCCACCGTCTCCTTCGTCGACATCGCCGGGATCGTCCGCGGCGCGAGCGAAGGGGAGGGGCTGGGGAACAAGTTCCTCGCCAACATCCGCGAGGCCGACGCGATCTGCCAGGTGGTGCGCGCCTTCGAGGACGACGACGTCACCCACGTCGACGGGCGGATCGACCCCGCCTCCGACATGGAGACGATCAACACCGAGCTCGTCCTCGCCGACCTGCAGACCCTCGAGTCCGCGATCCCGCGGATCGAGAAGGAGGTCAAGGGCAAGAAGAC
>CAYSGN010000203.1:0-2221 GCA_964430615.1 uncultured Janibacter sp. | reverse complement strand
GCCGGGCCGGGTGCACCACGGTTTGCGCCGAGCGTCCAGCGATCGTCCAGCCACCACTGCCAGGTCTCCCAGCCGGATCGCCTACATTTCGGTGGATGACCTCTACCCCGCGCACCTTCACGTGGCTCGTCGGCCTCACGGCGCTGCTCGGTGCCGGCTCCCTGCTGGCCTCGGGCCTGCAGGACGTGCGGGCGGAGATGACGGGCGCGCCCGCCTTCGCCTTCCTCCACTGGAACCTCTTCCTTGCCTGGGTGCCGTACCTGGTCGCGCTCGTCCTCCTCGGCCTGAACCGGGTGCGGGCGCCCGGGTGGCTGCTGGCGGTCCCCGGGGTGGTGTGGCTGCTCTTCCTGCCCAACGCGCCGTACATCCTCACCGACTTCATCCACCTTGGCGCGATCCCCGGCGCACCACTGTGGTTCGACGTGCTGCTCATCGGCTCCTTCGCCGGGACCGGGTTGGTGCTCGGGATGGCCTCCCTGCTGCTGGTCCACGACGTGGTGGGGTCACGACTCGGGTCCGTCGCCGGGTGGGTGCTGGCCATCGTCTCCCTGGCGCTCTCCTCGCTCGGGATCTACCTGGGTCGCTTCCCGCGATTCAACTCCTGGGACGTGCTGACCAACCCGGGAGAGCTCGTTGGCACCGTGCTCTACCGGCTCGGTGACCCGCTCGGGAATCCCTTCCTGCTCAGCTTCGCCGCCGCCATGACCGCCGGGCTCGTCATGTCCTACCTGGTGACGTGGGCACTCGGTCAGGTGGTCGTCCAGCGACCGATCGGACGGATGGCGCCCGGCACGTGAGCTGCCCGCTCCCGTGAGCTCCACACCGCCGTGCCGGCCCGGGAACGCCGCACGCCGTATCCCCCGCTGGTGCCCCGTCCGGCTCTAGGCTGACACTGCGCCGACCGGCGCAGATTTTCGTGAACTCGCGAACCCTTACGGGATGGGTGGAGCCACATGGATGTCAAGCCAGTCATTGTCGGAGTCGACGGGTCCAAGGACTCCGAACGAGCGCTGAAGTGGGCGGCGAACTACGCCGAGAACGTCGGGGCGCCGCTCCGGGCCGTGATCGCCTGGGAGGTGTCGACGCTCTACGGCGACACCTTCTACGGCGAGTGGGACCACGCCGCCGTCGAGAAGAGACACCGCGAGGTGGCCGACGGGGCCGTGCGCGAGGCTCTCGGTGAGGGCGCCCAGGTCGAGGTGCGCGTCGAGCAGGGCAACGCCGCGGAAGTGCTTTTCCGCGACTCCCACGATGCGCAGCACATCGTTGTCGGCAGCCGGGGACACGGTGGCTTCACCGGCATGCTGCTGGGCTCGGTGAGCCAGCACCTCGTCACCCACGCGCGGTGCCCGGTGACCGTCATGCCGCACGAGAAGGTCAAGAAGTAGGAGTCGCCCTCCGGCGTCCTTACTACCTGGTGTAGTATTGAGGTTCAACGGGGTGGGGCGTCGACCACCGGTCGCGGTGATCTGCAGGGTCGGCCCTCATCCACCGGAGGTACCCGCCTCCGGACACCATGACAGGAGGGCGACATGGCAGTGGAACCGATCATCGTCGGCATCGACGGGTCTGCGGACTCCGTCCGAGCGCTGAAGTGGGCGGCTGAGTACGCCCGGCAGGTGGACGCGCCCCTCGTGGGCCTCGTCGCCTGGGAGCTGGAGCCCGTCTACGGCTACATGGCGATGACCAGCTGGGAGACGGCCGAGTCGGTGGAGGGCGAGGCCCGCGAGATGCTGGCCGACACGGTGGGCCACACGTTGGGGAAGGACGCGCAGGTCGAGCAGCGCAGCGTGCGGGGGCACCCGGCGAAGATGCTCGTCGAGGCATCGAAGGACGCACAGCTGGTGGTCGTGGGCAGCCGCGGCCGGGGTGGATTCACCGGGATGCTGCTGGGTTCCGTCAGCCAGCACGTCGTCACCCACGCGCGCTGCCCGGTCACCGTGCTGCCGCACGAGGACCAGCACACGACGTAGGTGCTCAGCGCCCGCGCCGGCGTCCGGCCCGGCAGGGATTCGTCGCGCCATCGGGCGGATGGCAGAGTGCCGAGCGTGACTAGCCGGGCCGCGACCGTTGAGGAGCGCCCTCCCGTCCCCCGGGAGATCCTCGTCCTGGTGGCCGCGGCGTTCGTCATCGCCATCGGCTTCGGCCTGATCTCCCCGGTGCTGCCGCAGTTCGCACGGAGCTTCGACGTCACCGTCGCCGCCGCGACGGTCATCGTCTC
>CAYSGN010000202.1:0-2369 GCA_964430615.1 uncultured Janibacter sp. | reverse complement strand
GCCTTCACCCAGCGCCACTACCAGTGGCTCGTCGACGTCGACGACCTGCCCCGGCGCCGGTGGCCGCTCGGTCTGCTCTCGCGGATCGAGGCCGCGGACCACCTCGCCGGCGGCACCTCCGGTAGTGGCATCCGCGGCGACGTGGCCGCCTTCCTCGCGGAGCGCGCGATCGTCCTCGAGCCCTCCGACCGCGTCCTCATGCTCGCCCACGCCCGCGTCCTCGGGCACGTCTTCGACCCGCTCACGGTCTACTGGTGCCTCACCGACGAGGGCGACCTGCGGGCCTGCCTCTTCGAGGTGCACAACACCTACGGCGAGCGGCACACCTATCTCCTCGACGTCGACGCCACGGGCCGGGCCGGCACGGACAAGGCCTTCTACGTCTCCCCCTTCAACGACGTCAGCGGCCGGTACGCGATCAGCCTGCGGCTCGACGTGGACCGGGTCTCGGTCACGGTCGGGCTCGACCGGGAGGAGCAGCGCATCCTCACGGCGACGACGACCGGCGTGCCGCGGCCGGCGACCGACGCAGCCCTTGCGCGCACGGCCGCGCGTCACCTGCTCATGACCTGGCGGGTCAGCCTCCAGATCCGGGTGCACGGCATCTGGCTGTGGCTGCGGCGCCTCCCCGTCCAGCCCCGCCCGGAGCGACAGGAGACCAGCCCATGACCGCTGCAGTGCCCCGGATCGCCGAGCCGCTCTGCCTGCGCCGACCCGCCCTGCGGCCCTGGTGCGTGCGGGCCCGGATCGCCCGGCCCGTCATCACCGCGGTCCTGCGCGAGGTCCCCGTCCGGGTGGCCCTGCCGGACGGCTCCGTCCTCGGCGGCGCCACGGACCCGGCCGCCCCCACGCTGCGGGTCGTGCGCCCCACGAGCCTCTTCGAGCGGATGGGGCACAACCCCAAGATCGGGCTCGGGGAGGGGTACATGGCCGGCGACTGGGGCACCGCCGAGGGGAACCGACCTCGCCGAGGCCCTCCTCCCCTTCGCCCGGCGGATGAGCACGCTCGTCCCGCCCCCGCTGGCGTGGCTGCGGCGAGTCGTCGACCGGCCGCACCCGAGGGCCACGCGCAACACCCTCCGCGGGTCCCGTACGAACATCGAGGCGCACTACGACCTGAGCAACGATCTCTTCACGGCCTTCCTCGACGAGACCCTCAGCTACAGCTGCGCGCTCTTCGACCACGACCGTCCGCTCGCCGAGCAGCCCCTGGAGGAGGCCCAGCGCGCCAAGACCGAGGCGATCCTCGACGCCGCCGACGTCACGGCCGGCAGCCGCGTCCTCGAGATCGGCACCGGGTGGGGCAGCCTGGCCGTCGCCGCCGCCCGGCGGGGCGCCCACGTCACCTCCATCACCATCTCGCGCGAGCAGGCCGCCCTGGCCCGGGAGCGGGTCGCCGCCGCCGACCGCGAGGACCCGGGCCTCGAGGACCGGGTGGAGATCCGGCTCCAGGACTACCGCGAGGTGAGCGGCCAGTTCGACGCGATCGTCAGCGTGGAGATGATCGAGGCCGTCGGCGAGGAGTACTGGCCGACCTACGTCCGGGCCCTGGACGAGCTGCTCGCCCCCGGCGGCGTGGTCGCGATCCAGGCGATCCTCATGGCCCACGAGCGCTACCTGGCCACCCGTCACTCCCACGGCTGGATCCAGAAGCACATCTTCCCCGGTGGGCTCATCCCGTCCATGGAGGCCATCGAGTCGGTGGCCGGCGAGCACACCTCGCTGCGGGTCACCTCCGTCCACCGCTTCGGTCGGGACTACGCGGAGACCCTGCGGCGATGGCGCGAGACCTTCATCCGGAGCTGGCCGGCCATCGCGGCCGCCGGCTTCGACGAGACCTTCCGACGGACGTGGGAGTTCTACCTCGCCTACTGCGAGGCGGGCTTCGCGGCCGACTACCTCGACGTCGCACAGATCCGCCTCGAGCGAAGGGAGACCACATGAGCAGCGTGGTCGGAGACCGTATCTGGCTCGTCGGTGCCTCCAGCGGCATCGGCGCCGCCCTGGCAGAGGAGCTGCACCGCCGCGGCGCGTTCGTCGCGATCAGCGCGCGACGGGAGGAGCAGCTCGAGGAGGTCTCCGGGGGCAGGATGACGCCGGTGCCCCTCGACGTCACCGACCGGGAGGCGACGCACGCCGCCGCGCGGCGGGTGCGCGAGGCCCTCGGCGGCATCGACACCGTCGTCCACTGCGCCGGCTACTGGCAGGTCTTCGACGCGACCGACTGGCAGGCCGAGGAGTTCGACCGGCACGTGCGGGTCAACCTCCTCGGGCTGAACAACCTCGTCGACGCGACGATCCCCCGGATGGTCGACGACCGGCACGGCCACCTCGTCGGCATCGCCTCGGTCGCCGGATACCGCGGGCTG
>CAYSGN010000201.1:0-2396 GCA_964430615.1 uncultured Janibacter sp. | reverse complement strand
CCTTGCCCATCGTCGTCGGCGTCGCCGGCTGGCCGTGGGTGTGCGCCAGCAGCGGAACCTCGCGCAGCTCGTCGGCCATCGCCGCGACGGTCTCGGCGAGCGCGTCGGCCCGGGGGAGCCACACCTGCTCGACCGCACCCTGGACCATGAGCGCGTACGCGAGGTTGTTGATGTCCTCGCTCGTGCAGCAGAAGTGGATCAGCTCCGCGAGCCCGGCGTCCTCGGGTGCGGGCGCGATGTCGCGCAGCCGCTGCTTGAGGTAGTACTCGACGGCCTTGACGTCGTGCTGGGTGACCTTCTCGGTCGCGGCCATCTCCGCGATGTCCTCCGGGCCGAAGTCCTCGACGACCGCACGCAGCCGGGCCTGCTCGTCCGCGGTGAGCGCGCGCACCCCCTCGACCACGCCGCGGTCGGTCAGGTGGATGAGCCACTCGATCTCCACGTGGGCGCGCATCCGGTTGAGCGCGGGCTCGCTCAGGTGGTCGATGAGCGGCGCGACGGCCGGGCGGTAGCGCCCGTCCAGCGGGCCGAGGGCGATCTGCGGGGTGGCGTCGGCGAGGCTCTGCATGGGCACATCTTCCCAGAGGCGGTGGAGGCCCCCTTCGCCCTAGTCCTCGACCTGCCCCCGCACGAACTCCACGATCCCGTCCGCGGCTGCCGAGATCTCCTCGTAGGTCTGGTCGAAGGCGGCCTCGTCGCCGTACCAGGGGTCGTCGATCGAGAGCGCGTCGCCCTTGAGGCCGGCCGGGTCGAAGGCCCGGATCATCCGGATCTTGTCCTTGTCCTCGTCGGTGGGGGCCAGTCGCCGCAGCACCGTGTAGTGGCCGTGGTCGGCGGCCAGGACCAGGTCGATGTCGGGGAACCACCGCTTGTCGAAGACGCGTGCCCGGTGCCGCGAGTAGTCACCGCCGTGCCCCTTCTCGGTGAGCGCGGCGAGGGTGCGGGGGTCGGCGGGGTTGCCTTCCTCCCAGGCCGTCGTGCCGGCCGAGTCGATGGCGACCCGGTCGCCCAGGCCGGCCTGCTCGAAACGCTCGCGCAGGAGGAACTCGGCCATCGGCGACCGGCAGATGTTGCCGGTGCACACCACGGTGATCCGGTAGGCACTCATGGCCCCCATCCTCTCCCAGGTGCCTGCGGGATGTCCGGGGGGACCACCTTCCGATCAGGTCACGATGACGCCCGCCTCGAGGTCCGGCGGAGCGAGGGCCCTACAGCCCCACCGCCTCACGCAGCCGTCGCCCGGTCCAGCGGATCCGCTCCGGCCCGAGTGCCTCGGCCTCACGGACGAGGTCGAGGACCCGCTCGCACACCGGGGTGGGGAGGCCCAGCCGGCGCCCGAGCGCGACGACCGTCCCCTGGAACTCGTCGATCTCGGTGCGGCGCCCGGCATCGAGGTCCTCGGCCATCGACGAGCGTGCCTCCGGGGCGACCCGCAGGCTCGAGCGGGAGAGATTGGCGAAGACGGGTGTCGGCGCCCGGAGCAGGTGGGGCACGAGCGAGGGCAGCAGCGGGGTGGACCGCGCCGGCTGGGTGCCCAGGCGGCGGGCGACGGCGAGGGCCTCCTCCTGGCAGGCGGCGAGCACGACCCGGGCGTCGCGGTCGCGCAGCTGGTCGGCCAGGGGCATGCCGGTGAGCCCGTTGACGGCGTTGTTGAGGTTCAGCAGCAGCTTGCCGAAGAGGACGCTGCGCATGTCGGGCTCGATGTCGAGGCGCAGCCCGCCGCCGCGTCCCGCGCGGACGAAGGGGTCGACCTTCGGGTGGTCCTTGACCTTGATCCGTCCGTTGACCGTCTGCGTCCAGTGCGCCGGCGCGCTCCGGACGACGTTGAAGGGGACCATCCCCGCGAGGACGAGGGGCCGGGAGGCGCGGCTGGGGAAGCCGCAGGCGAGGGCCTCGTCGACCCGGTCGGCGTTGCCGATGCCGTTCTGGAAGGAGATGAGGATCGAGTCGTGGGTCAGGTGCGGCGCGACCTCGGTGACGGCCTCCAGCGTCCCGGTCGTCTTCGTCGTGAGCAGGACGTAGTCGGCCCCCTGGGCGGCGCTGGCGTCGGTGGCCAGGGTCAGGCTCTCGGGTGGCACGGTGCGGGTCGTGCCGCGCAGGTCGCTCACGGTCAGGCCCTCGTCGCGGATGGCCGTCATCGTGGCGGGTCGGCCGACGAGGGTGACGTCGGCGGCGGCCGCGAGCCAGCCGCCGAGGTAGCACCCGATGTTGCCGGCCCCGAGGACCGTCACGTGTGTCCGCCGCACTGCGTCCCTCCCCTGCTGCGCCACCATGGCGAGCGTCCCTGCCGTGATCCTAGTCCTTAGGGGTTACAGGTGGGGGTGACCGCCACGGGGCGCGGCCGCCCTCGGCGCGGCGAAGGGGGTGCCTCGCCGAGGGCCGTGGGCCACCTCAGC
>CAYSGN010000200.1:0-2414 GCA_964430615.1 uncultured Janibacter sp. | reverse complement strand
GGCCACCCCGTCTCCCGCGCGACCTCGCGACGTCGGTCACCGTCGAGTAGCCCGGCCGGGCCGTCAGCCCAGCTGCTGCCCCAGCAGTCCGCGCAGGTAGGCGGCCTGCCCGATGTGCTGGGTGCCGTCGTTGATGACGCTCATGAGGCGCACGCCGAGCGTGACCGGTGGGTCCCAGGAGGTGTCGACGACCCGGTCGAGGTCGCCCTCCTTGAGCCCGGCCACCCAGGCCATCGTCTGGGCGTGGACCTCCTCGACGTAGCGCGCGAGCAGGTCCGCGGGCGCGCAGACCTTCGCCACCTGCGCCGAGGTGTGCCCGTACCCGGTGTCGTCCTCGTCGAGGTCGAGGTCGAAGTGCTCGATGAAGCCGCGCGCTGCCCAGACCTGCTGCAGTCCGGCGGCGTCGGCGACGTGGTCGTCCTGGACGCGGTAGGCGTGCCAGACGAGCCAGGCGATCGAGTTGGCGTCCGGGGCGATCCGGTGCGCCAGCTGGTCCTCGGTCAGTCCGTCCACGACGGCGAAGGCGTCGTCACGGACCCGGTCGAAGGCGTCGACGAGCAGTTCTGCGGGAGTCATGTCCCGACGCTACGCCTCAGATCGCGCAGCCGTCAGGGCCGCAGGCGTCGGCCTCTGACGACCCACCGACGTGCTGGATCGCGGGGGCCTGCTCGGCCCACGCCTTGTCGAGCACCTCACGGAAGAGCTCGGGCGGCTGGGCACCGGAGACGGCGTACTTCATGTCGACCACGACGAAGGGGACACCGGTCACCCCGATCTGGCGGGCCATGTCGATGTCCGCGGCGACCGCGGCCTTGTAGCGGCCGTCCTCGAGAGCGGCACGGATGCTCCCCTCGTCCAGACCGGTGGAGGTGCCGATCCGCACGAGGGTGTCCACGTCACCGATGTCGGCGCCGTGCTCGAAGTGCGCGGACAGCAGCGCCTCCTTGACCGCGTCGGGGTGCCCCGCCTCCTTGGCCAGGTGGAGCAGCTCGTGGGCGCGGGCGGAGTTGGCGACGACGAGCGCATCGAAGTCGTAGGCCAGCCCCTCACCGGCGGCCTGCTCGGCGACGTGGCCGAACATCTGCTTCACCTGCTCGATCGGCATCCCCTTGCGGGAGGCGAGGTACTCGGCCTCCGTGCCGTCGTAGTGCTCCGGCAGGGTCGGGTCGAGCTGGTAGCTGTGCCACGTGATGTCCACCGAGTCCCGGTGCGGGTAGTCGGCCAGTGCCGTCTCGAGGCGGCGCTTGCCGATGTAGCACCACGGGCACGCGATGTCGGACCAGATGTCGATCTTCATGTCCGGGGCAACAGCAGGTCGCCGCGGAATCATCCCCGGTGGACGTGCAGCGTCTCCTGCGCGCGCACCCAGGGAAGGATCGCCAGAGCCGAGATGATCCCGCTCACCGCGAAGGCCCAGTCCCAGCCCGCGTAGTCGGCGACGAGTCCGACGAGGATCGGGCCACCGATCCCGCCCGCGTCCTGGCACATCTGGAAGCCGGCGAGCACCTTGCCCCCGGAGCGGTGGTTGCCCACGACGTCGGCGACGCTCGCCTGCTGCGCCGGGTTGAGCAGCCCGGCCCCGGCACCGACGACGGCAGAGAGCACGAGGATGAGCACCAGCCCTCCGGACAGGCCCATCGTGCCCATGCCGAGGGCGCTGAGGGCCAGACCGATGATGATCGGCGGTCGTCGTCCGACCGTGTCGGCGAGGCGACCCGAGAACTGGAGGGTCACCGCGGTCGCGCCCGCGCCGACGGCCAGCGCGACACCGGCGGCCCAGGTCTCGCCGACGACGGCCACGGCGAAGAGCGGCAGGACGGCGACGCGGACACCGAAGTTCGTCCACCCGTTGGCGAACGCGGAGATCATCGCGGCGCGGTAGGCGCTGTTCTCGCGGGCCTCGCGCACCCGCATCGGCGGCAGGTCCGCCTTCGTCGGGTCGGCTCGCAGGTGCGCACCGCGCAGCATGACGCCGACGAAGGTCGCCGCGATGAGCAGCGCCACCCCGTAGACGACGAAGGGAACACGCATCCCGAACTCGCCGAGGGCACCGCCGATGACCGGGCCGATGACACCACCGATGAGGAAGGCGCTGCCGTACAGCGAGGAGACCCGCCCACGGATCACCGGCGGGGCCATCCGCACGAGCAGGGCCATCGCCGAGACGGTGAACATCGTCGAGCCGATACCACCGAGAGAGCGGAAGATCAGCAGTTGCCAGTAGTTCTGCGCGAAGGCGGAGGCACCGGTCGACACCGCGACGATGACCAGGCCGATGAGGTAGACGGGGCGCTCGCCCATCCTGGTGACGAGCGCGCCGCCCGCGGGCGCGAAGAGCAGGCGGAAGAAGGCGAAGGCCGAGACGATGACCGTCGCGGCGGCGACGGTGACGTCGAAGCTCCGTGCGAACTGCG
>CAYSGN010000199.1:0-2424 GCA_964430615.1 uncultured Janibacter sp. | reverse complement strand
CCGGCAGATCTCCAGCCCGTCGAGGGAGGGCAGGCCGAGGTCGAGGACGAGCAGGTCGGGAGCGGAGCTGAGGGCCACGTCGAGGGCCTCCCGCCCGTCGGCGTGCACGGTGACGTCGTAGCCCTCCCGGACCAGCGCGCGGGCCAGCGGATCGGATATCGCGGAGTCGTCTTCGGCCAGCAGCACTCGGGTCATGGGGGCAGCATAGGAAGTTCGGGCCGGTGGTGCGCGATGGGACTCACACGTGCGCCATGACGTCGGCCTGGCGGCGGCCGCCGGTGACCCGCAGCAGGCGGCTCGGCTGGACCTCCCCGATGCCACGAAGGGAGCGGCGCCGGGTCGGCACCGTCGTGAAGCCGCTCAGGGGCTCCAGCTGCCGGGCAAGCGCGTCGTCGACGTAGACGCCGCCGGGAGGGGCGACGGCGGTGAGCCGGCTCGCGCGGTTCACCGTCGTGCCGAAGACGTCGCCCAGACGCCGCAGCACCGACCCGTGGGCCATCCCGACCCGCGCCGCGGGCAGCAGGTCGTCCTCGGCCATCGCCTCGACGAGGTCGAGGGCGATGGCCGCACCCGGGGCGACGTCGTAGGTCTGGAAGAGCACCTCGTCCCCCACCGTCTTGACCACCCGTCCGCCGTGCGCGGTGACGATGTCCGTGCACAGGTCCTCGAAGCGCTGCACGAGCTGGCCCAGCTCGCGCTCGGTGAGCCGCCGCACGACGGAGGTGAAGTTCACCAGGTCCGCGAAGCCGATCGTGCTCGTGCGCCCGTCCTCCTCCTCGCGGGTGAGCATCCGTTGGATCGTCGCCGTCAGCTGCCGGCGCCACACGTAGAGCAGCAGCGGCTCCAGGTCCTCGGCGAGGTCGGCGAGCGCCCGGGCCGCCTCCTCGTTGTCGCCGAGGGTCCGCTCGTCCGGGAGTCGGATCTCCTCCCGGGAGACGTCGGCGAGCGAGTCCTCGCCGTGCCGACGCCGCGCGATCTCCTCGGTGACCAGCTGGGCCTGCCACGCCGCGAGGCGGTCCATGGTCCGGGCGAGTGCGCGCGTCATCGAGAGCGCGAACTCCTCCTCCATGTCCTCGTGGCGGACCATCTCGGCGACCCGGGCCAGTGCCTCCCGGTCCGCCTCGGTGAACATCGTGTCCTCGTCCTGGACGATGGGGAAGCCCATCGCGTGCCAGAACTTGCGGGCCGAGCGGATCGAGACCCCCGCGCTGCGGGAGACCTCGCGCCGTCCCAGCGAGGCGGGCCGGCCGAGCAGAGCCCGTTCGAAGGACTCCGGGTCGTTGTCGGTCTCCAGCGGGTCTGCGCCCTCGCTCACGACACCTCCGTGCTCGCTCGATCAGTCCCGTGCCCCGGGCCGTGGCGACTCGCCGACGGCGCGGATGTGCTGCACATCACCTGCGGCCACGGTATCCGAGCCCTCCGGACCCTCCACGAGCAACTGCCCTTGGTCGTCGACCCCGGTGGCCCGCACGAGCGTCGCGTCGCCGTTCGGGAGGTGCACGGTGACCTCGCGCCCGATCGTGTCGCAGGCGCTGCGGTAGGCCTCGCGGACCCCCTTCGCCTGGTCGCCGCCGGCGGTGAGCCGGGAGTGCAGGTCGGCGAGGTGCCCGAGCAGCGCGGCCGCCAGCTCGGTGCGTCCCACCCGTGCACCGACGACGCGAAGGGAGGTCGCCCGGTCCGTGGGCAGGTCCTCGCGGGCGTGGTGGACGTTGACCCCGACCCCGACGGCGACGCCCGCGGCCACGCTGCCGGCCGACTGGCAGAGGATGCCGCTGACCTTCCGGTGGTCGTCGGCGGGCAGCTGGACGTCGTTGGGCCACTTGAGCACCCCCTCGACCCCGGCCACCTCGGCGAGGGCCTCCCGCAGGGCCAGGCCCACGGCGAGCGGCAGCCAGCCGGGCGGGTCCACGGCGGGCACGAGCACCGAGACGGCCAGACCCGATCCGGGGACCTCCTGCCAGGCCCGCCCGAGTCGTCCGCGGCCCGCGGTCTGGTGGTCGGAGAGCACCGGGGTCCACGGCGCGCCGCGGCGGATCACCTCGGTGTTCGTCGAGTCCACCTCGGGCAGGTGGACGGGTCGGCCCCACTCCCCCTTCGTGCGCAGGAGGGCGGTCAGTCGGCGGACGTCGATCGAGTCGGGCACGGGAGCAAGGCTAGGCTGCGCACCATGTCCCAGAGCACCGAAGCCGCCGACGCACAGGCGATCGGCGGCACCGAAGTACCCGCCGACATCGACATCCACACGACGGCCGGGAAGCTCGCCGATCTCAAACGTCGGGTCGCCGAGGTGGCCAACGCGGGGTCGACGCGGGCGGTCGAGAAGCAGCACGCCCGCGGCAAGAAGACCGCTCGTGAGCGGATCGCGCTGCTCCTCGACGAGGGCAGCTTCGTCGAGATGGACAAGTACGCCCGGCACCGCTCGAC
>CAYSGN010000198.1:0-2433 GCA_964430615.1 uncultured Janibacter sp. | reverse complement strand
GCCTAGGGTGGGTGCATGTCCCCCAGCGACCGCCTCCCCTTCCTCGACCGCTCCGACCCCGACAGCTGGAAGGCGCTCAACGCCCTCTCGCTCGAGGTCGGGGAGGCCGCGGAGGCGGCGGGCTTCGAGCGGGAGACGATCGAGCTGATGAACGTGCGCATCTCCCAGATCAACGGGTGCGCCTTCTGCCTCGACATGCACACCCGCATGGCCGCGGAGGCCGGCGCCACCGCTCAGCGTCTCGCCCAGCTGCCCACGTGGCGGGACGCCGGGCTCTTCGACCGGGTCGAGCGGGCCGTGCTCGACGTCGCGGAGGTGGTCACCCTGCTGCCGGAGCCCGAGGAGCGAAGGGAGCGGCTCACCGCCGCCCGCGAGCTGCTCGGCGACCAGCCCTTCACCGCCATCGAGTGGGCGGCCCTGACGATGAATGCCTTCAACCGGGTCTCGATCATGTCGGGTCACCCGATCCGCCCCCGCCGTGCCTGAGGAGCCCCACGATGAGCAACACCGAGATCGACCCCGTCGAGTACGAGTGCGCGCAGGTCACCTGCGCGGACCAGGTCGACATCATCACCGCCCGCGAGGTGCCGCTCGGCGGGCCCCGGGCGATGACGGTGCGCCGCACGCTCCCCCAGCGCAAGCGCAGCCTCATCGGGCCGTGGTGCTTCATGGACCACTTCGGCCCCGACGACGTCGCGAGCACCGGGGGGATGGCCGTCCCGCGTCACCCGCACACCGGGCTGGCGACCGTCACGCTGCTCTTCGCCGGCAACATCGACCACGTCGACTCCACGGGCTTCGCCAACACGGTCCGGCCCGGGGAGGTCAACCTCATGATCGCCGGGGCGGGCGTCTCCCACTCGGAGTTCTCGACCGAGGACACGAGCAGCCTGCACGGCGTCCAGCTCTGGTACGCCCTGCCCGACGGCCTGCGCGACGGCTCGCCCGAGTCCCAGCACCACGTCTCCGAGGCGGTCGAGCAGGCCGGCGGCACCATCCGGGTCCACGTCGGCTCGCTCGCCGGGCTCTCCTCGCCCGTCGACACCCGGGTCCCCGCGGTGGCCGCCGAGATCACCGTCCGGCCCGGGCAGGGCGTCGACCTCGACCTGGACCCCGAGGACGAGCACGGCGTCCTCGTCGACCAGGGCCGGCCCACGATCGTCGTCGAGGACCACCGGCAGAGCGTGGCCGAGGCGGAGCTGGCCTTCCTGCCCGCCGGGCCGGGCCGCATCCGGCTCGAGGCCGGGGACGAGCCGGCCCGGGTCGTCCTCGTCGGCGGCCGTCCCTTCGGCGAGCAGATCGTCATGTGGTGGAACTTCGTCGGCCGCACCCACGAGGACATCGCCGCCTACCGCGAGGCCTGGCAGGCCGAGATCGCCGCAGGTCCCGCGACCGTCGGCCGCTTCGGCCCCTTCCCCGAGGGCGAGCCGGACGCCCTGCCCGCCCCGCCCCTGCCGAACGTGCGGATCAAGCCCCGCGAGCAGTAGGCCGCGGGGCGTCCGGTGCGAGGACCATCGAACGCCGTCACCCAGACGGCAAGCGGTCCCGGCGCCGGGTGCCCGGATGGCCGGGGAGGCTCGCCCCGGCCGGGCAGTCCGCCTCGGGCCGGGAAACCTGCTCCTGACCGCGACATAGCGCGGTCAGATGCAGGTTTCCCGGTCATATCGAGGCATCCCGGTCAGAGCCGCCGGAAGGCCTCGGCACGAAGTGCGTGCAGCCCCGGCGCGTGCGGCGCTGCCGACCTACACCGGCACGACGTTGACGAGCTTGGGCGCGCGGACGATGACCTTGCGCACGCCGGCCTCGGTAGCCACCTTGACCTTGTCGCGGGCGAGGGCGAGCTGCTCCAGGTCCGCCTCGGAGATGTCGGCGGGCACCTCGACGCGGTCGCGGACCTTGCCCTTGATCTGGATGACGCAGGTGACGCTGGACTCGACCATCTTGGACTCGTCGGCGACCGGGAAGGGCTCCCGGGCCAGCGAGCCGTCGTGGCCGAGGCGCTGCCACAGCTCCTCCGCGAGGTGCGGGGCGACCGGGGCGACCATGAGCACGAGCGGCTCGACGGCCGCGCGGGGGGCGGCGGGCAGCTTGGTGATCGCGTTGTTCAGCTCGATGAGCCGGGCGATGGCGGTGTTGAAGCCCAGCCCCGCGTAGTCGTCGGTGACCGCGGCGATCGTCTGGTGGAGCAGTCGCTCGGTGTCCTGGTCGAGCGCCTCGTCCACGACGACGACCTCGCCGGTCTCCTCGTCGACGACGTTGCGCCACAGGCGCTGGAGGAAACGCTGGCTGCCGACGACGGCGCGGGTCTCCCAGGGCTTGGACTGCTCCAGCGGCCCGAGCGACATCTCGTAGACGCGGAAGGTGTCGGCGCCGAACATCTCGTACATCTCGTCCGGGCTGACGGCGTTCTTCAGCGACTTGCCGATCTTGCCG
>CAYSGN010000197.1:0-2440 GCA_964430615.1 uncultured Janibacter sp. | reverse complement strand
GTCAGGTCCTGGCGGGTGTGGGCGACGTTGAGGTCGCCGAGGAGCAGGAAGTCGCGCCCGGCGGCCTTGGCCGCCCGCCGGGAGCGGTCCAGGTGCCGCGCGAAGGCAGCGAGGAAGCCCATCTTCCGCTCGTACTTGGCGCCCCCGTCGGGGGCCTCGCGCCCGGTGGGCTTCTGGAGGTGGGCCGGCAGCCCGCCCTTCGGCAGGTAGAGGTTGGCGACGGTCAGCGGTGGCCGGCCGGGGGCCGCGGGCAGGTCCACCTCGACGTAGCGCCCCTCCGAGGCGAAGGGGGTGAGCCCGCGCGCCATCGTGCCCGGCGGGGTCGCCTCGGTGTGCAGGTGCTCCTCGCCGGGGGCGCGCAGCAGCGCGGCCCCGTCCCAGGTGCGCACCGCCTCCGGCCGTTCACGGGTGAGCACCGCGACGCCGTTGCGTCCGGCCAGCTGTCCCGGCTCGTAGGTCAGGTGGTGCCCGCCGAAGACCCCGGGCGGCAGCTGCTCGGGCCGGCAGCGCACCTCCTGGAGGGCGACGACGTCGGGATCCCGCTCGCGGAGCCAGCCCGCGAAGCCGCGGCGCTCGGCGGCCCGGATCCCGTTGACGTTGAAGGTCGCGACGCGCAGGACCCCGGGGCTCACAGCGCCTGGAGGTCCTCGGGGGTCGGCGTCGAGACGATGTCGGCGAACTCGTCGTGCTTGCCGAGCCACTTCTTCACGTACGGGCAGACCGCCACGATCGTCTTGCCGTCCTCACGGGTGGCCGTCAGCGCCTGCTCGACGAGGACGCCCGCCAGACCCTGACCGCCGAACTCCTCGCCGATCTCGGTGTGGGGGAAGATCCGGCGGTCGCCGCGGTCGGTGAACTGTGTGAATCCGGCCACCTTCCCGTCGACGGCGATCTCGTAGCGGTCCGGCTCTGACTGGCGCGTGACGGAGGTACTCATGTCCCCACCCTGCCATGAGTGCTTCTCAGTGTGAGGACGGCCACGGAGAGGTCGGCGCGCTGGCGCTAACGTGTCGCTCTGATCCCTGACCCCTGAGCACGGAGGCCCCGCGTGAGCGCGACCGCACTGCACCCGAACTTCCAGAAGCACTACGACGACGTCGTCGCCATCAACCCCGGCGAGAAGGAGTTCCACCAGGCGGTCTACGAGGTGATGCAGGCCCTGGCCCCGATCGCGGGCAAGCGGCCCGAGTACGCGCAGTGGTCGATCCTCAAGCGGATCTGCGAGCCGGAGCGGCAGATCATCTTCCGCGTGCCGTGGACGACCGACGCCGGGGACGTGCAGATCCAGCGCGGCTTCCGCGTGGAGTTCAACTCCGCGCTCGGCCCGTACAAGGGGGGCCTGCGCTTCCACCCGAGCGTCAACCTCTCGATCGTGAAGTTCCTCGGCTTCGAGCAGATCTTCAAGAACTCCCTCACCGGCATGCCGATCGGGGGCGGCAAGGGCGGGTGCGACTTCGACCCGAAGGGGCGCTCGGACCAGGAGGTCATGCGCTTCTGCCAGTCCTTCATGACCGAGCTCTACCGGCACATCGGCGAGTACACCGACGTCCCGGCCGGTGACATCGGCGTCGGGGCCCGCGAGCTGGGCTACCTCTTCGGCCAGTACAAGCGGATCACCAACCGCTACGAGTCCGGAGTGCTCACCGGCAAGGGTCTCTCCTGGGGTGGCTCGCAGGTGCGCACCGAGGCGACCGGCTACGGCACGGTCTTCTTCGCCCAGGAGATGCTCAAGGAGAAGGGGCAGAGCCTGGACGGCAAGCGCGTCGTCGTCTCCGGCTCGGGCAACGTGGCGATGTACGCCGTCGAGAAGATCCACCAGCTCGGGGGCAAGGTCGTCGCCGTCTCCGACTCCGGCGGGCACGTCGTCGACGAGGACGGCATCGACCTCGAGCTGCTCCAGGAGATCAAGGAGGTCCGCCGGGGGCGGCTCACCGAGTACGTCGAGGCGAAGGGGAATGCCTCGCACCTCAGCGAGGGGTCCATCTGGCAGGTGCCCTGCGACGTCGCGCTGCCGTGCGCCACGCAGAACGAGCTCTCCGCCGACGACGCCCACACCCTGATCCGCAACGGTGTCGAGCTCGTCGCGGAGGGGGCGAACATGCCGTGCGTGCCGGAGGCGATCACCGCCTTCCAGGACGCCGGGATCCTCTACGCGCCGGGCAAGGCCTCCAACGCCGGCGGTGTGGCGACCTCCGCCCTGGAGATGCAGCAGAACGCCAGCCGCGACTCGTGGGGCTTCGACGAGACCGAGAGCGCCCTCGAGGAGATCATGCGGGACATCCACCGCAACTGCGTGGACACCGCCCTCGAGTACGACTGCGCCGGGGACTACGTCGCCGGTGCCAACCTCGCCGGGTACCTCAAGGTCGCCGACGCGATGGTCGCCCAGGGCGTCATCTAGCCGAAGATCGCCACGGTCTGGCGGCTGATGGCGGTGAGC
>CAYSGN010000196.1:0-2474 GCA_964430615.1 uncultured Janibacter sp. | reverse complement strand
CCAGGCGGTGGCGCTGCCGGCCGTCGACGAAGTTCGCCGGGTCCAGCCAGGCGGCGTGGGCCGCCCGCACCCGCGGCCAGTCCTCGGCGGTCAGCGCGAACCACGCGGTGTCGCGGGACCGGCCCTTGACCACCCGGTGCCGGGCGAAGGTCCCCTCGTACCCGAGGCCGAGCCGCTCGGCGGCCCGACGGGAGGCGGCGTTGAGGGTGTCGCACTTCCACTCGAGGCGGCGGTAGCCGAGGTCGAAGACGTGCCCCATGAGCAGCGACAGCGCCTCGGTCGCCGCCGTGGTGCGCCGGAGCCTCGGCCCGAGGACGATGCTGCCCAGCTCCACGCAGCCGTGGGCGGGCTCGGCGCGCAGCAGGGCGGCCAGGCCGGCCGGCGCCCCGTCGGCATCACGCACGAGGACGTGGACCTCCTCCGACGCGACCCGATCGGCGACATGGTCGGCGAAGGCTCCTCCCGCGGTGAAGGGGCCCTCCCCCATGTAGGTCCACAGGGCCGCCCGCTCCTCTCCCCCGAGCTCGGCGAAGAGCGGTTCGGCGTGCTCGATCGCGAGCGGTTCGATGGTGCAGTGGGCGCCGCTGAGGCGCACCGGCTCCGGCGCGCGCGGGGGCACCCAGCCGGGGACCTCCGGACCGACCGGACCGAAGGGGGTCGGCCGCACCTCCTCCCGGGCGGCGGCGGGCAGCACGGACTGCCCGATGGGCCCGGGGTTGACGGCGACCTCCCACCGGAAGCCTGCCGGGTCGGCGAAGTACCCGGTGAAACCGCCCCAGTCCCGCGCCTGCGGCGCGCCGACCTCGGAGGCGCCCGCCCGTCGGGCCAGGTCGAGGACCTCCTCGACCTCCGCGGGGGTGGCGACGTTGTGCGCGAGGGTGACCGGCACGATGCCCGGCCCGCGGCGGACCGGGCCGACCTCCCCTTCGAACCCCGCGGAGTCCCACAGCGAGAGGACCTGACGCTCCCCCACCCGGATCATGACGACCTCGCCGGGCACGTCGAGCTCCGCCGGCCACCCGAGGCCCTCGACGTAGAAGCGCCGCGCCGCCGGGAGGTCGTCGACGGCGAGGGTGACGAAGCTGATCCGCGCGTCCATGTGTCAGTGCCCGCGGCGGCGGGCGGCCCTCTCCTCGGACTTGATCGCCTGCCACTGGGCCTCGATCTCCTCGAGGGTCCCCGCCTGCGCGTCGCCGAAGACGTGCGGGTTGCGGCGCACGAGCTTGTCCACGAGCGCCGCGGCGACGTCGTCGACGTCGAAGGGAGCGCCGGCGTGGTCGGCCGCGACGCGGGCGTGGAAGAGCACCTGGAAGAGCAGGTCACCGAGCTCGTCGGTGAGGTCTGCGCGCACCGCCGGGTCCTCCGGCCGGGCGATGACCGCCTCGAGGGCGTCGTGGACCTCCCGTCCCTCCTCGAGGACGAAGGGGGCCAGGCTCGCGTGGTCCTGTGCGGCCACCCAGGCGCACCCGCCGGGTGCGCGCAGCCGGTCCATCACGGCCACCGCGTCGAGCAGCCGCGCGCCCGGGGCGTCCCAGGAGCCGACGAGCACCTCGACCTCCGGGGCGTCCTCGAGGCGGGTGACCTCGTTGGCGACGGCGTCGCTCAGCCCGGGGTCGCCGTCGGGGGAGCCCACCCAGACGACGACCTCCTCGGCGGCCCGGGCGACGAGCGTGCGGGCCCGGTCCCCCGGGCCCGCGTCGGCGACCGGCTCCACCCGGATGCCGTCGTCGGCGAGGGCGAGCACCTGGGAGTCCTCGGCGTCGGCGGCCAGCACCGAGTCGGCCTCGGCGAGCGCGGACCACGCGTCGCGGCTCAGCAGCCCCGGCGGGACCCGGGGGCTGGTGGCCAGCAGGACCAGCCGGCCGGCGCTCACTGGCCGGGAAGCTGCATCTGGGGCTCGCTCTTCTGCAGCCAGTTCGGGGCCTCCCCCGCGGCCTTGGCGTACCGCGGGCTGAGCGTGACCTCGCTCTGCTGCACCTGCTCGGCGATCTCGCGCTGGCCCTTGCCGTCCAGCTGCGAGTAGACCTGGCTGGCCCGGAAGAAGTCGATCGTCTCCTCCGACGGCGAGGTGACGGCCGGTGCCAGGTTGCGCTCGACGGTCGCGGGCGAGGGGATGTCCATGCCCTGGTCCTTGCCGTACTGGAGGATCGCGGGGACCTGGGTGAGGCTGGTGATGAGCGCCTCGGGCGTGATCTGCTGCCCGGCCTGACCGCTGGCCTCGGCCTGGGCGGCGCTGTAGGTCGAGAGCTGACGGCTCGCGGTCTGCACCTCGGCGACGGTGATCTCCTGGCCGTCCACCGTGGCCGCGAGCGCGCTCGGACCCTCGTCGGCGCTCTCGCCGGAGCTGCTGCCGCACGCCCCGAGCACGAGCACGGCGGCACCGATCCCCAGAGCGGTCCTCGCGCGGTGTCGTCCTTGACCTTCCAGCACAGCGGGTCCTTTCGTCCGTCGCCTCAGCGGGTGCGTGAGGTGTC
>CAYSGN010000195.1:0-2528 GCA_964430615.1 uncultured Janibacter sp. | reverse complement strand
AGCCCCTGCGGCGTCCCCGAGGTGTCACCGATGACGAGCGCCGGGAGCAGACCCCGGGCATCGGCGGGCAGCGGCTGGACGGCCCTGCGCAGGCCGGTCCGCAGATGGTCCGCGGCGGTGCGCACGAGCGAGTCCCCACCGACCGGTGCGGGCGGCCCTCGCGGGCTGAGCGCGGCGACCTCCGGGTCCCCGCGCTCGACGGGTGAGAGCTTGCCGCGCAGCCGGATCCGGTCGTGCCACCCGACGTCCTGCCACGCGCCATCGGCCCGCACGAAGACCGGGCTGGCGACCGCCGTCGTCACGCCGCGGGCGGTGACCGACTCGAGCCGCACCCGCAGGAAGAGCTGGTCGCGGCGGCGGACGGGCTCGGTGAGGACGACCCCCTCGGCGCGGACCACGGCTCCCTCCTCGGCCAGCTCCCCCACCGGCCCCACCCGCCGCGTGGACTCGTGAGCGGCCGAGGCCCCGAGGACCAACGCCGTGGCCACGCAGGTCAGGGCGAGCACGCCCGGCCCGTCGCGTCGCAGCGAGGCGCCCACGTGCCGCGCCGGGTAGCCCGCGAGCAGGACACCGACGACGAGAGCCACGAGTGCGCCGCCCGCCCCCACGAGCCGCAGGCTCACGGGCCAGACGAGCGCCCACGCTCCGATCGCCCAGGCCGTCAGGGCGGGCAGCAGCAGCCGCAGGTCGAGCGCCCGCGGCTGCCGGCTCACACCGTGACCTCGGGGGCGAGCTGGGCGAAGGTCTTCTCCCCGATGCCGCTGATCTCGCCGAGTTCGTCGACGGAGGTGAAGCGGCCGTGCTGGCTGCGCCACTCGAGGATCCGCTCGGCCGTCACCGGACCGACCCCGGGCAGGGTCTCCAGCGTGGCCTGGTCCGCGGTGTTGAGGTTGACCTTGCCGGAGGGGTCCGCGGCGGCGCCGGGCCCGGCCCCCGGTGCCGACGCCGCGCCGGACGCGGGGCCGGCACCCGCTCCCCCGGCCGGCGCGGGTGGTGCCTCCCCCGGCTCGGGCACGTAGATCTGCTCCCCGTCGACGAGCGGTCGCGCGAGGTTGATCGCGGTCAGGTCGGCCCCCTCCTTCGCCCCGCCGGCCTCCTCGAGTGCGTCGTCGACCCGGGACCCGGCCGGCAGGGTGACGACTCCCGCCCGGGCCACCTGCCCGGCGACGTGGACGGTGACCGTGGACGGGGACGCCGCGTCGGACGGGGGTGCAGCGCCGGACGGGGGCGCCGCGCCGCCCGGCCCGGCCGTCCCCTCCGAGCCGTCCCTGGGCCAGGCCGCCGAACTCTCACCGCCCGAGGCCACGGCCTGCGGTCGGGGCGCGGCCTCCCCCTTCGCGAGGAGGAAGCGGCCACCGAGCACGGCCACGGCCACGAGCACGACGAGCAGCGCGCCGATGACGGCGCGACGGCTCACCGCGTACCGGCCGGAGGCCACCGAGGAGGGCAGCCGCAGGAGCGGCTCCTCCCGGCGGCCCTCCTCGAGGATCGCGGCCACACGCTCGGAGGGCTCGGGATCACGTCGACTCATGCGGCGACGCTAGGCCGACCTGGCCGGCACCTCCGGCGGTTCCGCGGACCTGTGGATGCGCACCCGCACCGGCGGGTGGCTGTGGATCAGTCCCTCGGCCGGGGGCTGACCGCCACGCCGATCGCCCCGATCCCCACGTGCGCACCGATGATCGCGCTCAGCGGGTACAGGTCGACCTCCCCGTCGATCTGCTCGGCGAGACCTTCGGCGAGCGGCCGGGCACGGTCGGCCGCGTCGACGTGGTGCACCGCGATCTCCACACCGTCGGCCCAGTCCGGCAGCGAGGCGTGGTCCTGCTCGGCGAGCTCCTTGAGCCGGGCGATGGCCCGGCCGGCGGTGCGCACACGCTCCAGCGGCTCCACCTGACCGTCGGTGACGTGCAGCACGGGCTTGATCGCCAGCGCCGAGCCGAGCAGCGCCGCGGCCCCTCCGATCCGCCCGCCGCGGCGCAGCTGCTCGAGGCTCGCCACGAAGAGGCGCACGGTCGAGGCCGCGCACCGCCGCTCCAGACGCTGAACCACCTCCTCGGCCGGCCTGCCCGCCGCCGCGTCCCTGGCCGCGCCGACCACGGCGAAGCCGAGGTCCATCGCGACGGTGCGCGAGTCGACGACGTGCACCGGCACCGGCGACTCGGCGGCGGCCGCCCGCGCCGAGTCGGCCGTCCCGGAGAGGGCACCGCTGATGTGCACCGAGACGATCTCGGTGGCACCGGCCGCGGCCGCCTTCTCGTAGGTGTCGAGGAAGCTCGACGGTGACGGGCGCGCGGTGGACACGCTCGCCCTTCGCCGCAGGGCATCGATCACGGAGCTCGCGTCGGCCTCGTCCCCCTCGATGCGGTCGACCCCGTCCACGACGAGGTGCAGGGGCACGACGTGGACCCCGTGCGCGCTGCGCAGGGCAGCGGGCAGCGACGCGGTCGAGTCGGTGACGACGGCGATGCTCACGAGGGTGAGCGTACCGAGCGCCCCTACGCGAAGGGGGGAGCGCCTGCCTAGGG
>CAYSGN010000194.1:0-2610 GCA_964430615.1 uncultured Janibacter sp. | reverse complement strand
ACCCAGTTGATCCGGGAGTCGGCGACGATGTCCACGAGGACGGAGTCGACCTGGTCCTGGATGACGTCCTGGAGCGGGCAGGCCGCGGAGGTGAGGGTCATGTCGATGACGGCGTGGTTCTGCGGGTCCACGGTGATGCCGTAGACGAGGCCGAGGTCGACGACGTTGATCCCCAGCTCGGGGTCGACCACGTCGCGCAGGGCCTCCTCGACGTCCGCGACATTGCTCGGGGTCGGTGCCTGGGCGGTCATGCGGATTCTCCTTCGGTGGTGGCGATGTCGACGCCGGCACGAGCCAGCGCATCGGTCAGGGCCATCCAGCCCAGCAGCGCGCACTTCACACGCGCCGGGTACTTCGCGACGCCGGCGAGGGCGACCCCGTCACCGATGCGCTCCTCGTCACCGGGGTCCTCGCCGCGGCTGGTGAGCATGTGCTTCATCGCCTCGCGCACCTGCATCGCCTCCTCGACGCTCTCCCCGGTGACCTCCTCGGCGAGGATCGAGGTGCTCGCGGTCGAGATCGAGCACCCGAGCGCCTCGTAGGAGATGTCGGTGATCCGGGCGTCCGCGCCGGAGCCCTCCAGGTGCACCCGGAGGGTCAGCTCGTCGCCGCAGGTGGGGTTGACATGGTGCACCTCGGCGTCGAAGCCCTCGCGCAGACCGGAGCCGACGCGCCGCTTCGAGTGGTCGAGGATGAGCTCCTGGTACAGGTCCATCAGGCGACTCCCCTGTCCACGCCGAAGATCGCGGGCACGCTGTCGAGCGCCTCGAGCAGCGCCCGGATCTCGGCGGGGGTGTTGTAGACGGCCAGGGACGCACGCGTGGTCGCGGCGACCCCGAAGACACGGTGCAGCGGCCAGGCGCAGTGGTGTCCCACCCGGACGGCCACGCCGTGGTCGTCGAGCACCTGACCCACGTCGTGGGCGTGCACGCCTTCCACGACGAAGCTCACCGCGGAGCCCCGGTGGACCATGTCGTCGGGGCCGATGAGCCGCAGCCAGGGCCGCAGCGCGACCTCGGCGAGCAGCTGCGCGGTGAGCGCCTGCTCGTGCGCCGCGATGCGCTCCACGCCGATCTCGCGCATCCAGCGCACGGCCCGGCCGAGCCCGATGGCCTGGCTGGTCATCGGCACCCCGGCCTCGAACTTCGTGGGCGGCGGGGCGTAGGTGCTCCCCTCCATCCGCACGATCTCGATCATCGAGCCGCCGGTGAGGAAGGCGGGCATCTCCTCGAGCAGGTCGTAGCGGCCCCAGAGGACCCCGATACCGCTCGGCCCGTACATCTTGTGCCCGGAGAAGGCGAGCAGGTCCACCCCGAGCCCGGTCACGTCGACCGGCAGGTGCGGCACCGACTGGCAGGCGTCGAGGACGGTGATCGCCCCGACCGCCTTCGCCGCGGCCACGATGCGCGGCACGTCGCTGACGGCGCCCAGGACGTTGGAGGCGTGGGTGAAGGCGACGACCTTCGTGCGGTCGGTGACCTTCTCCTCCAGCTGGTCCAGGTCGAGTCGCCCCTCGGGGGTGACGTCGATCCAGCGCAGGGTGGCGCCGGTACGCCGGCACAGCTCCTGCCACGGCAGGAGGTTGGCGTGGTGCTCCGCCTCGGTCACGAGGACCTCGTCGCCCTCCCCGACCCGGAGGGAGGAGCCCACCGGTGCGTTGGAGAAGGCGTAGGCGGCCAGGTTGAGCGCCTCGGTGGCGTTCTTGGTGAAGACCACCTCGCGGGTCTCGGCACCGATGAGGTCGGCGATGTCCTGCCGAGCCTGCTCGTAGGCCTCGGTCGCCTCCTCGGAGAGCGCGTGCGCACCACGGTGGGGCGCGGAGTTGGAGGTGAGCAGGAAGTCCCGCTCGGCGTCCAGCACGGCCAGGGGCTTGTGGGCCGTCGCCCCCGAGTCGAGGTACACCAGCGGCTTCCCGTCACGCACCGTGCGCCCGAGGATCGGGAACTGCTCGCGGATCGCGCTCAGTTCGGTGTCGGGGATGAGCTGGGGCTGCACGGATCAGGCCCCCGTGGTGGCGGCGGGCTCCCCCGTCGTCGTGAAGCGGTCGTAGCCCTCGGACTCGAGACGGTCGGCCAGCTCGGGGCCACCCTCCTCGGCGATGCGGCCGTCGACGAAGACGTGCACGAACTGCGGCTCGATGTAGCGCAGGATGCGGGTGTAGTGGGTGATGAGCAGGACGCCGGAGTCGGTCTTCTCCTTGGCGCGGTTCACACCCGCGGCGACGACGCGCAGCGCGTCGACGTCCAGACCGGAGTCGGTCTCGTCGAGGACGGCGAACTTCGGCTGGAGCAGCTCCATCTGGAGGATCTCGTGGCGCTTCTTCTCACCACCGGAGAAGCCCTCGTTGACGTTGCGCTCGGCGAAGGAGGAGTCCATGCGCAGGTCGGTCATCGTCGTGCGCACGTCCTTGACCCAGTGACGCAGCTTCGGCGCCTCCCCGTCGATGGCCGTCTTCGCGGTGCGCAGGAAGTTGCTCACCGTGACGCCGGGGACCTCGACCGGGTACTGCATCGCGAGGAAGAGGCCCGCGCGGGCGCGCTCGTCGACGGACATCGCGAGGACGTCCTCGCCGTCGAGGGTCACCGAGCCGGAGGTGACGGTGTACTTCGG
>CAYSGN010000193.1:0-2630 GCA_964430615.1 uncultured Janibacter sp. | reverse complement strand
CTGAGCGGTGTGTCGCACCTGACGTCCGGTGGCGCTCTCGACGTCACGGTGCGCTGGGTAGGGTGCGGACGAGAGCCAGTCCGCCGCCACGGCACGTGGCCGGGACGATGAGGAGCACGCCGAGCATGACCGAACCCGCAGACGAGGGTGTGATGAGTCTGGCCGCGGGGTTCCCGCAGGTCGGGCCGGACGCCTGGGCCGACATGGCCGCCAAGGTCGTCAACAGGTCCAGGCCGCAGGATCGCCAGGTCGATGGCGAGGGGGCCCTCGAGGTCCTCACCAGTCACCTGCCCGGCGGCATCTCCGTGGACCCGATCTACTGGACCGGTGACACCGGGCCGCTCGGGCTGCCCGGCTCGATGCCCTTCACGAGGGGCCGGGGGCCACGGGACCCCGACGTGCCGTGGGACGTGCGCCAGCTGCACGACGACCCGGACCTCGCCGTCACCCGGACGGCGGTCCTCGAGGACCTCGAGCGCGGCGTCACCTCGGTGTGGCTGCACGTCGGCGAGGACGGCATCGCGGCGGAGGACGTCGCCGGGGCCCTGGAGGAGGTCATGCTCGACCTCGCGCCGACGACCGTCAGCTCGCTGAGCGACCAGGTCGGTGCCGCCGAGGCGCTCGTCGCCGCCTGGGAGGCGAAGGGGGCGGACCCGGCCACCGTGCGCGGTGGCCTCGGCCACGACCCGATCGGCGCGTCGGCCGCGCTCGGCACCGCGCCCGACCTCGCCCCGCTCGCGAAGGCGGTGCGCTCGTGCACCGAGCGGTGGAGTGGCGCGCGGGCGATCACCGTCGACACCCGCGTCCACCACGACGCCGGTGCCACCGACCAGGACGAGATCGCCCTGGCCCTGGCCACGGCCCTGGCCTACGTGCGCCACCTCGCGGCCGAGGGGATCGAGCCGGCCGAGGCCTGCCGCCGCATCGACTTCCGGGTGGCCGCCACCGCCGACCAGTTCGCCACGATCGCCAAGCTGCGCGCGCTGCGCCGCACCTGGGCGCGGGTCGGTGAAGTCCTCGGGGTACCCGAGCCGGACCGGGGGGCGTGGGTGCACGCCGTCACCTCCTGGCGGATGCAGACCAGGACCGATCCGTGGGTGAACATCCTGCGCGACACGATCGCCTGCTTCGCCGCGGCCGCCGGTGGGGCGGACGCGATCACCGTGCTGCCGCACGACGTCGCGCTCGGCCTGCCGACCCCCTTCTCCCGGCGCATCGCGCGCAACACCCAGACCCTGCTGGCGTCCGAGTCCAATGTCGCGCGGGTCGCCGACCCGGCCGGTGGCTCGGCCTACGTCGAGGCGCTGACCGACGAGCTCGCCCGGTCGGCCTGGCAGTGGTTCGGGGAGCTGGACGCCGCCGGCGGGGTGGCCGTCGCGCTCGCCGACGGCCGGATCGCGGACCGTCTGGCCGCGGCGCGTGCCGAGCGGGACGCCGCCCTGGCCACCCGCGAGCTGCCCCTCACCGGGACCTCGACCTTCCCGCTCGCGGGGGAGACCCTGCTCGAGCGCGCCCCGCGACACGAGGCGGTCCGGGACGGGCTGCCCCGCCGGCGTGACTCCGAGGCCTTCGAGGCGCTGCGCGAGCGGACCGGCCAGGACCTCCAGGTCCCGGTGCTGGGCCTCGGCCCGGTCAAGGAGCACACCGCTCGCGTCAGCTTCGTCAGCAACCTCCTCGGGGTGGCCGGCATCCGACCCGAGGTGCTCGAGCTCGTCGACGGAGTCGAGGGTGCCGATCTCGGCCCCGTCGAGGGTGCGCCCGTCGCCGTCATCGCCTCCTCGCCCACCGGCTACGGGGCTCATGCCGAGGCGGCCGTGGCCGCCCTTCGCGCGGCCGGTGTGGAGCACGTCGTCATCGCCGGCTCCGCCGCGGAGGCCGACGCCGTCGACGTCGACGGCGAGGCCCGCCAGGGCATGGACGTCCTGGCCTTCCTCGAGGACCTCACCGACCGACTCGGCACCCGGACCCAGCCGGCAGGAGCACAGTCATGACCGACCAGATCCCCACCTTCGACACCGTCGACCTCGGGGAGGGCGCGCCCTCCGCCGACGCCGCCGCCCGTTGGGAGGAGGCGCTGGCGGCCGTCCCCGGCGCCGCCGACGGGTGGGAGACCCCGGAGCACATCACCCTCCCGCCGGTCTACACCGAGGCCGACACCGAGGGGCTGGACTTCCTCGGGACGGTGCCCGGGGCAGCCCCGTACCTGCGCGGGCCCTACCCGACGATGTACGTCAACCAGCCGTGGACGGTGCGCCAGTACGCCGGCTTCTCCACGGCGGAGGAGTCCAACGCCTTCTACCGGCGCAACCTCGCCGCGGGGCAGAAGGGGCTCTCGGTCGCCTTCGACCTGGCCACCCACCGCGGCTACGACAGCGACCACCCCCGCGTCGCCGGCGACGTCGGCATGGCCGGGGTGGCCATCGACTCGATCCTGGACATGCGCACCCTCTTCAGCGGCATCCCGCTGGAGCGGATGAGCGTGTCGATGACGATGAACGGCGCGGTGCTCCCGGTGCTCGCGCTCTACGTCGTCGCGGCCGAGGAGCAGGGGGTGAGCCCGGAGCAGCTGAGCGGAACCATCCAGAACGACATCCTCAAGGAGTTCATGGTCCGCAACACCTACATCTACC
>CAYSGN010000192.1:0-2637 GCA_964430615.1 uncultured Janibacter sp. | reverse complement strand
ACGACATCACCCAGGGTCTGCCGCGTGTCGTCGAGCTCTTCGAGGCCCGCACCCCGAAGGGTGTCGCGCCGATCGCCGAGGCCGACGGCCGGATCAAGGTCGAGGAGACCGACAAGGGTCGCCGGATCGTCCTGACCGCCGACCGCGACGGCGAGGAGCACGCCTACCCGGTGAGCAAGCGGGCCCGCCTGCTCGTCGAGGACGGCCAGTCGGTGCCGGTCGGCACCCAGCTGGTCCAGGGTGCGATCGACCCCAAGCAGGTCCTGCGCATCCTCGGGCCGCGGCACGCGCAGAAGCACCTCGTCGACGAGGTGCAGAACGTCTACCGCCAGCAGGGTGTCTCGATCCACGACAAGCACATCGAGGTCATCGTCCGGCAGATGCTGCGCCGGATCACCATCCTCGAGTCCGGCGAGACCGGCCTCCTCCCGGGGACGCTGGCCGAGCGGGCGACCTTCGAGATGGAGAACCGTCGCGTGGTCTCCGAGGGCGGTCGTCCCGCCTCCGGCCGGCCGGAGCTGATGGGGATCACCAAGGCCTCGCTGGCCACCGACTCCTGGCTCTCGGCCGCCTCCTTCCAGGAGACGACCCGCGTGCTCACCGAGGCCGCCATGGAGGGTCGTTCCGACCCGCTGCTCGGCCTCAAGGAGAACGTCATCCTCGGAAAGCTCATCCCGGCCGGTACGGGCCTGCCCCGCTACCGCAACGTGGACGTCGAGCCCACCGAGGAGGCCAAGGCCGCCATGTACTCGCTGCCCGACTACGACGAGTACGCCTACCCGGTCTTCGGTCCCGGCTCCGGCGAGGCGATCCGCCTCGACGACCTGGACCTGGACGTCTGAGTCACGGCCTGCCGAAGGGGCCCCGTCGCACGGTGCGGCGGGGCCCCTTCGTCTGTGCCCCGTAGGGTCGGATCGCCGGAAAATCAAGGGAAACACGCCGTGCCTCGTGTCGACGTGGGCCCCCACTTCATGGTTGATTGTCTGTTGTTCGAGACACGGACACCGACAGATGGAGACCCCTATGAACAAGTCTGAGCTCGCCAGCGCCGTCGCCGAGAAGGCCGGCGTCAACGCGTCCACGGCCTCCGAGGTCATCACCGCTCTCCAGGCGGTCCTCTCCGACAGCGTCGCCAAGGGCGAGAAGGTCACGGTCCCCGGCTTCTTCAGCCTCGAGCGCGTCGAGCGCGCCGAGCGCAAGGGCCGCAACCCGCAGACCGGCGAGGAGATGACGATCCCGGGTGGCTACGCCGCCAAGCTCTCCGCCGGCAGCGCCCTGAAGAACGCCGCCAAGGGCTGACCCGGACCAGGTCCTGGTCGAAGGGGGCCGGTCACCGTCGTGGTGGTCGGCCCCCTTCGTCGTGTCCCGACGCGGGCGAGGGCACGGGTGTGGGGGAGGATGGGCGCATGGGCCGACTCGAGGAGGACCAGCCGATGGGGCTGCGGGCGACCGTGGCCAGGTACGCGCTGGGATCCGTGCTGGCGGTCGGGGCGGTCGTCCTGCTGCTCAAGCCGGGGGGCGTGAGCAAGCTGCTCGCCCTCGTCCTCGCCGCCGCCGCCGTGACGACCTTCGCCCGCCGCTCGCGCAGCGACGCGGCGATCATCTCGGTCGTCCTGCTGGCGGTCGCGGGCTTCTTCCTCATCGCCTTCGTCAGCGGCAACAGCGAGTGGATCACGGACAGGTACTGATGCGCGAGGACCTCATCATCCGGCAGGAGACCCCGGCGGACCGGGAGCCGACCGAGCGGCTGCACGACGCCGCGTTCGGCGTGCGGGAGGGCGCGGCGGAGTCGCTCGAGCGGGGCCTGCTGCGGGACCTGCGCGCGGACGGGGACGTGCTGGCGTCCCTGACCTTCGTCGCGGAGCTCGAGGGAGGCGTCGTCGGCCACGTCGTGTGCAGCCGTGGGAGCGTGGGCGATCACCTGGCCGTGGGGCTGGGGCCCATCGCCGTGACGCCGGACCTCCAGCGGCAGGGGATCGGGGCCGCGCTGCTCATGGCCGTCGTGGCGAGCGCGGACCGCCTCGCCGAGTCGGTCATCGTCCTGCTCGGCGACCCCGACTACTACGGCTTCTTCGGTTTCGTGCCCGCCTCGCAGCACGGCATCGGCTCGCCGGGGCCGTGGCGGGACGAGTACTTCCAGGCGCTGCCGCTGCGGGCCTGGCGGACCGAGATGGCCGGCCCCTTCAGGTACGCGCCGGCCTTCGAGCGGCTGCCCTGACCCGGTGGGCCACCGCCGCTCCCGCCCGATTTGGCCCCCTTCGTCCCCGGCCGGTATCGTTGACCAGCGTGCGTGGTACGGGCCTGCCGTGACGCGCGCAGGGAGGGCCGGTACCGGTCCTTCATCCACCTCTCGCCGGGCGTCCGGGTGGAGCCTACGGGCTTCGCCGGGGAGTGCAGGGGAGAGCACCGCTCGTGCGGCTCCCGCGTCGGAGTCGTCGGCGGCATCCAAGGAGTGGCGCCCGGTCGAGCCGGGTGACTGCTGACAACATCACCACACGTACGGAGAAACAGGTTGCCTACCATCAACCAGCTGGTGCGCAAGGGCCGGCAGGACAAGACGACGAAGGTCGCCACCCCTGCCCTCAAGGGCTCTCCGCAGCGCCGCGGTGTGTGCACCCGCGTGTACACGACCACCCC
>CAYSGN010000191.1:0-2642 GCA_964430615.1 uncultured Janibacter sp. | reverse complement strand
CTCTCCTAAAGAAGGTGTCGCTGGTTCGAATCCAGCCGGGGGCGCCAAGCCGAGAGGCGCAGCGAAGCAAGCCTTCGGCTGGCGCCACCGGCAGAAGCAACAGGCGCTCGAACAACGTGAGAGCGCCGACGGGGGCGCCGACAGGCCACCGACAGACGCCCCACCGGCAGAAGCACCAGCCGCACGACCAGGGGTGCGGCCGCCGCCAGGCACGGGACGTCGATCAGGGCGTGCCGTCGCCGAAGGCCGACTCGACCCAGTTGCTGAACTCGCAGGCCAGGTGCCAGCGGTGGGTCCTGATCATCGAGGGGGCGGTCAGCCGGGGGAACTCGACCTGCAGGAGCGCGTGGAAGCCGTCGCGTGTGGCGCGCAGCTCGTGGCGCACACCGCCGATGACCGCTCCCGCCTCGGTGCGCGCGGCACCGGCGAGCTCGTGGGGGTAGCCCGGGTCGCGGTCGCTGCTCAGGGGCGCGGTATCGGTGTAGTCGACCAGGAAGTGCGTGGCCAGGGGGCTGCCACCGGTCGTCTCGATCACCTCCTGGCGCCCGTCGGGACGGACATCGATGAGGAAGTGGTCGGGGTTGGCGGCCAGCATGCTGCGCTGGTAGTCGGCCCGCGCGGTGTCGGTGAACCAGGCGACGAAGGTCTCCGCGTCACCGCCGGCGACGTCGAGGTCGCACACACTGAGGACACGTCGGTCACGCGACGCCCGGGTGCCCGCTCGCGCGACGAGCCCGGAGAGACGAAGGTCACGGGACAGTCGTCCACGAAGGCGGGCTGCGCCCAGCTCGAGCTTGGCGTCGGCGAAGGCCACCCGCCGCTCCGGAAGGCTCCCGGAGGGGACGTCGAGACCGACCTTGCGCGCCGCGGGGGCGTATCGCCGCGCCTCCCAGGCGAGCACCTCGTCGCGGCTCACGGGTCGGCCGTCAATACGTGCGGCCACGGTCACGGGCCGGGCCATGTCAGCGGCTCGCGTCCGTGGCAGCGGTCGCGGGCTCCTCCCCGGCCCGGGCCTGCCTCTCGGCGCGGCTCCGGGCGATCCGGCGGGCGGCGACCTCGCCGGCCTTCTCGCGGTCGCCGATCGCCATGGCCAGGATGTCGGCGTAGCCGAGGACCGAGCCGCCGACGCCCCAGGTGCCTTCCGGCACCTCGTGCGGGAAGACCCACACCCGGCTGCTCGTGTCGGACCCGGCCGAGCCCTCGGCCTTGACGAAGGCCTCGGTCGCCTCGGCCACGAGCGCCGCCTTGCGCTCGGGTCCGTTCATCGCCCCTTCGGGCACCCGTGCGATGACGCGGTAGTGCGGCCGCTCAGGGGCGTCACCTCCGACTGCGACCTCGGTGCGGTGCACCCAGACCCACGCGATCGCTCGCATGGCCTCGTCCGTGGGGTCGGCGCCCTCCGCGCGCAGCAGCGCGGAGACGAGGTCGTGGAGCAGCCCCCTCTCGGCCTCTGCGGTCAGTGCGCCGGACGGGATGTAGACGTCGAGCATGGGCATCGGGGGCCTCCTGGTGGCAGTGGTCGTGCGAGGGCGTGCGGTGCACCTCACGTGTCACTATGCACTAGCCCATAATGCATAGGAAGCCTCCTGCCACGACTGCGGCCGTCAGGGTGAGGGCGTCACCGGTGCGGCTCCGTCCAGCAGGTGGGCCAGCTCGGCGACCACGGCGTCGAGCGGCTCGGCGCTCCGGGACGCGCGGCACAGCGGCAGGGCGCCTTCGATCGAGCTGACGACGACACCCGCCAGCGACTCCGCACGCCGGGCGTCCACACCCTCGGCCACGATCGCTCCGGCCAGCACCTGCCGCCACGCGGCGAAGGCGTCCTGGGCGACCTCGACGAGCTCCTCGGACCCTCCGTCGACCGTCAGGGCCGCGACGGGGCACCCGCTCCGGTAGTCGCTGTCGACGAGCACCCGCCGCCAGAACTCCGCGAAGGTCTCCACCGCGGCCATCGGGTCGGCGCCGGCCACGGCCGTCTCGAACATGCGGGTGATGTACGAGCCGGAGGCGTGCGCGGCGGCCAGGAGGATCTCCTGGCGGCCACCCGGGAAGTGGTGGTAGACCGAGCCCCTCGGCGCGCCGCTGTCGAGCAGGACCGCATCGATGGTGAGGCCGTGGACGCCTCGCTCGCGCAGCAGGCGGACCGCGCTGTCGATCATCCGCTGCTTGGTGCCGGGCGCTGCCATCACCCTCCCTCTCGACGGCTGACTGCGCTCTGGATTATGCCCGAGCCACGGGGGCGGCGCGGCCATCGGAGGACAGGGGCGGGGCGCACCGGGCACCCGCCTCGCGTTGACGCCCTCTCCACCCACACCTAACCTGAACGCCGTTCACCTGAACGATGTTCAGCCGAGGGAGAGGACCACCATGACCGACGCGAACGCCACCTTCGACGCCCTGGCCGAGCGGATCCTCGCGGGCGGGCGGGCCACCGAGGAAGAGGCACTCGCCGTCCTGCGCTCCGCCGACGAGGACCTCCTCGCCGTCGTCACTGCGGCCTCGCGGCTGCGTCGGGCCCATTTCGGGAAGACCGTCAAGGTCAACTACCTCGTCAACCTCCGCTCCGGCCTGTGCCCGGAGGACTGCGGCTACTGCTCCCAGGCGCTCGGCTCGGACGCGCCGATCCTCACCTACTCGTGGCT
>CAYSGN010000190.1:0-2672 GCA_964430615.1 uncultured Janibacter sp. | reverse complement strand
TGGCACTCGCGGCGCCGGTGCCGGTGAGGGCCAGCGCGCCGATGGTGCCGGCGGCCAGCAGGCCACGTCGCAGAGCGTGGGTGGTGGTGTGCATCGGAGATCCCCCGGTGGCGATTTCGTGTTTGCGATCGCAAACATACAAGTTTGCAATTGCGAATGTCAACGACAGGGCCGTCCTGATCGTAGGTGAGCGTCGGCCGCCGTAGGGGCGACCGGCGCCCACGTCTGGGTAGCGTGTGCGCGAGACAGGGAGGACCGGCATGGACGAACGCGGAGCACGGGTGATCCACACCGCGCAGGCGCTCGTCGACGTCGTCGTCCAGGTGCCCTCCCTGCCGCGCCGGGGCGGCAACGTCATGGCGGGGGCGAGCGACCGCTACGCCGGGGGAGCGGTGACGACCCTGCTCGCCGCGGCCCGCTCGGGGGCCAGGGCCGTCCACGCCGGTGCGCACGGTGACGGCCCGAACGGCGATCTCGTGCGCGAGACCCTCGCCGGATCAGGGGTCGAGCTCACCGCCCCGGTCGTCGTCGGCACGGACACCGGCATCTGCGTCGTCATGGTCGAGCCGTCCGCCGAGCGCACCTTCGTCACCACTCTGGGGGCCGAGCGGATGATCACCTGCGCATCGCTCGCGACGAGCGCCCCGGCCGCCGGCGACCTCGTGTGCGTCAGCGGGTACAGCCTGCTCGAGCCCACGCGCGACCCGCTCCTGGAGTGGCTCGAGGCGCTGCCGGAGGGGGTGCTCGTCGTCCTCGACCCCGGCGCGGTCTTCGCGGACCTGGACTCCTCCCTTCGCCGACGGGTCGTCGACCGCACGCACGTGTGGACCGGCAACGCCGAGGAGTCGGAGGCCTTCGGGGGAGCGAGGGGGATGGGGCCGGCTGCCGAGGCCGTCGCCGGGCGCCTGCGGCCCGGTGCCGTCGCGGTCGTGCGCGATGGTGAGCGGGGCTGCGCGGTGCACGTCGACGGTGCGACCTCGCTCGTGCCCGGCTACCCGGAGGAGCCGGTCGACACCAACGGCGCAGGGGACACGCACACCGGCGTGCTCCTCGCGGAGCGGGCGAAGGGGGCCGACTGGCCGCAGGCCTGCAGGCGCGCCAACGCCGCGGGGGCGATCAAGGTCACCCGGCGCGGTCCGAGCAGCGCGCCGACGGCGGCCGAGATCGACGCCTACCTGAGCGCACGTTGACGGGGGCGACGTAGGAGGCCGGGGCGGCGTGCCGAGCGCGTCGCGCCCTCGAGGGGTCAGAGCCGGCCGAGGTCCTCGCGGCAGCGCCGCTCGAAGCCGTCGAGCTCGGTGAGGGCGTCCTCGATGTCCTGGCGCCGCTGCTCGAGGTCGGCCCGGCGCTCGTCGATCTGGGAGAGCACGTACTCCAGCTGGCTGCGCCGACCCCGAGGGGCGTCGTAGAGATCGATGATCTTGGCGATCTCCTCGAGCGGGAAGCCCAGCCGCTTGCCGCGCAGCACGAGCGCGAGCCGGGTGCGGTCCCGGCGGTGGAAGACCCGCGTCGTGCCCTGCCGCTCCGGTGAGACGAGCCCGATGTCCTCGTAGTGACGCACCGTGCGGGTGGTCACGCCGAACTCGTCCGCGATCTCGCGGATGGTCCAGGTGCGCCGCTCCTGCTCCCGGTCCTCGGTGGGGGAGGCGCCCCCCTTCGTCGGGCTTGTCATGACACCGGATCATGCTTTACGTTTACGTCAACGTCAAGCACAGGCGCTGGGCCGGGAACCGCGGCGGGCGCCGGGAAAGGGTCGGGATGTTCGAGCTCTCGCAGGACCACGAGGACTTCCGCGCCGCCGTGCGCGACTTCGCCGAGAGCGAGGTCGAGCCGCACGTCGCCCAGTGGGACAAGGACCACCACCTGCCCCTCGAGGTCGTGCAGAAGATGGGGCAGATGGGCTTCTACGGGCTCGTCGTCCCGGAGCGCTGGGGCGGCTCCGCCGAGACCGTCGACGGCGTCGTGCAGTCCGACTTCACCGCCCTGTGCGTCGCCATCGAGGAGCTCGGCCGGATCGACCAGTCGATCGGCATCACGCTCTCCGCGGGCGTCGGCCTGGGCATCAACCCGATCCTCTCCTTCGGCACCGACGAGCAGCGCGACCGCTGGCTGCCCGACCTCGTCGCCGGTCGCGCGCTGGCCGGCTTCGGGCTCACCGAGCCGGACGCCGGCTCCGACGCCGGCGGCACCCGCACCACCGCCAAGCGCGAGGGTGACGAGTGGGTCATCAACGGCGCGAAGTCCTTCATCACCAACTCCGGCACCGACATCACCTCGCTCGTGACCGTCACCGCCCGGACCGGCACCAGCGAGGAGGGCCGTGCGCAGATCTCGGCGATCATCGTCCCGAGCGGCACCGCCGGCTTCACCGTCGAGGAGCCCTACGACAAGCTCGGCTGGCACATCTCCGACACCCACGGGCTGAGCTTCGACGACTGCCGGGTGCCCGCCGACCACCTCGTCGGGGAGGAGGGGAAGGGCTTCCGCCAGTTCCTCAAGACCCTCGACGACGGGCGCATCGCCATCTCCGCCCTCGCCACCGGCCTGACCCAGCGGATGCTCGAGCTGGCGACGGACTACGCCGGCTCGCGGACCTCCTTCGGGCGCCCGATCGGCGCCAACCAGGGCGTCTCCTTCCAGGTCTCCGACCTGGCCGTCATGGCCGAGACCTC
>CAYSGN010000189.1:0-2681 GCA_964430615.1 uncultured Janibacter sp. | reverse complement strand
TACGAGAACCCCCTCCACCTCGCCGAGAACGCCGCTGCTCTCGACCTCATCGCCGACGGGCGGGTCGCCCTCGGGGTCTCCCGAGGGTCACCCGAGCCGGCCCAGCGGGGCTGGGAGGCCTTCGGCTACACGGGCTCGACCGACCCGCGCGGGGCCGACATCGCCTACGAGCACTTCGCCGAGTTCATGGCCTCGGTCACGGGCGAGCCGATGGTCGACGCGGACCCCGCGCAGGGAGCCACCGGTCGGCTGCGGGTCGAGCCGCACTCCCCCGGCCTGGCCCAGCGGATCTGGTGGGGAGCCGGCGGCCGGGAGAGCGCGGAGTGGACCGCGCGACAGGGCGTGAACCTCATGAGCTCGACGCTGCTCACCGAGGCCACCGGGCAGTCGCTGGGGGAGCTGCAGCGCGAGCAGATCGACCGCTTCCGGCAGACCTGGCGCGAGGCCGGGCACGACTGGAGCCCGCGGGTATCGGTCTCCCGGAGCATCTTCCCCATCGTCAGCGACCTGGACCGGCAGTTCTTCGGGCTGCGCGGCCAGGCCTCCCAGGACCAGGTCGGCATCATCGACGGGCTGCGCTCGACCTTCGGCAAGACCTACGCCGACGAGCCGGACGCGCTCATCGAGCAGCTCAGGGCCGACCCGGCCATCGAGGCCGCCGACACGGTCATGCTCACCATCCCCAGCCAGCTGGGCGTCGACTACAACCTGCACATCCTCTCGGCCTTCGCCGAGCACGTCGCCCCCGCGCTGGGCTGGCAGCCGAACACCGCCGGCCCGGTGCAGCCGGAGCCGATCACCTGAGGCGCGCGCCCTCCCTTCGTCCGACCGTGGGGGCGCGTCTTCGGAACGTGCCGTGAGGAGATGGCGCCCGGTCCGCTCGGCGCACCGACCCGTGGGAGACGCACGCGGTGGGCCTATGGTCGAGGTATGCCACTGGCTCCCCTCCCCGAGGAGGACGTCGAGTTCGTCCTCGCCGCGCGGCGGTGGTGCACGCCGGTCGTCGCGGAGCTGACGCTCGAGGTGGCGGAGCAGGCGATCGACCATGCGGCCGGGCAGTACGTCCTCCTCCAGGACGTGGCCCGGCGGATGCCTCCGCGCTCCTACTCGGTCGCCAACGCGCGACGGGCGGACGGCCGCCTGACCTTCCTCGTCACCGCCGTGGAGGAGGGACCGACCAGCACCTGGCTGGCGAAGGGGGCGAGCGTCGGCGAGCGCCTCCTCGTCTCCGGGCCCTACGGGGCCTTCGTCGCCGACCCGGGGCACGACGGCCCGACGCTCTACCTCGCCGGGGGCTCCGGCCTGGCGCCGGCCGCCGCACTCGTCGAGGCCGCGGTCGAGCGCGGTGAGACGGGGGCCTCGGCGCAGGCCCACACGCTCGTCTTCTCCGCGCGGACCACCGAGGACCTCATCGACGACGAGCGATGGCAGCGGCTCGCGCAGGAGCAGGCGGGCTTCGACTACGTGCGCACCCTGACGCGGGTGGCCCGGGACGATGCGGAGCCGCCGCTCGGCCGCGTCCCGGAGGTGCTCCCCTCGATCCTGCCGGACCTCTCCGGGCACGCCGTGTACGTGTCGGGAGCGCCCGGATTCGTCGACGCCTGCACGCGGGTGGCCCAGGAGCTGGGGGTCGCCGCCGGTCGCCTGCACACCGAGGAGTTCTACGCCGAGCCGGCTCCGTGGCACGACCGTCCGAGCCGCACCTGACGAAGGGGAGACATGTCCAGCGACGCCTCACGCATCTACACCAAGACCGGTGACGACGGGACGACCGGTCGGCTCTTCGGGGGCCGGGTCGGCAAGGACGACCCCCTCGTCGAGACGGTCGGCGACGTCGACGAGGCCGTGGGCGCCCTCGGTCTCGCCCGGGCCCACCTCACCGCCTCGGGCGTCCCGTCGGAGGTGAAGCTCTCCGGGGTGACCCTGGACGCCCAGCGCCGGCTCTTCGTCGTCGGGGCCGACCTCATGGCCAACCCGCACGCCCGGGAGCAGCTCGAGCCGGGGGTCTCCCTCGTCGAGGCGGACCTCGTCGCCGCCGTCGAGGCGGACATCGACCGGCTCGTCGAGGCGCACCCGCTCGAGCCGGTCTTCGTCGTCCCCGGCGCCACGCCGGCATCGGCCGCCTTCGACCTCGCACGCGGGGTCGTCCGGCGCGCCGAGCGGCACGCCGTCGCGGCGGCGCGCGCCGGCCACGAGGTGAGCGATCCGGTCCTGCGGACCCTCAACCGGATGAGCGACCTCGTCTACGTGCTCGCCCGGGCCAGCGCAGGTCACGACGAGGCGCCCAGCCACGAATGAAGCGTGATCTTGGTGACACTCGCGCGCACCATCAGCCTCGTCAGCCACTCCTGTCCCATTGGTTACCGCCGTCAGGTACCATCGTCCCTGGCGCCGTCCTGGTGCCGTTGTCTTCTGGGTGGGATTGATGAGCATGGGCCTGAGTGAGGTCGTCCAGATGGGGGCTGGTGTCTGCTTCGTCGCGGCGCTCCCCTTCCTGATGTCGTGGGTCGAGGAGAACCTCATGAGCGGCCCCGGGCGCCGCCGCGACTGACCTTCCGCCTCACTCCCCCCTTCGCAGCCCGAAGGGGACGGTCCGTCACGGACCACCCAACCCTCTCCCTCTTTCACATCCCCTGAGTGAGAGTGCGACGAACGGTCGCCCTGACGTCATCCCCCTAGGG
>CAYSGN010000188.1:0-2702 GCA_964430615.1 uncultured Janibacter sp. | reverse complement strand
CGTCGAGCTTGTCCTTGGGGCAGTGGTCGGTGTGCAGGGCGATGTTGACGTCGTAGTTCTTCGCGACCTCCTCGGCATAGGCCGCGAGCGCGAGCGAGCCGGTGACCATGTCCTTGATCGTCGGGCCGGAGAGGTACTCCGCACCACCGGTCGAGACCTGGATGATCCCGTCACTGCCGGCCTCGGCGAAGCCGCGGATCGCGGCGTTGAGCGTCTGGCTGGAGGTGACGTTGATGGCGGGGTAGGCGAAGGACCCTGACTTCGCCCGGTCGAGCATGTCGCGGTAGACGTCGGGAGTGGCGATGGGCATGACGGCCTCCTGGCGCGATGATCGGTGGTCTTGCCGCCGATCCTCGCAGACTCCCCCGCGAAGGGGGAGCACGAGTCCCAGAGGTGGCCCACGGAAGCGCGCACCGCGCCAGGAGGGGCCGCCCGGGCCGGGACGACCGGGCCCGACCGCGAAGCTCCGCCTCGGCCGGGATGACCGAGCGTGGCCGGGAAAACTCGCTCCGACCGCGACATAGCGCGGTCACCCTCAGGCTTCCCGGCCCTCAGCGGCCTTCCCGGTCAGCGCGCGGCCTGCCAGGCGATGATCCGGTCGAGGGCCTCGGCGACCGCGTCCGGCCCGGCGGCCAGGGAGAGGCGCACGCAGCGGCGACCGACGGCCGGGTCGAAGTCCCCGCCCGGCGTCACCGCCACCCCCGTGGCCTCCAGCAGCGCGGCGGCGTACTCCCGCGCGTCGGCGAAGCCCGCGAGCTGCTCGCCGAGGTCGGCCCAGTAGTAGAACGCGCCGTCCGCGGGGGCGGCGTCCCCCCAGCCGAGCTGGGGCGCCTTCTCGAGCAGCACCTCCCGGGCCCGGGCGAAACCGACGAGCGCCGCCTCGCACTCCGCGTAGCTCTCCTCGGTGAAGGCCGCGAGCGCGGCCTCCTGCGCGGCGGCCGGCGGGCAGAGCGCGAGGTTGCCGGCGAGGGCGTCGACGGGCCGACGCAGGTCCTCCGGGAGCAGCAGCCAGCCGAGGCGCCAGCCGGTCATCCCCCAGTACTTGCTGAAGGAGGAGACGACGATCGCGTGCTCGTCGACCTCCCGGGCGCACACGCCCTTCGCGTCCGGGGAGGCGGGGTCCGCGTAGGTGACCCCGTGGTAGATCTCGTCGCTGACCAGGCGCACGCCGTGCGCGGCGCACCACGCGGCGATCGCGGTCAGCTCGCCCCGGTCGACCATCGTGCCCGTCGGGTTCGCCGGGGAGGCGAGCACGAGCCCGGCGAGGGGCGCGGCCGCGTGCGCGGCCTCGAGCTGGGCCACCGTCGGCTGGTAGCGCTCCACCGGACCGGTCTCGATGTCGACGACCTCGCAGCCCAGGCCGGAGAGGATGTTGCGGTAGGCCGGGTATCCGGGCTGGGCCAGGGCCACCCGGTCGCCGTGGTCGAAGGCGGCGAGGAAGGCCAGGACGAAGCCCCCGCTGGACCCGGTCGTCACCGCCACCTCGCCGGGGTCGACGTCGAGGCCGTACCACCGGGCGTAGTGCCCCGCGATCGCCGTGCGCAGCCCGGTGGTGCCGAGCGAGGGGGTGTACCCGAGGGCGCGGCGCTCGGCGTGGACCCGCTCGGCGGCGGTGTGCACCCCCTTCGGCGCCCCCTGGCTCGGCTCCCCCGCGCACAGCGAGATGACGTCCCTGCCCTCGGCCCGCATCGCGGCGACGCGGGCGAGGACGTCCATGACCTCGAAGGGGGCGACCGCGGACCGGTCGGACGGGGCGAAGGGAGGGGTCATGGCCCCATCCTCACACCCGTCCCGAATCGTGATCGGGCGGGCGTGTGTCACGGGTCACAGCCAGGAGTACGCTCCCCTCTGCTGCACCTGCGAAAGGACGAGCCATGTCCGATACGACCTACCAGATGATCGCCATCGGCGTGTACTTCGCGCTGATGCTCGGGATCGGCTACTTCGCCTACACCCGCACCCGCAACATCGACGGGTACATGCTGGCCGAGCGGGGTCTGCACCCCGCGGTGGCCGCCCTCTCCGCCAACGCCGCCGACATGTCCGGCTGGCTGCTCATGGGCCTGCCCGGGGCGATCTACGCCTCCGGTCTCATCGAGGCCTGGATCGCGATCGGCCTGACGATCGGGGCGTGGCTGAACTGGAAGTTCGTCGCCCCGCGCCTGCGTGCCTACACCGAGATCGCCGGGGACTCGATCACGATCCCGAGCTTCTTCGAGCGGCGGCTGCGCGACCAGCGACATCTCCTGCGCATCGTCTCGGCCGTGGTCATCCTCGTCTTCTTCACCTTCTACGTCTCCTCGGGCATGGTCGCCGCCGGCAAGTTCTTCGAGAGCTCCTTCGGCTGGACCTATCTGCACGGGGCGATGCTCGTCGCGGCGATCACGCTCGTCTACACCCTCTTCGGGGGCTTCCTCGGTGCGACCCTGACCGACGTCGCGCAGGGCCTGCTGATGTTCGCCGCCCTCGTGGCGGTCCCGATCGTCGCCGTGCTGCGCATCGGCTCCCCGGGCGAGATCGCCGACGGGGCGAGGGCGGTCAACCCCGAGGTGTTCGACCTCTTCGCCGGCGACGGTGGCGCGGCCCTGGTCGCGCTGGGCATCATCTCGACGGCGGCGTGGGGACTGGGCTACTTCGGCCAGCCGCACATCATCGTGCGCTTCATGGCGCTGCGCACCCCGGCCGAGGCGCACTACGGCCGG
>CAYSGN010000187.1:0-2747 GCA_964430615.1 uncultured Janibacter sp. | reverse complement strand
ACCGCCGGGATGAGCGGGCCGGTCAGGGCTTGCGCGGGCGCGAAGATGTGGCTGCTCACCCCGAATGCCAGGGCGAACAGTCCCACGGCAGTCGGGGTCGAGAGCCACTCCAGGAAGAGGACTTCTGTGCGAGAGACCACGAGCTCCCCGATGAGGCCCGCCGCCCCCGTCGGGAGCGCGAAGCGCCAGAACCCCGGTGGAAACTTGGGTAGGCGCGGACGGAGCACTGCTCGGCGGTAGCTCTGGGAGATGGAAATCAGCGCGAGGGCCACGGTCAAGGCGGTCAGGACGACCCGGATGGCCCACACGGAATCTGCTGTACCGATCCACAGAACGGTGATCACGACACCGGCTTGCACGATGAGGTTGGAGAGCATCACGATCTTCGCGCCTGACGCGGTCTTGTTCTCGATGAAGAGTGCGATAGGGGCTCCGTCGAGCAAAGCAGGCACCCAGACACCGAAGGCCAACGCAAGGACGAGCAGCGGCCACGGGACATCGACGACCAACAGCACCAGGATCGTCAGCACCGGCGCCACGACCAACAACCTGAACCCTTGAGAGGACGAGAGGATCTGGGTGACTTCGGCGGTGCGCCCAGCCGCGTGGGCCCGCGAGCCGTACTGGATCATGGCTGGCGTCAGCCCGAGGGCCAGGACGCTTCCCGCGATCCCGATCAAGGTGGTCAGGAACGCCAGCCGACCGTATCCGACTGGTGCGAGCACCTGAGCCAACAAGAGGTTGACGAGGAAGGCGATGGGGACCGAGACGACCGTGTGGACCATCGTCCATGCGGCACCCTTGACGGCCGCGTCCTGCAACCTCGTGCTGTCCAGCGCGTCATTGCCCGCCGGGTCCCCCGGCTCTCTCATGTACTTCCCCTCCACGCAAGCATCCAGGACAGTATGGAGCCGTTCGGCGGGGATCCGATCACACGAAGCGTTTGGCGTATCCGAGTCGGTAGCGCAGATCGTCGTTCCTGCGACGAATCAGCGAGGCGGGATTACCGCCGACCATCGTGTAAGGCTCGACGTCACGTGTGACGACTGCCCCTGCTGCGACCACGGCTCCTCGGCCCACAGTGACCCCCGGCAGGACGATCGCATGGCTGGCGACCCACGCGTGATCTTCGATCACCACGGGCGATCCCGTTTCAGCAAAAGTGGGGGAGTCGACATCGTGCTCACGCGTGTAGACCGAGACATGGCTCCCGAGGTTGACGCTGTTTCCGATCGTCAGGCCTGACCGTCCATCCAGGAAAGCGGTATCACCGATCGTCACGTGGCTGCCCACGCTGATTCTCTCCGGCGCGTAGAACTCGGCGCGCCAGTGGATCGCCGACGAACTCGGGATCGTCATGCCCGACCACTTGTAGACCATCCTGCGGATGCGGTGTGAAGGCACGAAGCCGACCTCGGCCAGGAGCCGCAAGCGCAGGTCACCCCAGACATCCCGGCGCCAGCGAACGACACGAATGAGGGAAGACGGCGCCACGCCCTTGATCCGATCCCTGACGATGCTCATGGCGGGGCCCTCCGACGAAACAGGGTGCGGGTGAGTGGCCCTTATTGTGGCACCAGGACAGACGGTTCTGGTCGAACAGAAAGGCAGGAGGGGCTGTGCCTTCAGACGTGGTCGTTGTCCTCAACTACAACGGGCGGTCCGACACCGAAAAGTGCGTCGCATCCCTGGTGTCGGGCTCACCGGAGGCCACGGTTCTGGTCGTGGACAACGGATCGACGGACGGAGTCATCGACGGCGTGTCGGCCCGGTGGCCAGGCGTCCACACGATCCAGAACCCACGAAACCTTGGCTTCGCGGGCGGCATGAATACAGGCGTGCGCTGGGCGCTGGCCCACGGCGCCGACACCGTGACGGTTCTCAACAACGACACTGTGGTGCCGCCCGGTGTCCTCCAGAGATTGTGCACGGTAGCCCGTACAGGTGTAGTGGTCAGCCCAGAGGTTCGTTACGCCGACGGCTCGGAGAAGGTGTGGTTCGGCGGAGGTGCCATCGACGTGGACACGGGACTTGCCCGGCACCTCTCGGAATCGGAGTTCACACAGCTCCCTCTCGAAGACGGGTTCCGTCTCTCACCTGTGCTGGCTGGGTGCTGCCTCACTGCGACGGCGGAGACGTGGAGCACCGTCGGGCTCTTCGACGAGAGGTACTTCCTGAACTTCGAGGACTCGGAATGGAGCATGCGCGCTTCTCGAACGGGGGTGCCGCTCGTTGTGGATCCGTCCGTCCACATCTACCACCGAGTGTCCGCATCGTTCGCAGGTGCCTACTCGTATCTGGGCCTTTTCTTCTACACGAGGAACGGGCTCCTCTTCATCCGAGAGGGTTTGAAAGGGCCAAGAAGGCAGGCGATCCGCTTCCTTCGTCGCCATGTGCTGACCGGGCTCGTCCATCGTCTGCGACAGCGCGACTGGGCAGAGCTTGGGCGTCGCACGATCGTCGTTGCTTGTGCGCTCTGGTGCCGGGCCAGGAGTTCTTACGGGGCAGCGCCGACGTGGTTGGAGCGGGTGGCTGCCCGATGGTCTCTCCCCGGGTGACGAGGGCTCTTCTGCTCTCGCGTGGCCCGTTCGTTCGAGCCCTAATCCCGTGGCGACGGCTGTACCGCGGAGATGTTCGGCCTCACGGCTGTTCTCGTGACCGGAGTCCGCTTCGTCCACCGGATGCACGGCATCTCCACGAGCAGGAAGAGCACTTGCCCGAAGGCCATCACGACGACCAGCCCGACC
>CAYSGN010000186.1:0-2760 GCA_964430615.1 uncultured Janibacter sp. | reverse complement strand
GCATCCCACCTTCATGGGTCGGGATCCGTCGCGCCTGAGGCGGATCTGCACTTCCATGATCACTCTTGTTTGACCGGTCGGTCAAGGGTCCGGTGTCGCCGTGCCGGCGGGGCGGCCTAGGGTCGGTCCGTGCACGTCCCACGTCCTCCGGTGGCGGGTGGTGGCCGGCTGCGTCTCGTCCTCGCGCTCGTCTGCGCGGCGCTGACGACCTTCGCCCAGCTCTACTCGCCCCAGGGTGTCCTGCCCGAGATCGCCGAGGACCTGGGCACGAGCGCGGACACCGCGGCACTGACGATCTCCGCCGCGACGCTCGGGCTCGCGGTCGCGGTCATGCCGTGGTCCTTCGTGGGGGACCGCATCGGCCGACGACCGGCGATGATCGTGGCCGTCGTCGGCGCCACCGTCCTGGGCCTGCTCGCCGCGTGGATGCCGACCCTGGGGCTCGTGCTCCTCGTGCGGCTGCTCCAAGGGGTCTTCCTCGGAGGGGTCCCGGCGCTCGCGATGGCCTACCTCAACGACGAGGTACCGGCCCGGGCCGCGGTCGTGGCCGCCGGCTGGTTCGTCGGTGGCACCACGGTCGGTGGCCTCACGGGGCGGATCGTGGCGACCCCGGTGGCGGAGCTGTCCTCCTGGCGGGTCGGCCTGACCGTCGTCTCGCTCGTCGGCGCCGCCGCCGCGGTGGCCTTCGTGCTCCTGGCTCCCGTCGAGCGGGGGTTCGCCCCCACCCACGCGGGCGGGGCGGCTCCCGCCCTTCGCAAGGTGCTCCTCAACATCCGCGACGCCCCGCTGCTGGGGCTCTACCTCATCGCCTTCCTCCTCATGGGGGGCTTCGTCGCGACGTACAACTACCTCTCCTTCCGCCTCGTCGCCGCGCCCTACCTCCTGCCGGGATGGCTCGTCGGACTCGCCTTCCTCGCCTACCTCGCCGGGACCGTCTCCGCGCCGCGGGCCGGCGTCCTGGCCGCCCGCCACGGTCGGTACCCGGTGATCCTCGGCTGCGTGCTCGTGATGCTCCTCGGGCTGCTCGTGACGCTCGCCCGACCGCTGTGGCTCGTGCTGCTCGGTCTGGTCGTGCTCACGGCCGGCTTCTTCGGTGCCCACTCGGTCGCATCCGGGTGGGCGGGAGCCCGCGCCGTGGAGGCGCGCTCGCAGTCGACCGCCCTGTACAACCTCGCCTACTACGGCGGCTCGAGCGTGCTCGGCTGGGCCGGCGGTCTGGCCTGGGAGGCGCAGGGCTGGGGCGGCGTCGTCGGGTTCGTCGCGGTCGCGGTGCTGCTGGCCCTGGTGGCCCTGCACGTGCTCGTCCGCGGTCTCTCCGCGGACCGGGGTGTCCCTGGGCCGCGCGCTGGGTAGCCTGCCGCGGAGGACCGCCAGGTGAAGGGAAGCCCCCATGACTCAGCCGCCCCCGTGCCCGAGGGACGCTCGCACACCGAGCCGCCGGACCCCGACCGCGGGGCGGACGTCGACCAGCTCTCGCCGGGGGAGCGTGCGGAGGCCGTCGCGCCACGCACCCTGCGGCTGCGGTGGTGGGGCCTGGCGCTCGGGCTGGTGGCCGGTGTGCTCGTCTACCTGGTGATGCCCGGTGACGCGCCCTCCGCCGCCAGGGTCACCGCGGGCACCGCCGTGCTCATGGGCATCTGGTGGATGACCGAGGCCATCCCGATCCCCGCCACCGCGCTCGTGCCGCTCGTCGTCTTCCCGGTCGTCGGCGGGGCGGAGATCGACGACGTGGGTGCCGCCTACGGCAACAACATCATCTTCCTCTTCATGGGTGGCTTCATGCTCGCCCTGGCCATGCAGCGGTGGAACCTCCACCGTCGTATCGCCCTCGTCACCGTCCGCGCGATGGGCACCAACCCCGCGATGGTCGTCGCCGGCTTCATGGTCGCCACCGGCTTCCTGTCCATGTGGGTGTCCAACACCGCCACCGCCGTGATGATGCTGCCCATCGGCGTCTCGGTCCTCATGCTCGTCGTCGGGCTCGAGGGGCAGGAGGAGCCCGAGGCGACGACCGCGGACGACGGCTCGGGGGCGCCGGAGGAGGCGGCCACGGAGCACGGGGCGCTGCGGACCAACTTCGGCACCGCACTGATGCTCGGCATCGCCTACGCCGCCTCCATCGGGTCGCTCGGGACGATCATCGGCACCCCGCCGAACACGCTGCTCGTGGGTTACCTGTCCAAGGAGCACGACATCGACATCGGCTTCGGCCTGTGGATGCTCGTCGGGGTGCCCCTCGCGGTCGTCTTCCTCATCATCTGCTGGTTCCTGCTGACCAAGGTCCTCTTCCGGCCCGAGATCGACGAGATCCCGGGTGGCCGACAGCTGATGTCGAGCGAGCTGGACAAGCTGGGTCGGATGTCGGGCGGGGAGAAGCGGGTGTTGGCCATCTTCGTCCTCGCGGCCGCGTCCTGGGTCGGGGTGCCGCTCATCTGGCCCGACGACGTCCCGATCAGCGACGCGGGCATCGCCATGGTCGTGGCGCTGCTCCTCTTCGTGCTGCCGGCCGGCGCCGCCCGCGGGGTGCGCCTGCTCGACTGGGAGAGCGCGGTGGAGCTGCCCTGGGGCGTGCTGCTCCTCTTCGGGGGCGGGCTGGCCCTCTCCGGGCAGTTCAGCTCCTCCGGGCTCACCGACTGGATCGGTGAGCAGGCGGAGGCGCTCGGCGGGCTGCCCGTCGTGCTCCTCGTCGTCGTCTTCGGGGCGGCGATCATCTTCCTCACCGAGCTGACGAGCAACACCGCGACGGCGGCGACCTTCCTG
>CAYSGN010000185.1:0-2833 GCA_964430615.1 uncultured Janibacter sp. | reverse complement strand
GCGGTTCTCAAACATGGCGAAGGACTCGGGTGGGTTCTGATGTCGAGATGCAGCGAAGACTGCACAGGCGGCCTTCGTATGCAGCAAAAGTGCAGTGTTATGGATAGTTGCAGGTCCAAAATCTGCAGTTACTTTTCCGCTTCTGACAGGGGGAACGGGACCGCGCTCTCATGCCGAGTTGCGGGCGTCCTGCGGTACTTTTCTGCCATGAGACAGCGTGCGACCTGGATCACGACCACGCACGACTGGTCACTGGACGTGGACCGCGACCATCTCAAGGCCGTCCGTGACGAGCTGGCCCGGCCAGGAGCGGCTGGAGGGACCCGGCACCTGATCCTCGAGGTCCTCGCCTACGCCCAGGACGAGGCAGCCTCCATCCCTAGACGCGGCACCGTCATCGTGACTCGACATCCTGACGGCTCGGTCAGCGTCGACGACGACGGACGAGGTACTGACACCCGCACCGATCAGCACGGCGAGGTCATCCGCAAGCCCGTCATGGCCACCGCCGACATTCGTTTCAGCGACCCCACGACTGCACCCCGTCTTCCCGATGGGCTCCCCCGACGCGGCATGTCCAGCGTGGCAGCGCTCAGTGCATTTCTGGTTCACGAGAATCATCGAGCGAACGGTGCTTGGGCCCAGACCTACCGTTACGGCATCCCAGATACCGGTCTGGCACAGATGGATCCACGTGACCGATCGGGCACCGTCGTCACCTTTCGGGCGCGCGTCGATGGACCCGACCAGCTCACCCAGGATGACGCTGCAGCGTTCCCCGACCTCGACATCCGGGTCTTCTGAACGCCCGCCTCTGCCGAAGGGGGTGTGGCTCGCACCTGCGCCCATCGGGCATCAACTGGTGTGTATCAGCGCGACGTGCGCTGATTCTAGAGTTCGCCGAGGGAGCTGGATGGTCGACCTGACGCAGTAAACGGGGAACGAACAAGCACGTCATCCCCCAGACGCCCAAGGCGCTCGTTGAGGTCGGCGACCGCGTACTTTGCACGACGCCGGGGTGCGGCTGCCCATGCCGCACCCCGGTAGAGGATCGTCCTGCGAGGGAAGCGCATCGATCATGCCCTGTGCGAGGTTTGGTCCCTTGAGATGCAACCTCATCTGTTGACCCACTCTGTCCAGCTGGCTCAAACTGACCCCCGAAGTGCCTGAGGCACGGTAACGCGGGGCCTTTCACGTGCCTCACATCCATGAGTCCCTGCAGGAGGACGTATGACCCCGTGTCGGCTCCACATCACTGGCGCGAGTGGGACAGGCACGACGACGCTTGGCCGCGCGGTGGCCACGGCGTGGTCGGTACCGCACGCCGACACCGACGACTACTTCTGGGTGCCTACCTCGCCGCCGTACACGACGAAGCGCGACGAGACCGACCGCCTTCGCCTCATGCACGAGATGTTCGTCGGACGTGAGGCCTGGGTCCTGTCCGGGACCCTCATGGGTTGGGGCGACTCCCTTGCGGAGCACTTCGACGCGGTCGTATTCCTCTCGCTCGACCACGATGAGCGAATGGATCGACTCCAGGCCCGCGAAGTGACCCGGTACGGCATCAGCATCGAGTCCGGCGGTTCGCGCGCGACCGCACACCATGAGTTCATGCAGTGGGCCGGGGGCTACGAGGACCCGGACTTCGACGGGCGCAACCGTGCGCGGCACGAGGCCTGGTTGGGCGCACTGCCCTGCACCGTGCTCCGGCTGGACAGCGCTCGCCCCGTGGACGAGATCGTGGCGGAGATCATCGAGTTCAGCCCGCCCGGAGCGCACGTCACGAGCTGACATGTGCACAGTCGACACGTGCCCGCCGAACGCCCGTCAATGCCGCAGTAATTCAGCATGTGGTGACACGGCTCCGCGTTGAAGAGGGCGATCTGGCGACAGCGCGGCCGGCGCGATCCTGCGCGGAGATGCGCAACTAGGCCACGGTCGAGTGGCGCGACCATTGGGAGTCGGTGGAGCACAACACTGATGGGCCATCCGGGCCGATCACCGAGACAAGCGCCGAGCTTGGACTCCAGATTGCACACGTCTGGGATCCATGCGGGATCTGTGCAATGTAGGGCGCGTGTCGTGTGCAATCTTCTCTGCATCTCGACATCTGATGTCGAGAAGCGCTGAACATTGAAAAAATGACGTTCGTAGTTAAACAACTGAACCGCACTGGGTTGGTTGGAGTCTCCATCGTTTGGAAACGAGGATGTACTCATGCCGAAGGACACCACCCCGGGGAAGCCGACCACGCGTCGCTACAGCCCCGACGAGAAGGCCGCTGCGGTGCGGATGGTCAGGACTCTGCGCGCAGAGCTAGGCACAGAGCACGGCACGGTCCAGCGCGTCGCCCAGCAGTTGGGGTACGGCACCGAGTCGGTGCGGTCCTGGGTCCGTCAAGCTGATATCGACGAGGGCCACGTCGCGGGCATCAGTACCAGTGACGCGGCGAAGATGAAGGCTCTGGAGCAGGAGAACCGTGAGCTCAAGCGCGCCAACGAAATCTTGAAGAGGGCCGCCAGTTTCTTCGGGGCGGAGCTCGACCGCCAGCACAAGAAGTAGCCGCGTTCATCGACGCCAACCGCGACGACGTCGTCGCGGGTCGGCGGCTGGGGGTCGAGCTCATCTGCAGCGTGCTGCAGGTGGCCCCCAGCAGCTACTACCAGGTCAAGAGCCGGCAGCCATCGGCCCGTGCCCGACGTGACGCGGTGATGGGCCCGGTGGTGCGGCAGCTGTGGGAAGCCAACTACCGGGTCTACGGGGCACGGAAGATCTGGAAGGCCGCGCGACGCTCTGGTCACGACATCGGCCGCGACCAGGTCGCCCGGCT
>CAYSGN010000184.1:0-2874 GCA_964430615.1 uncultured Janibacter sp. | reverse complement strand
CCACGACCACGACCACGACGAGCGTCCACGGCGACGGGCAGGACCGCGTGACCGCTCCCGCCAGCGCTACTCAACCAGATGGTTGGCCAAGGGCGCGGCACAGGTCTAACGTGGTGCTCAACCACTTGGTTGAGTTAGACGAAGGGAGGGACCATGACCACCGATCCCCTGTCGAGGGCCTTCGCCGCACTGGCCGACCCCACGCGGCGGGAGATCGTCGCCCGCCTGACGCTCGGTGACGCGAGCATCAGCGAGCTGGCCGCCCCCTTCGCCATGAGCCTGCAGGCCATCAGCAAGCACGTGGGCGTGCTCGAGGCCGCCGGGCTCGTCGAACGACGCGGCGACGCACGCCGCCGCCCCGTCCACCTCCGCCCCGAGGCCCTCTCCGGGCTCACGGACTGGATCACCACCCATCAGAGGCGGGCCGAGGAGCGGATGAGCCGCCTCGACGACGTCCTCACCGAGATCACCGGACCACCGCGCACGACGCGCACCACACGAGGGAAGTCATCATGACCACGCACGTCACCACCGCCACCATCGAGGCCGACCCCGAGGTGCCGGTCACCCGCATCACCCGCGACTTCAGGGCCACCCCGGAGCAGCTGCACCGGGCGCACACCGACCCCGGGCTGTACGCGCGGTGGGTCGGCCCGCACGAGCTGTCGACGAGGATCGACCACTGGGACGCCCGGACCGGCGGCAGCTACCGCTTCACCAACCTCGTGCGCGAAGGGAGCGCGCGAGGACTCGAGGGCGACGAGACGGAGTTCCACTTCTTCGGCAGCTTCCACGAGGTCCGACCGGACCGGATCGTGCAGACCTTCACGTACGAGGGCTTCCCGGACGGGGTCTCCCTGGAGACGATGACCTTCGAGGACCTCGGCGACGGCTGGACCCGGATGCACGTGCACTCCCTCGTCGACTCCTTCGAGGCGCGCGAGCAGATGCTCGCCTCCGGCATGGAGGTCGGCATCAACGAGGGCTACGAGAAGTTGGACCGGATGCTCGAGGCCGGGGAGATCGCCTGACCTCGTTGGAGGGGCCGTCCGTCCCGGAGCGGCACCTTGCGCCGGACTGCGCCGGGGCCGGGCCGGGCCCGGACGACCGCGACCGGCCGGGAAACTTCGGCATGACCGCGACATAGCGCGGCCATCTCCGGGTTTCCCGGCCATCCCCGGACGTCTCGGTCACCCGAGCCCTTCCCGGCCACGGCGAAGGGAGCGCCGCACCGAGGCCTTCGGGCAGCCACGACCGCCCGGCCACGGCGAAGGGAGCGCCGCACCGAGGCCTTCGGGGCGCCACGACCGCCCGGCCACGACGAGGGGAGCGCACCGCACCGGGGCCTTCACCGCCCGGCCACGACGAAGGGGGCCGACCACCCGCTGGTGGTCGGCCCCCTTCGTCGTTGGGCTCTCGCGCCCTCGGGTTACTCGCCCGAGGTCTCGATGAGCGGGACGTGCAGGTCGTCGCCCTTGTGGGCGCCGGAGAAGGTGAACTTCGCGTCCTTGCCCTCGCCCTCGACGTCCACCGCGACGATCTGGCCCGAGACGAGCTCGCCGAAGAGGATCTTCTCGGAGAGCACGTCCTCGATCTCGCGCTGGATGGTGCGCTTGAGCGGACGGGCGCCGAGCACCGGGTCGTAGCCGCGCTTGGCGAGCAGCTCCTTCGCCGCCGTCGTCAGCTCCATGCCCATGTCCTTGTCCTTGAGGCGGGAGTCGAGCTTGGCGACCTCGAGGTCGACGATCTGGACGAGCTCCTCCTGGCTCAGCTGCGGGAAGACGATGGTGTCGTCCACGCGGTTGAGGAACTCCGGACGGAAGTGGTTCTTCAGCTCGTCGGTGACCTTGGCCTTCATCCGCTCGTAGTCCGAGCGGTCGTCGTTGCCGGCGACGAAGCCCATGGTGCCCTTGGAGATGTCCCGGGTGCCGAGGTTGGTCGTCATGATGATGATCGTGTTCTTGAAGTCGACCATCCGACCCTGGGAGTCGGTGAGGCGACCGTCCTCGAGGACCTGGAGCAGGGAGTTGAAGATCTCCGGGTGGGCCTTCTCGACCTCGTCGAAGAGGACCACCGAGAAGGGCTTGCGGCGCACCTTCTCCGTCAGCTGTCCGCCCTCGTCGTAGCCGACGTACCCGGGCGGGCTGCCGAAGAGACGGCTGACCGTGTGCTTCTCGGAGTACTCCGACATGTCCAGCGTGATCAGGCTGTCCTCGTCGCCGAAGAGGAACTCGGCGAGCGCCTTGGCCAGCTCGGTCTTCCCGACACCGGTCGGGCCGGCGAAGATGAACGAGCCACCGGGGCGACGCGGGTCCTTCAGGCCGGCGCGGGTGCGCCGGATGGCCTGGGACAGGGCGCTGATCGCGTCGTCGTTGCCGACCACGCGCTTGTGCAGCTCGTTCTCCATGTTGAGCAGCCGGGTCGACTCCTCCTCGGAGAGCTTGAAGACCGGGATGCCGGTCGAGGCGGCGAGCACCTCGGCGATCAGCTCCTCGTCGACCTCCGCGACGACGTCCATGTCACCGGACTTCCACTCCTCCTCGCGCTTGGCCTTCTCCGCGAGCAGGTTCTTCTCGTCGTCGCGCAGGCTGGCGGCCTTCTCGAAGTCCTGCCCGTCGATGGCCGACTCCTTCTCGAGGCGGACCTGGGCGATCTTCTCGTCGTACTCCTTCAGCTCCGGCGGGGCGGTCATCCGGCGGATGCGCAGCCGTGCGCCCGCCTCGTCGATGAGGTCGATCGCCTTGTCCGGGAGGAAGCGGTCGTTGATGTACCGGTCGGCCATCGTCACCGCGGCCGCGATCGCCGGGTCGGTGATCGTCACCTTGTGGTGGGCCTCGTAGCGGTCGCGCAGCCCCTTGAGCATCTCGATGGCGT
>CAYSGN010000183.1:0-2889 GCA_964430615.1 uncultured Janibacter sp. | reverse complement strand
TCGTCGGTGGTCACCGGTGAGTAGAGCTGTCCCTCTGTGAACATCGTGTACCTCCTGGGCCCACGTCGTTGTGGCCTCTGTCACCTCCAGCGTGACAGGGCTGCACAGCCGTCGCGAGCGATCGCGGATCACCTGAGCACCTTGACCAGCGCGAGAGGGACCCGCCTCGCCGGAGGGTGGGCAGCCTGCCCACCCGGCGGGGACGAACGGCGTGCGACGAGCCGCTGGTCGTGCCGAGCCGCACGCCGGGCGCGCGGGGGCGCCGGGCAACTTGTGTGCGTCCCGCCCGCGGTGCAGGGTGAGTACGAACACACCGCGCCGCCTGGGCGCGACACTCGACGAGGAGGACACGTGTCGGATTACACCCCCAGCCCCGAATTCGCGAAGCAGGCTGTCGGCAAGGCCGAGCTCTACGACGAGGCCGCAGCTGACCACGAGGCCTTCTGGGCCGCCCGGGCCAGGGAGTACGTCACGTGGAGCAAGGACTTCGAGACCACGCTCGACTGGAGCGACGCCCCCTTCGCCAAGTGGTACGTCGGCGGCGAGCTCAACGTCGCCTACAACTGCGTGGACCGCCACGTCGAGGCCGGCAACGGCGACCGGGTGGCCATCCACTTCGTATCCGCCAACGGCGAGGACCGGGACATCACCTACGCCGAGGTGCAGCGTGAGGTCGCCAAGGCCGCCAACGGCCTCGAGTCGCTCGGGGTGGAGAAGGGCGACCGGGTCGCCATCTACATGCAGATGATCCCGGAGACCATCTTCACGATGCTCGCCTGCGCCCGGATCGGCGCCCCGCACTCGCTCGTCTTCGCCGGCTTCTCCGCCGATGCGCTCAAGACCCGGATCAACGACGCCGAGGCCAAGATCGTGGTCACGAGCGACGGGCAGTTCCGCAAGGGCAAGGCGATGCCGCTGAAGAAGGCCGTCGACCAGGCCGTCGAGGGCACGACCGCGGAGAAGGTCCTCGTCGTCAAGCGCACCGGGACGGAGGTCGACTGGAACGAGGGCCGCGACCTGTGGTGGGACGACGTCGTCTCGACGGCGTCCGACACCCACGAGGCGCAGCCGATGGACAGCGAGCACCCGCTCTTCCTGCTCTACACCTCGGGCACCACGGGCAAGCCCAAGGGCATCCTGCACACGACGGGCGGATACCTCACCCAGTGCGCCTACACGAACGCCGTCGTGCACGACGTCCACCCGGAGAGCGACGTCTACTGGTGCACGGCCGACATCGGCTGGGTCACCGGGCACAGCTACATCGTCTACGGCCCGATGGCGCTCGGCGCGACCCAGGTGATCTTCGAGGGCACCCCGGACAGCCCGCACCAGGGGATCTTCTGGGAGATCGTCGAGAAGTACAAGGTGAGTATCCTCTACACGGCCCCCACCGCCATCCGCACCTTCATGAAGTGGGGCCCGGAGATCCCGGCGAAGTACGACCTCTCCTCCCTGCGGGTGCTCGGGTCGGTGGGTGAGCCGATCAACCCCGAGGCGTGGCGCTGGTACCGCGAGCACATCGGCGGTGGGACCACCCCGATCGTGGACACCTGGTGGCAGACCGAGACCGGCGCCATCATGAACTCCCCGCTCCCCGGTGTCACCGAGCTCGAGCCGGGCAGCTCGCAGAAGCCGATCCCGGGGATCCAGGCGGAGGTCCTCGACGACGAGGGCAACCGGCTCAGCGACCCCGACGCCGTCGGGTACCTCGTCATCACCGAGCCGTGGCCGGCCATGCTCCGCGGCGTGTGGGGCGACCCGCAGCGGTACAAGGACACCTACTGGAGCCGCTTCGGCCCGGACAACTACTTCGCCGGTGACGGCGCCACGTACGACGAGAAGGGCAACATCTGGATCCTCGGTCGCGTGGACGACGTCATGAACGTCTCCGGCCACCGGATGTCCACCGCGGAGATCGAGTCCGCCCTCGTCCACCACCCCAAGGTCGCCGAGGCAGCGGTCGTCGGCGCGAGCGACGAGACGACCGGGCAAGCGGTGGAGGCCTTCGTCATCCTCCGTCAGGACGCCACCAACGAGACGGACCAGGCCGACGAGGGCGGCTCCCTCGTCAAGGAGCTGCGCGACCACGTCTCCCAGCAGATCGGGCCCATCGCGAAGCCGCGCTCGATCATGATCGTCTCGGAGCTGCCCAAGACCCGCTCCGGCAAGATCATGCGCCGCCTGCTCAAGGACGTCGCGGAGAACCGTCAGGTCGGTGACGTCACCACGCTGGCCGACTCCTCCGTCATGGACATGATCCAGCAGGGCATGTCCAAGACCCCCGCCGACTGAGCCTCCACGCCAGGCGAAGGGAGGGCCGGCTCCGTCACGGAGCCGGCCCTCCCTTCCTCTGCGCCCGCGGCGCCTGATCAGTTCCTTTTGAGGGGATCCGCATCCAACCGGTCATTCCCTGAGGGGGATTCGCATCCAACCGGTCGATTCCTCAGGGGGCTTCGTACCTACCCCGGTCATCCCCTCAGGGGGATTCGCACCTCCCTGCACATCCCCCCAGGGGAAGTCCCCCAGAACGCAAGAAACGCCCGGACCGACTCGGTCCAGGCGTTTCTTGGAATGTTTGTCCGGCTGCGTCCTACTCTCCCACACCGTCTCCGGTGCAGTACCATCGGCGCTGAAGGGCTTAGCTTCCGGGTTCGGAATGGGACCGGGCGTTTCCCCTTCGCTGTGGCAGCCGTAACTCTATGGAGATATCCAGGGCCGTCCACGTCCTCCCTTGGCTAGCGCCAAGCAAAGGGGGTGGGTGACCGTATCTCGGGAACTGCACAGTGGACGCGAGCACCAAAGTCTTTTGGTGTGGTGTCAAGTTGTCGGCTTATTAGTACCAGTCAGCTGCATGCATTGCTGCACTTCCACATCTGGCCTATCAAC
>CAYSGN010000182.1:0-3026 GCA_964430615.1 uncultured Janibacter sp. | reverse complement strand
CCTCCTCGTCGTCCCGCACGGTCAGCAGGTCGGGGACGTCGACCATGTACCGGCTGCCGGCCCAGACGCCGTAGAGGTAGGAGGAGAGGTACCAGGTGGGGATACCGGGTCTCCCCGTCGACGTGGGCGGCCCGCTCCCGGACCCCGGTGAGACCACCGCCCTCGGCGAAGGGGGCGTGCTCGCGTCTGCGGTTGGCCACCTCGATCGTCACCCCGTCGGCCGGGCGAGCGGTGAAGGCCAGGCGGGTACCCGCGCCGGGGGCGTGCCGACGGGCGTTGGTGAGCAGCTCCTGGGTGATCCGGTAGGCGGTCTGGCCGACGACCGGGTCGAGCACCCCCTCCCCGTCGATGACGATGGTCGCGACGAGCGGCATGCCGTGGGCGACCGACTCGTCGACGAGGGCGGGCACGTCAGCGACCCCCGGGACGACCTCGGCCAGGTCCGGGTCGTCCGGGCGGCGCAGGACGGTGAGGAGGGAGCGCAGGTCGTTGGCGGTCTGGGCGGCCGACTCGCGCACGAGGCTCGCCGACCCGGCCAGCCGCGGGTCCTGGTCACGGGTGTTGGCCTCCAGGGCGCCCGCGTGGATGGAGAGCAGGGAGAGGCGGTGGCCGATGACGTCGTGCACCTCACGCGCGATCCGCTCCCGCTCGGCCTGCCGGACGACCTCGTCGCCGAGCTGCTCCGCACGGACGCGGTAGGTCTCCCCCTTCGCCTCGGTCCGGGCCAGCTCCCTGCGGAACCAGCCGATGCCGGCGAAGGCGCCGGCGAAGAGCACGGTGATGACGACCGGCACCCACCAGGCCATGGGTGCTCCGGTGCCCGGCTCCTGCGGACCTCCCGCGAACATCATCTGCCAGAAGGACTCGGCCTGCGTGTGCCCCCGGGTGTCCCGCCAGGTCGCGACGAAGGTGGCCGCGGTGACCAGGGGGGTCACGAGGGACACCACCCGCCAGGTCGAGGCGCGCCAGACGTGCATCAGCCCGATGAGGCAGAGGAGGGGGTCGATGGGGAGGGCCAGCGCGGCGACGGACGCCGCGACGGTGATCTGCCACGGCCAGCGGCGCCGCACGAGGACGAGCAGCGAGAGCAGCATCCCGAAGGCGAGGAGGAGGATCCACGGCCCGTCCATGAGCTCGTCGACGGGACGCCCGGCCGTACGGTCGGCCCGGGCCTCCGCGCTCCCCACGGCCATGACCAGGCTGCAGAAGCACGCCAGGTACCAGAGCACCGAACGCCACCACGTCGCGCGTCCGAGGGCGCGCACCCCTCCCATGAGGTCCATGGCCGAAAGGTACTGCCCGGCGGGGACATCCGGGTCGACCGTTCGGTCATCCGGTCCCGACCGTTCGGCGGAGGTGGCGACGGGCCCGGGAGCGGTTCCATCTGTCGTGACGCCGCACCAGAGACGAGGAGACCGTCATGACCCAGTACCCGCAGCAGCCCTGGCAGCCGACCAACCCGCCCGTCCCGCAGCAGCCGAAGGGGTGGTTCGCCCGGCACAAGGTGCTCACCATGCTCATCGGCGGGATGTTCCTGCTCTTCCTGTGCTGCGGCGGGATGAGCGTGGCCTTCATGGGGGACTCCGGGAGCACCTCCGCCGGCTCCTCGAGCAGCTCGTCGTCGGACGAGGGCACCTCGGAGACCTCGCCGCAGGAGGAGCCCGCCGAGGAGCCGAAGGAGGAGCCGACGGAGGACGAGCCCGCTGAGAAGGAGTCCGAGAAGGAGGAGCCGGCCGAGGAGTCCATGACGGTGGAGCAGGAGAACGCCGTGCAGGCCGCCCGGGACTACCTGGACTTCATGGCCTTCTCCAAGGAGGGACTCATCGATCAGCTCTCCTCCGAGGCCGGCGACGGCTACCCCGAGGACGTCGCGCGCTTCGCCGTCGAGCACATCGAGTCCGAGGTCGACTGGAACGAGCAGGCCGTGAAGTCCGCCGAGAGCTACCTGGAGCTCATGCCCTTCTCCCGCGCCGAGCTCATCGACCAGCTCAGCTCGGATGCCGGCGACGGCTTCACCCGCGAGCAGGCGGAGTACGCGGCGGACCAGGTGGGCCTCTGAGCGGGCGACGACCTCCGGGGGGAGGAGCGAAGGGGGTGGCGGTCGCCACCCCCTTCGTGCCGCCCCGGTCAGTCCAGCTGCTTCTTCTGCACCTTGCCCATCGCGTTCCGAGGCAGCGCCTGCGTGAAGCGGATCTCCCGAGGACGCTTGTGCCGGGCGAGGTCCTCGGCGACGTGCTCGACGAGGCGGGCCGCGACCTCGTCACCGGCCGGGCCCTCGGGCACGACGTACGCGACGATCCGCTGCCCGAGGTCGGGGTCCGGCACGCCCACGACGGCGACCTCCGCCACCTCCGGCCGGGCCAGCAGGGACGTCTCGATCTCCCCGGCGCCGATGCGGTAGCCCCCGGACTTGATGAGGTCGACGGACTCGCGGCCGACGATCCGGTGGAAGCCCCCGTCGTCGTGGGCGGCGAGGTCCCCGGTGACGAACCAGCCGTCCGAGGTGAAGGCGTCCGCCGTCGTCCGCGGCCGCCCGAGGTACCCGGAGAAGAGCATCGGGCCGCGCACCTCGAGGCGCCCCATGGATTCCCCGTCCGCCGGCACCGGCGCCCCGTCCTCACCGCGGATACGCGTCTGCGCCCCACCCACCGGCAGGCCGACCCACCCGGCCCGGCGCTCTCCCTTCGCCCGTGTGCTGAGGGTGATCATCGTCTCGGTCATGCCGTAGCGCTCCACGGGCGCCTGGCCGGTGAGCTCGCGGACCGCCTCGAAGACCGGCACCGGGAGGGGTGCGCTCCCCGAGACGAGCAGGCGCGCCCGGCGCAGCGCCCGCGCCGATGTCGCGTCCCGGGCGACGCGCGACCACACGGTCGGGACGCCGAAGTACACCGATCCCTCGGTGGCGGCGTACCGCTCCGGCTTCGGGCTGCCGGTGTGCCGCAGCCGCGACCCGATGCGCAGCGGCCCGAGGACCCCGAGGATCAGCCCGTGGGTGTGGAAGAGCGGCAGCCCGTGCACGAGGGTGT
>CAYSGN010000181.1:0-3028 GCA_964430615.1 uncultured Janibacter sp. | reverse complement strand
CGACGTCGTCGCCGGAGAAGAGGAAGGAGCCGAGGACCTTGCGCACGTCCGTCTCGCCGAGGTCGGGCGCGGCGGACTTCATGTTGTCCAGCACCGTCCGGTCGACATCGAGGTTCTCGTGCTCCTGGGCGTAGTAGCCGAGCTTGAGTCCGTGGCCGGGCTCGACCTGGCCCGTGTCCGGGGAGTCCACCCCCGCGAGCATCCGCAGCAGCGTCGTCTTGCCCGCGCCGTTGAGCCCGAGCACGACGACCTTGCTCCCCCGGTCGATCGCGAGGTCGACGTCGGTGAAGACCTCCTGGCTCCCGTAGGAGCGGGAGAGGCCGGAGGCGCGAAGGGGGGTGCGCCCGCTCGGCGCCGGGTCCGGGAAGCGCAGCCGGGCCACGCGGTCGCCGGCCCGCTCCCCCTCGACGCCGGCGAGCATGCGCTCGGCGCGCTTGATCATCTGCTGCGCCGCGGTCGCCTTGGTCGCCTTGGCGCGCATCTTGTCCGCCTGCTCGAGCAGCGCGCCGGCCTTCTTCTGGGCGTTCTGCAGCTCGCGCTTGCGACGGCGCTCGTCGGTCTCGCGCTGGGCCAGGTAGTTCTTCCAGCTCATGTTGTACTGGTCGATCGCCTGGCGGTTGGCGTCCAGGTGGAAGACCCGGTTGACGACGACCTCGAGCAGGTCGACGTCGTGGCTGATGATGATCAGCCCGCCCTTGTAGTTCTTCAGGTGGTCGCGCAGCCAGGCGATCGAGTCGGCGTCGAGGTGGTTGGTCGGCTCGTCCAGGAGCAGGGTCCGGTTGCCGGAGAAGAGGATCCGGGCCAGCTCCACCCGTCGCCGCTGGCCACCGGAGAGGGTCTCGAGGGTCTGGTCCAGCCGGGCCTCCTCGATCCCGAGGGCGCCGGCGATCGTCGCAGCCTCCGACTCGGCGGCGTAGCCGCCGGCGGCCTCGAACTCCTCCTGGAGCCGGGAGAAGCGGGCCATCGCCTTCTCCCGCGTCCGGTCGTCGGCGCTGGCCATCCGCTGCTCGGCGGTGCGCCGGTCGGTGACGATCCGGTCCAGTCCGCGCGCCGAGAGGATGCGCTGGCGGGCGGTCACCGAGAGATCACCGGTGCGGGGGTCCTGCGGCAGGTAGCCGATGCCTCCAGCGGACGTCACGGCTCCGGCCGCCGCCTGCCCCTGGCCGGCCAGCACCTTGGTGAGGGTCGTCTTGCCGGCACCGTTGCGGCCCACGAGGCCGACGCGGTCGCCCGGGGCGACCCGGAAGGTCGCCTCCTCGAGCAGGATCCGCGAACCCGCGCGCAGCTCGATCCCCGTCGCTGTGATCACGGGTGGTTTCTCCTCGCCTCCGGTTGCTCTCCGGCGGCTAGTCTAAGTCCCGCCCGGGCAGGACCCGGCCCCCTCCCGCGGGAGGTGGTGTGCGACGAAGGACAGCGATGAGCATCAACGACAATGCGTCACTGGACACCTCCCGGATGGGCGGTGGCGGCGGTGGCGGCGGCCGTGGGCCCGTCGTCGCCGGTGGCGGCATCATCGGCCTCATCATCGCGGTCGTCCTCGTCCTCACCGGCAACGGCGACCTCCTGACGGGCGGAGGCACGTCGCAGGACCAGTCGAACCCGGCGTCCGACACGCGGCTGTCCGAGAAGTGCCGTACCGGCGCGGACGCGAAGCAGGACCCGGAGTGCCTCATGGTGCTCGGGGAGAACAGCCTGCACGGCTACTGGAGCGGGCAGCCGGACCTGGCCCAGGACCTCGAGGACGCCGGCCAGGACTTCCGGGGGCCGGCGAAGGTCGTCGTCTACCAGGGGCAGACCCAGTCGGCCTGCGGCACCGCGAGCAACCAGGTCGGGCCCTTCTACTGCCCCCTCGACGAGATGATCTACATCGACACCGACTTCTTCCAGGTCATGGAGCAGCAGCTGGGCGCCGAGGACGGGACCCTCGCCGAGCTCTACGTCCTCGCCCACGAGTACGGCCACCACATCCAGAACGTCTACGGGATCCTCGAGGAGTCGCAGAAGGACCCGCAGGGCAAGGACTCGGGGGCGGTGCGTGTGGAGCTCATGGCCGACTGCCTCGCGGGGATGTGGATCCAGGACGCGACGCAGACCACGGACAGCCAGGGCCGCCCGCTGCTGACGAAGGTGAGCGAGTCCGACGTCACCAACGCGATGGGCGCCGCGAAGTCCGTCGGGGACGACCAGATCCAGCAGAGGTCCACCGGCACGGTCAACCCCGAGGCCTGGACCCACGGCTCGGCCCGGGCGCGCCAGGGCTGGCTCCGGCGCGGGATGCGGGCCGACTCGATCGGCGCCTGCGACACCTTCGCCTACCAAGGGGACCCCAACGACGTCTGACCCCTACGGCGACCGCGGAGACGTGGCGTCAGGTGGGCGGGTCCTCCAGGGTGAGGCGCACGGCCCGGGCCCGGCGCGCAGCCTCCTGCAGCACGCGCAGGCGGGGGTCCGGCAGGTCCCAGAGGGTGCGGCGGGGCAGGTCCACGAGGTGTGCCAGCCGCGGGTCCTCCAGGACCGACTCGGCCAGCCGGCGATCACCACCGAGGACGAGGGCGTCGACCGACCCCGGCGGCAGATGGCGACAGGCGAGGTCCGCCACCTTCGTCAGGACCGCGTCGGCCTGGTTCTTGCGCCGGCGGGCGTAGCGCTGCTGGCTCCAGCCGCCGGCCTTGGTCCGCCCCTGCACGTATCCGGTGCCGGTGGTGTGGGCGAGGAGGTCGCCCCCTTCGTCCCGGCCCACGGCGTGACCACCGAGACGCACGAGGACCAGCCCGACCCGGCGGTGGGTGAAGGTCTCCCCCGTCGCCGTCGCGCCGTCACCGCCGGTGAGCACGACACGGCCCGGCACGTCGGCGCGGGTGACGCCGTCGTGCCGGGCCGCGAAGCCGGTGACCCAGCGGTCGAGGCGAGCGGGGTCGACCTCGACGGTCCGGGACATCCTCAGATGTTGAAGCCGAGGGCGCGCAGCTGCTCGCGACCGTCCTCGGTGATCTTCTCCGGGCCCCACGGCGGCAGCCACACCCAGTTG
>CAYSGN010000180.1:0-3070 GCA_964430615.1 uncultured Janibacter sp. | reverse complement strand
GCTAGTGGCCCTGGAGGCGATGGCGGCAGGGGCTGCTGTCGTCGCGTCTGACGTGGGCGGCCTGCCCGAGGCCGTAGGGGACTCGGCCGTCCTCGTTCCTCCAGGTGATGTCGGTGCCTTGGCGGAGGTGCTCGACGAGTTGGCAGACGACCGGGATGTGGTCGCCAGGCTGGCCCAGCGAGGACGAAGGCGGGCCGAACAGTTCGATTGGTCCGTGATCAGCGGGGTATACGAGCGAGCGCTGACGTAGGAACGGCGCCGGATGGCACTGATGGTGCCTGGCACCAGGCACGGTAGCGTCTCCCGCCGGCAGCGGCGCAGGACGCGGTTCTCACCCCAGCGCACCGGCCCATACGCGGGCATGTGCAGCGGCGCTTCGCTCCCAAGTGAACTCGAGGGACCGCTCACGCGCAGCCACCACTTTGGTGCGGATAGCGGTGTCGTCGCTGGTTGCCCACATCATGCCTTCCGCCAAGGAGTCTGGTGACCCATCCGTAAGCACCCCCGTCCCTCCAAGTACCTCAGGCAAGGAACTTGCGTCCACCGCGACAACCGGTACACCGGCTGCCATGCCTTCGATGGCCGGGAGTCCAAACCCTTCGTAGAGCGAGGGGATCACGAGAGCAGAGCTCCCGGCCAGGAGCCGAGGCAAAAGGCTGTCTGCCACCCTTCCCAAACGAAGGACCCCTGACAGGTTCCCGAAGAGTGCGTCCCGATGGGGGTGTTGCGGGCCGGTCATGACAAGCGTCAGGTCATTCCTCGCGGATCGCACGAGTGGCCACGCCTCGGCCAAGCCTTTGAGATTCTTTCTGAGTGAGGCGCCGCCAGAGGTGAGGACGTAAGGCCTAGAGATTCCAAGAGCGTCAAGTTCTTCGCCGCTGAGGGGAGCGGCATCGGCGAAACGAGCGTGGTCGACTCCATTGGGAATGACAATCGGCTCGCGAGTGTCGAACAAGTGAACGATCTCGTCCGCGCTGAATTGAGAAACCGTGACAATCACGTCGGCGCGACGCAGTTCCTGAGCGGCGGCAGGAACCGGCTCTCCTTCATCTGGATACCGCCACGGCCCGGTGTCGTGGAGCGTGAGGATATCTCCGCGCGGGGAGGGGGGAAGGCCTACTTTCATGCGGTGGACGGGACCGTGGCCTGGATACAGCCAGCGGGCGAGTTCCCGCCGCACCCTTGGGTCGGCCCCGAGAAGCAGTCCCATGGGTACGCGTCGGTTTCCACCCAGCGAGGAGCGGAGAGAGCGAACCACAGTACGGTGCATACGCGTAGAAGGCGATAAGCGTCGGAGAGCTTCGTCGGCCCGGGCGTCGATGGCGTTCTCGTATACCTGAGCGCCCATGACCGTGTCTGACGCGAACCGCGCCAAGGTCATCGAACTCATGATGCTCCTACAGGAGCAGGTCTACCTATCGCCCTCTCGAGGAAGTCCCAGGAGTGGGCTCGCTGTGCCGCGAGGCAGTCTCGAACCCGACCCCAGTCGATGTTTCGCGCGATGGACATGTCGGTGCGGCCTGGCTGCGTCGCCCGGATCCCCGCAATCCGAAACAAGGTGTCGAGGCGAGTGTCGTCTGTCTGGCGGCGCTTCGTGATCGTCTCTCGCTCGAAGATCACCGAGAAGACTCCAGCATGAAAGGAGTCGGTTGCCACGACGTCTGCGTTGCGGATCGCCCCGATGAACTCAAGCGGCGACAGTCCTTCGCTTCCCGGTATGGAGCCAGTCTTGAGATCGATGAGCTCAAGGCCCTCTGAGGCCGCAAACCGCGCGAGTTCGGCTTCCTGCAGTGGAGTCTCTTCACCGAGGAAAAACTTCGCTACGTAACGCCGCCCCTCCAGCACGGTGGGGACGGTTGATTCCTGATCCCACAGCCCGGGGTCCACCAGCACCGTAGGGTCGGACACCACCGGAACGTGACGACCCGTCAGGTCTTTGACGATGTCAGCACCGCTGTGCTCCCGGACAGAGATATGGGGGATTTCCGAAAGCCAGTGGGAATATCGGGATCTTAGGAACTCTGGAATTTCCCTGACGCCGAAGCTGGCGGCGTAGGCCACACGGCGGTCACACGGGACGAACGTCAGGAAGTCGATTTCATTAGCTTGTCGGAATCCAGGGTTCCACACCTGATCTGATCCGACGACCACCTTCTCGTAGCGGTCGGTCAGCCCCGTCGCTCCGCTGGTGACTTCGTCGAGATCTAACTGTGTGATGCGGTCGCAGGTGAACATTCGGATGGCGGACTCATGGACGGACTCTTGCGGCGTCGGTGGCGCACCGTGGTTGCGCAGGCGTTCTAGTGCCCGCGGAATGTTCCGGCGCCCTACAGCCCACGGACCTTCGGCGCGGACAGCTGTGAGTGCGCGTTCTGCGACCAGTCGTCGACCCATGGGGGTAGGGGTGTTAGGGATGGTCTCGACCATCCATCCCTGTGATGAGAGGCACTGTTGCAGCGCGTAGTTCTGCAGGCGATTCCCGAAGTTGCTGTTGTCAATGATCGTGACGATCCCAACGCGCTGCGCTCTCATCGATACTCTTCCTCACCTCAGAGCCGCTGTCGACAACGGAACCGTACAACGTGACAGAAACTGGCTCGTCCATTGTGGCCGAGTTGGCACGGGTGGACGCTGGGTCAGCCGGATCGACTGACCAGCTTGATCGACATCACGGCGCCGCCACGCAACTTGGCCGGGAGCGCTCTCAGAAGAGCCTGGCCATCGGCTTCCGTCAGGCCCGTCCCCGTGGTGCGAAGACCGATGATCAAGAGCCCAAGACCGAGGGTCGCACTTACCAGCGCCTGTAGCAGCGGCTGGGCAGGCACGACAAGGCCGCATTGCCAACTTGCGATGCTGGCAACGCCTGCAATCCCGGTGGGCAGCAACGTCGTAAGCGTCTTGCTCATCGGGATCTGCAGTTCCCGTGCCTCACTGGTCCAGAGAATAACTAGACGTGTCAGAGTGCCGGAAGCATTCGCGACGACCGCTCCCCACAAGCCGAACGTCGGTATGAGAGTCAGCGCGAGCGCCAAGTCCACGATCAAGGCGCCAACGTTTGCTATGAGGAAGA
>CAYSGN010000179.1:0-3082 GCA_964430615.1 uncultured Janibacter sp. | reverse complement strand
GATCGCCATGACGAGCACGCCGAGGCTGCGCCCGGCGATGTAGAAGTCGCCGCTGGTCTTGGTGCGGCCGGTGGCCCAGAGGCCGATGAGGAGGACGACGAGCAGGTAGGCGCCGGCGATGGCGACGATCGTGAGGTTCATGAGTCATCTCCGGTGGTGGCGTCGGACATGATCCGGCGGTGGAAGACGGCGTAGCAGGCGGCGACGACCAGCCCGAAGGGCCAGATCGCGAAGAAGTAGACCGCGGTGCTGGGCACGAGCCCGAGGACGAGGGTCTCGCTGGAGCCGGGGTCGCCGGCCATGACGACCTCGAGCCAGATGTAGAGGGCGATGTAGACGATCGGGACCGCGATGCCGAAGCCGAGCAGCACCGCGTCCCGGCCCCGGCGGGCGCCGACACCGAGCAGGATGATGACGCCGAGGGCGATGAGGTAGGGGTAGAGCACCACGCGCCAGGAGGCGGTGAGCATCCCGACGAGCATGATGGTGACGAGCACCAGCAGCGCCGTCACGAGTCGATCGGTGGATCGCATGTCGATCTCCTTGGGGGCGAAGGGCGGTCAGGTCGCGTCGGTCCGCGCGGCGGCGGAGGCGACGCTGCGCCGGTGCAGGGTCATGTGGCCGCGCTGGATGCCCTCGGTCGCGAGGGCGCGCAGGGCGGCGACGTTCTGGGCGAGGCCGACCGAGGTGATCACCTCGGCCAGGTCGGCGGCACCGGTGATCCCCATGAGGCGCAGCGCCGCGCCGGCGCTCGGGTGGGTCTTGGTCGCCCCGCCGATGATGCCGACGGCCATCGGCAGCTCGAGGCTGACCGCGAGGTCGCCGTCGCCGTCCTCCTCGAAGTGGGAGAGGGCGGTGTAGCGCCCGTCGGGACCGACGGCGTGGGAGTGGGCGCCGGCCTCGATGGCGCGGGTGTCGTTGCCGGTGGCCAGGGCCACGGCGGTGATGCCGTTCATGATCCCCTTGTTGTGGGTGGCCGCCCGGTAGGGGTCGGCCTCGGCGAGCGCGGCCGCGGCCACCATGTCGCGCACCACCTGCGGGCCGCCGAGCTCACCGGCGTCGAGCACGGCGTGGGCGCGGGCGAGGCGCTGGTCGGCCTTGTTCGTCAGGATGCGCAGGAGCGGCCGGCCGCCGGCCAGCTCCGCGACGCGCGGCGCGAGGGCCTCGGCCATGGTGTTGACCGCGTTGGCGCCCATGGCGTCGCGCACGTCGACGACGAGGTGGACGACGAGGTGGGTGCCCACGCGGGTGGGCACGATGCGGGCGGTGAGGTCGCGGACCCCGCCGCCGAAGGAGACGAGTGCCTCGTCCTGGGCGTCGCCGGCGGCCATGAGCTCCTCGCGCGCGGCGAGCACCCGCAGGCGCGCGGCCTGCGGGTCGGGCACGTCGACGACCTGGATCTGGGCCTGCATGACCGGGGCGCTCGTCGAGGCGCGGAAGCCGCCGGTGGCCCGGGCGATGCGCGCGGCGTGGCTGGCCGCCGCGACGACCGAGGGCTCCTCGGTCGCCATCGGGACGAGGACCTCGACGTCGTTGACGATGAAGTTCGTCGCGATGCCGAGCGGCAGGCCGAAGAGGCCGACGACGTTCTCGATCATGTGGTCGGCCTGCTCGACGCTCAGGCCCCCGTCGCCGGTGACGGCGTCGAGGGCGCCCCGGGGGAGGCCGGAGGCCTCGGTGGCCAGGTCGCGTCGGTCGGCCGGGGGCCGGTGGCGGAAGTCCGTCGGACGGCTCGTCGTGCCCATGCGCTGCTCCCTTCGTGCGGCGGCAGCGTCGCCGCTCGGAGCGACGTCGCTGGTCCCGGCGGGTCGCCCGCCGGTGAGGACCACGCTAGGGACGGTGTGACGCAGGGCACAGGGATGATCCGTCCAGTGCAGGCGTCTCCGGGTGGAGGTTTCCTCTACTCGGGGTGGGTGAGAGCGTGCATCCGCGTCGCGACGGTGATGCGGAAGAGCGGCTCGGGCTCGCGCCAGTCCTCGCCGAGCAGCGCGGTGATCCGCTCCAGCCGCTGCAGGACGGTGTTGACGTGCACGTGCAGGCGGCGGGCTGCCCGGGTGGGGCTGGACTGGGTCTCGATGAAGGCGGTCAGGGTCGACAGCAGGTCGCCGCCGCGCTCGGCGTCCCAGGCGAGGAGCGGGCCGATGACGACGTCGATGAACTCGCGCGGGTCCGCGGCCCCGGGCCCGAACATCGCCAGGTACGGGGCGTAGGCGCGCACGTCGACGACCCCGTCGGCCCGGCCCATGGTCTCCAGCAGGCCCGCGCACCGGCGCGCGGTCTCGAAGGAGGCGGCCACGTCCTCGACCTCGGTGATCGGGTGGCCGGCGACGGCCAGCGCGGTGGTGGTGGAGCGGCGCGCGAGGTGCTGGCGCATCCGGTCGGCGGCCTCGGTCGCGTCGGCGTCGTGGGTCAGGGCGACGATGAGCCCGTCCTCCTCGCCGACGAGGACGCTGCTGGCCAGGGCGCGCACGACGCTCAGGGACCGGCGGCGGGCCTCGGCCGGGACGGCCAGCACGACGAGCGAGCGCACCCGCTCGAGGTGGATGCCGCGGCCGCGGGCCCGGGCGGCGATGGTCGAGGTCGCCCGGGTGCGCGGGTGGAGCAGGTCGGTGAGGATCTCCCCGCTCACCCGGCTCTCGGCGTCGACGATCGCGTCCTGCTTGAGGGTCACCAGGGCGGTGATCTGCGCGGCCCGCTCGGCGGTGCGCTGCTCGACCGGGCCGAGCTCGCGCTCGCCGGGGCCGAGGAGGATGGCACCGAGGAGGGCGTCGTCGGAGACGACCGTGACCGCGTACTCGACCTCGTCGCCGGGGCCGACCGGCACGCACCGGCCGGAGCGTCGGCTCCGCCGGATCGCCTCCTGGACCGGCGGGGAGGGTTCGGCGCCGCCCCCTTCGTCCTGACCCCCGGCGAAGGGGGCGTCCGCTGCGGGCAGCAGGTCGCGGCCCAGGACGAGGACCCGGCGCCCGAGGGAGTGGCTCAGGGTCTCGGCGATCTCCTGCGCGGAGCCGCCGCCGACGACGACCGAGGTGAGGTCCTCGTGGACCCGGCTGGCGCGCTCGGTGGCGGCGAGGTTCTCGGA
>CAYSGN010000178.1:0-3084 GCA_964430615.1 uncultured Janibacter sp. | reverse complement strand
TTGAGCGTGCCGAGGGCAAAGTTCACGGCTTCACGGGGGTCGCCCGCGAGGGTCGTCATCACCTCATCGCGCAGGTCGGGCCAGGCGGCGCCAGCGGCTTGGTGGAGGCGGGCTGCGTGGGTGGCGTTGGGCCAGCGGCGGAAGATCGTGAGTCGCGCTTCGCTCAGCTCCTCGGGTCGGTGCTCGGCGAGCAGCTGACACCAGTACTCGGCCCCCGCGACCGCCTGGTGGCCGCCGGTGCGGTGGTCGGCCGCACGCTGGGCCCATTCGATGGCGGCGTCGACTTCGTCGATCTCGGCGAGGGCCCGGGCGGCGTCGGTGGACCACGCGGGCACGTTGTCATCGCGGACGTGCGTGCGGATGATCGCGGCGACGTCGCGGTCGTGGACGGCGAGTCGGCGCTCGAGGTCATCGAGGACGAACCGAGGGTGCGAGAACGACCTCTCGGACTCGGGCGGGCCCAGCTCAGCACGGATGCGGTCGAGCTCGGCCCGGTAGGTGCGCATCCCGTTCTCCCCGAGCGCGGGCGCGTAGGCGACCGGGTCGAGGGTGAAGAAGTCGCACTCCTCCTCGAACTGGAAGCGCAGCATCCAACGCACGAGCTTCGGGGGCGATGCCCCGGCCTCGGTCGCGGCCACGGGGTGGAGGTCGAGCAGGCGGTGGATGGCGTCACCGATGATCCCGCTCGAGTCGTCGGCCCGCATGATGATCTTCAGCGAGGACGCGATGGCTCGCTGGGTGACGTCGAGGACGTCCTTGGGGTCAGCGCCGGTCGCCCTCGCCTCCTCGAGGATGTCCACCGCGTCGTGCATCTGGTGGCCGTGGCGGTTGGACGCGCTCCACCGGTGGATGTCGGAGCTGGTCCGGATGAGCGGGAGGACGGTGTCGGCCAGTTCGGTCATGTGTCCATGGTGGACGAAGGGGGAGCGGGGTCACCGCCTCAGGTCCGGGTGCGGCGGTCAGCCGCCGCACCGGAGTGTGACGCCTGAGATCAGGTCGAGGAAGGGTCATTGCGTTCGAGGGTGGCTGCCGCGGTCGACATCTTCATCACCAGTCGGTCGCCCGGCCCCTTGGTCGGAGTGAATCCGAACTTCGTGTAGAACGTCGCGGCCGCATCGTCGATCGGGTCCACCGCGATGATGCGGCCCCCGCCGATCATGGACGCGTCCACACAGACCTCGAGCGCCCTGATGAGCAGTTCCGCGCCGAGCCCGGATCCGTGAAGTTCACGGTCGAGTGCGAGCCGAGCGATGAGATAGCCGGGAACAGCGGTGTGACCTCCAGCCTGTCCGCGACTGAGGTGTCTCGAGGCAAGTTGCGTGGGCTGGATCGCGGTGTATGCAACGACACGCTGTGGTTCGGACTCATCCACCCACACGTGGACGCGTGCGACGCCTTGCTGGTGTGAGCGCGCAGCATTCGCATGGAGCCAGGTATCGAGTGAGGCGACACCGCAGTCGAAGCCGGTGACGTCGTCGTCCGGCGACAGCAGCCGGTGGACGAACATCAGGTTCGTCGCGAGCGGCGCGGTTTGCGAGCGGCCCGTCGGAGTGCAGGAGCGGGATCCGGCGTGTCCAGTGAGTCAACGAGCGCAGCGAAGAGTGCCGGGTCCATCAGGGTCACGTCGCTTCGCGCCATGACGTCCTCAGCCGCGGCCCTCGTGGCATCCGCGACGAACTGGGACTTGCTCACGTGCAGGCGCTTGGCAGCCGCAGACGTGAGTGCGTCCGTCTCCTCGTCCACGCGCGTTTCCCAGCGCCGGGTCTTGGCGGTCATGACTCCAATGTACGGCATATGTACGGCACCCTTCCTGGTCTCGTCCTCGCAACGTATGCGAGGGTGGTGAGCGCAGTGGCGGCGATGCCGTGGGTTGTGCACAGGCGCCGAGGTGCGCCGCATCATGTGGACTTGTGTGGCTGAGGACGTGAGTTACGAGTCCCGTCGACTTCGTGCTGCCTGACAGAGGCGGGATCGCACACTCAGTGCCAGTCGCACGCGTCGATCTCCGACGTCATTACCACCGGCCATTCCATGCGTGTGGACAGGTCGAGTGCAGCCTGGACGGCGTGCCACGTGGTGGATGAAGTCTGGAGCCACAAGTTGCCGAAGGAGTTCGGCGCGACCAGTAGGCCGACCCGCTCGCCGGTGCCGCGGTCTCCGGGCCAGAGTCGGAGGAGCTTCCCACGATGTGCGACCGCTCGCTTTTCGACGATTCTCAGTGCGGTGTAGCCCATCGTCACGTCGTAGGCGTTTCCCACGTCTCGGGGGTCGGTTGGCGCCGTTGACGGGAGACACGGAGTGACTTGGTGGTTGGTCAGGACGAAGGCCTTCGTGGCCGGGTGGTCGATGGCCACCACCCCCGGCTCGTCGGGCAGCGCTCCAGGGACGTATCGGAAAGGGTCAGGTGGTGGTGACCCGTCAGGGGAGACGTGCGCGGTGGCGTCGTCAATCCTCGTCAGGACTATCCCTTCGGCGAGCAACATCTCGTAGAGCGAGTGTCTCTGGGTCATCCCTGTGCACCTTCTTCCGGATCGCGCATCGCCGACGGCACCAGCGCGGATGAATGAACGGACCATGAATCCACGTCACCACAGAACGCGCCTCCGTCGGGTCAGTGGAGGGCCTGTCGATACAACACCGCAGGCCGCCCTCGAGTAGCAGCCGAGCGCACCACCTCACCATCGCGCATCACCGGCTCGAGTTGCGGCTTCATCCGTCGAGCGAAGTTGTCCTTGTGCAGCTCTTCGCCGACGACGGCTTCATGCACCTTGCGCAGCTGGTGGAGGGTGAAGGGTTCGGTGAGGAACCCATCCGGGTCCGGCGGGACATCGGAGTACCGATACCGGAACTCGTACCGCTCCCTCAGTGACCGAACAGCAGCTCGCGCGATCTCGTCGTGGTCCCACAGCATCGGACCGCCGTCCGCGAGAGCGCCGTCGCGGGTGACTGCGACAAGGTCTCCCTTCGCACCGGTCAGCGCTGCCTCAGGCATCGACACGGAGTACGCCACAGAGATCGCCCACGTCCGGTCATCACGGTCCGGGGCGTCAAAGAGCTGCAGCAGCCGCGGGGGAGAGACCTCGC
>CAYSGN010000177.1:0-3159 GCA_964430615.1 uncultured Janibacter sp. | reverse complement strand
GCCGGGGCAGGTCGTCGACGTCGACGAGCCACTGGTAGTGGCGCTGGGTGAAGGCGTGCCTCACCGGGGTGCGGCGGGTGTGGTGCACCGTGCCGACGACGAGCGCCGGGACCGGCGGAGGGGCGACGCGCAGGACGGGTCGGGCCGTCTCTCCCGGGGCGAAGGGGGTCATCGCCAGGTCACCCCGAGCCGACGGGCGGCCTCCACCCCGGAGCGGCACCCGTCCTCGTGGAATCCCCACCCGAGGTGGGCCCCGGCGAAGGCGAGCCGCCCGCCTCCGGCGCTCGTGAGGCGCCGGGCCGCGGCCACGGACTCGCGGGTGAAGACGGGGTGGTCGTAGACCATCCGGGCGAGGACGTCCCCGTCGTCCACCGGCGAGGGCGGGTTGAGGGTGACGACGAACTGGTCGCCGTCCTCGTCGAGACCCTGGAGGCGGTTCATCCAGTAGCTGACGTGGGGACGCTCGTGGCCAGTGCAGGTGGCCCTCCGGTAGTTCCACGAGGCGCGGGCGCGGGTCGTGGTCGGGAGGTGGCTCGCGTCGCGGTGCAGCACGGTCGGGTTGCTGCTGTAGCGGATGGCCGCGAGGTCCTCCTTCTCCTCGGCGGTGGCGTCCGCGAGCAGCCCGAGCGCCTCGTCGGCGTGCGTCGCGACGACGGCGCGGTCGAAGGTCCGCTCCCCGGTGGGTGTCCGCACGTCGACCCCGTCGAGGTGGCGGGTGACCGAGGTGACCGGCGTGCTCGTGCGCACCTCGGCCAGCCGGTCGACGAGGGCGTCGACATAGGTCCGGGAGCCGCCGACGACGGTGCGCCATGTCGGCGACCCGGAGACACCGAGCATGCCGTGGTGCTCGAGGAAGGCGAAGAGGTGCCCCGCGGGGTAGCCCAGGGAGTCCTCGTCGCCGGAGGACCAGACGCACGAGACGAGAGGGAGGGCGAAGTGGGTGACGAAGTACGGCGTGTAGCCGCCGGCCTCGAGGAAGCCGCCCCACGTCGGGCCGGTGGGGTGGGTCCCTCCACCGGTCTCGTCGAGGACCCGGCGTGCTGCACGGTGGAAGCGGGGGACCTGCCCGAGCATCCCCACGAAGCGTGGGTCGAGGGCCCGCCTCGGCTGGGCCAGCACCCCGCCGGCGCCGCGCCCGCCGGCCCACGAGAGGCCGCAGCCGTCGCAGGTGATGCTCATGCTCATCTCGGTGGGCCGGGTCGCGACCTCGAGCTCGCGGAAGAGGCGCAGCAGGTGGGGGTAGGTGCGCTCGTTGTGGACGATGAAGCCGGTGTCGACCCGCACCGACCCGCCGTCGCTCGCGGAGACGGTGTGCGTGTCGGCGTGGCCGCCCGGCCGGGTCGATGCCTCGAAGAGGGTCACGTCGTGGGTGCGGGAGAGGACGTGCGCGCTCGTCAGGCCGGAGACCCCGGCGCCGATGACGGCGGCGGTCGGCCGCCCGCCGGTGGGGCGCCCCGCGTGCGTCGTGGATGCGGTCACGAGACCAACCTTCTGCGCGTTGTCCAATCTTTGTCTCAACGCTAGGGTGACTGTCACTGGATTGTCAAAGGTTTGTCTAATGACAGGAGCATCGACGTGCGGACCACACGGACCATCACGACCGGAGCACCGCCGGCGTCCGTCTACGCCTACCTCAAGGACTTCACGACGACCGAGGCCTGGGACCCGGGCACCCTCGAGACCGTCCTCGTCGCGGGCGCCGGCGAGGTCGGCAGCCGATACCGCAACCGGTCACGCTTCGCCGGCCGCGAGGTCGAGCTGACCTACGTCGTCACCGACCTCCAGCCGGAGCGCCTCGTCGCCCTGCGCGGTGAGAACGCCGGGGTCGTCGCCCGCGACACGATGTCCCTGCGCCCCGGGCCGGAGGGTCGCGGCACCGAGCTCGTGTACGAGGCGGACTTCGCCTTCAAGGGCCTCGCCCGCCTGGCCGCACCCGTCCTGCGCGGTAGGCTGAGCCGGCTCGTCGACGAGGCCGAGGTGAACCTCGGGCGGGAGTTGGCCGGGCTGTGAGGATCCACCGGATGACCTGAGGCATGTACACGATCAAGCGCGCGGCCGAGCTCACCGGGGTGCCGGCTGCCACCCTTCGCGCATGGGAGCGCCGCTACGGCGTCATCGCGCCCGAGCGCACCGAGTCCGGCTACCGGGTCTACGACGAGGAGAGCCTCGCGCGGATCCGTGCCGTGGCCGATCTCGTCGCCGACGGGTGGGCCCCGAGCCACGCGGCCCGGGAGGTCTCCCGGGGCGGCGGCCCGCGGACGGGCTCGCCGGAGGGCCCGGCACCGCAGCGGCCCGCGAGCGGACCGGCGCCCGGCGACGGGGACGGCTCCGCGGCGACCCGTCGGCTGGTCGCCGCAGCCGCGTCCCTCGACGCGGCGGAGGTCGGTCGCGTCCTCGACGAGAGGCTGGCGACCGGGTCCTTCGAGTCGGTGGTCGACGCCTGGCTCCTGCCGGCGCTGGAGGAGATCGGACGTGCCTGGGCGGACCAGCGCATCTCGGTCGCGGGGGAGCACCTCGTCGCCCACGCGGTCCTGCGGCGGCTGGCGGCCGCCTACGACGCCGCGGCCAGCGCGCCCGGTGGTCCGACGGTCCTTGTCGCCCTGCCGCCGGGCGTCCACCACGAGCTGGGGGTCTTCGCCTTCGCCGTGGCGCTGCGCCGCCTCGGGGTCGACGTCGTCTACCTCGGCCCCGATCTGCCCCTGACCGCGTGGCGCGCGGCACTGGAGGCCCACGGCGCAGGGTGTGCCGTCCTCGGTGTCCCCCAGGCCGCGGACGTCCCCGCCGCTCGGGACGTCGTCGAGGGGCTGGCGCACTCCCACCCCCGTGTGCAGGTCGTCGCCGGTGGCCGCGAGCAGGCCGCGCTGAGCGGTCCGGGGGTCCTCCGGCTCGGCCACGCCATCGGGCCGGCGGCCCGGGAGCTCGCCGACCGGCTGGCGAGAGCCGGCGCGGTCCGCGGCTAGGAGTCGACCTGCTCGCGGGCGGGAGCCGCTTCCGGCGAGGCGCCGACCTGCTCACGCACGGTCCGGTAGAGGTCGGCCATCTCCTCGTCGAGCCGCGCCGCGGTCGCGGCCGCCTCGGTGATCCGCCGACGCAGGTCGGGAGGGACGTCCCCTTCGTACTTGTAGAAGATCTTGTGCTCGGTGCTCGCCCAGAAGTCCA
>CAYSGN010000176.1:0-3198 GCA_964430615.1 uncultured Janibacter sp. | reverse complement strand
CCGGTGACGTCCGTGGTCCGGAAGTAGAACTGCGGACGGTAGGAGTCGTAGAACGGCGTGTGACGGCCGCCCTCCTCCTTGGAGAGGATGTAGACCTGGGCCTCGAACTGGGTGTGCGGGGTGATCGAGCCCGGCTTGCAGACGACCTGCCCGCGCTCGACGTCCTCGCGCTTGGTCCCGCGCAGGAGCAGACCGACGTTCTCACCGGCCTGGCCCTCGTCGAGGAGCTTGCGGAACATCTCGATGCCGGTGACCGTGGTGGTCTGCTTCTCCTCCTTGATCCCGACGATCTCGACCTCCTCGTTGACCTTGAGGACGCCGCGCTCGATACGGCCGGTGACGACGGTGCCACGACCGGTGATCGTGAAGACGTCCTCGACCGGCATCATGAACGGCTTGTCGAGGTCACGGTCCGGGGTCGGGACGTACTCGTCGACCGTGTTCATCAGCTCCATGATGGAGTCGGCCCACTGCTCGTCGCCCTCGAGGGCCTTGAGCGCGGAGACCTTGACGACCGGGGCGTCGTCACCGGGGAACTCGTAGGAGGAGAGCAGCTCGCGGACCTCCATCTCGACGAGCTCGAGGATCTCCTCGTCGTCGACCATGTCGCACTTGTTCAGCGCCACGACGATGTAGGGGACGCCGACCTGGCGGGCCAGGAGGACGTGCTCCTTCGTCTGCGGCATCGGACCATCGGTCGCGGCGACCACGAGGATCGCGCCGTCCATCTGGGCGGCACCGGTGATCATGTTCTTGACGTAGTCGGCGTGCCCGGGGGCGTCAACGTGCGCGTAGTGGCGCTTGTCCGTCTGGTACTCCTGGTGGGAGACGTTGATCGTGATGCCGCGCTGCTTCTCTTCCGGGGCGTTGTCGATCGTGTCGAACGCCGCGGCCTGGTTGAGCTCCGGGAACTTGTCCGCGAGCACCTTGGAGATCGCGGCCGTCAGCGTCGTCTTCCCGTGGTCGATGTGACCGATGGTGCCGATGTTGACGTGCGGCTTGCTCCGCTCGAACTTTGCCTTCGCCACTTGCTTGTCCTCCTCAGGACTTCTTCTTGGTTACGCCTTTGCCCGGGCAGGGTGGCGTGGATTGCTGGTGTGTGTCGAGTCTCCGTGGTGGATCGGGGTAATGCTACCCGTCACTCGCCCCGGGTCTTCGCGATGATCTCCTCGGCGACCGTCTTGGGCACCTCGGCGTAGGAGTCGAACTCCATGGAGAAGCTCGCCCGGCCCTGGGTCTTGGACCGCAGGTCACCGACGTAGCCGAACATCTCCGACAGGGGGACCAGACCGCGCACGACCTTGGCGCCGCTCACGTCCTCCATCCCCTGGACCTGGCCGCGACGGGCGTTGATGTCGCCGATGACCTCGCCCATGTAGTCCTCGGGCGTACGGACCTCGACGGCCATCATCGGCTCCATCAGGACCGGGCTGGCCTTGCGCGCGGCCTCCTTGAACGCCATGGAGCCGGCGATCTTGAAGGCCATCTCCGAGGAGTCCACGTCGTGGTACTGGCCATCCAGGAGGGTGGCCTTGACCCCGACGACGGGGTAGCCGGCGAGGATGCCGTACTGCATCGCGTCCTGGATGCCGGCGTCGACGCTCGGGATGTACTCCTTCGGCACGCGGCCACCGGTGACCTTGTTGTCGAACTCGTAGAGCTCGCCACCCTCCTGGGTGTCCAGCGGCTCGAAGGTCAGCTGGACCTTCGCGAACTGGCCGGACCCACCGGTCTGCTTCTTGTGCGTGTAGTCGTACTTCTCGACCGTCTTGCGGATGGTCTCGCGGTAGGCGACCTGCGGCTTGCCGATGTTCGCCTCGACCTTGAACTCACGCTTCATCCGGTCGACGAAGACGTCCAGGTGCAGCTCACCCATGCCAGCGATGATCGTCTGCCCGGTCTCCTCGTCGAGGCTGACCTGGAAGGTCGGGTCCTCCTGGACCAGTCGCTGGATCGCGGTGCCGAGCTTCTCCTGGTCACCCTTGGTCTTGGGCTCGATGGCCACCTGGATGACCGGCTCGGGGAAGGACATCGACTCGAGGATGACCTGGCTGTCGATGTCGCTCAGGGTGTCACCGGTGGTGGTGTCCTTCAGGCCGATGACGGCGTAGATGTGCCCGGCCATCGCCTCGTCGACCGGGTTCTCCTTGTTGGCGTGCATCTGGAAGAGCTTCCCGACGCGCTCCTTGCGGCCCCTGGTCGAGTTGATGATCTGGGTGCCCGAGCTGATCTTGCCCGAGTACACCCGGATGAAGGTCAGGGTGCCGAAGAAGGGGTGCGCCGCGATCTTGAAGGCGAGTGCGGAGAAGGGCTCCTTCGTGCTCGGCTTCCGGTAGACGACCTCGTCCTCCTTGCCGGGGGCGTGGCCCTCCATGGCGGCGACGTCGAGCGGGCTCGGCAGGTAGTCCTTGACCGCGTCGAGGATCGGCTGCACGCCACGGTTCTTGAAGGCCGAGCCGCAGAAGACCGGGTAGAGCTCGGAGTTCACGGTGAGCTTGCGGATGCCCGCCTTGAGCTCATCGATCGAGAGCTCCTCGCCGCCGAGGTACTTCTCCATGAGGTCGTCGTCGGACTCGGCGACGCGCTCGACGAGCTTCTCGCGGTACTCCTCGGCCTTGGCCTGGAGGTCCTCGGGGATCTCGCGGGTCTCGTACTGGGCACCGAGGGTGACGTCACCCTTCGCGTCGCCGGGCCACACGAGGGCCTTCATGCTCAGCAGGTCGACGACCCCGATGAAGTCGTTCTCGGCGCCGACGGGCAGCTGCATGACCAGCGGCTCCGCACCGAGGCGGTCCTTGATGGTCTGCACGGTGAAGTAGAAGTCCGCGCCCAGCTTGTCCATCTTGTTGACGAAGGCGATGCGCGGCACGTCGTACTTGTCCGCCTGGCGCCACACGGTCTCGGACTGGGGCTCCACGCCCTCCTTGCCGTCGAAGACGGCGACCGCACCGTCGAGCACGCGCAGGGAACGCTCCACCTCGACGGTGAAGTCGACGTGGCCGGGGGTGTCGATGATGTTGATCTGGGTGCCGTCCCAGAAGGAGGTGACCGCAGCGGAGGTGATCGTGATGCCCCGCTCCTTCTCCTGCTCCATCCAGTCGGTCGTGGAGGCACCGTCGTGCGTCTCGCCCAGCTTGTGGTTGACGCCGGTGTAGAAGAGGATGCGCTCAGTCGTCGTCGTCTTGCCGGCGTCGATGT
>CAYSGN010000175.1:0-3234 GCA_964430615.1 uncultured Janibacter sp. | reverse complement strand
CGCTCCTTGGACGCGGTCTCCGGCATGGCCAGGACGACGTCGTAGCCGCGCGCGGCACCGACCATGGCCAGCGCGATGCCCGTGTTGCCCGAGGTGGCCTCGACGATCGTGCCGCCCGGCTTGAGGTCGCCGGAGGCCTCGGCCGCGTCGATGATCGCGGCGCCGATGCGGTCCTTCACGGAATTGGCCGGGTTGTAGAACTCCAGCTTGGCCGCCACGGTCGCATCGGAGTCGATGATGCGGTTGATCCGCACGAGAGGGGTACGGCCCGCCAGCTTGGTGGCGTCTTCGAAGATGGGCAACACGGATCCTTCCGTCGATCTGGGCGCGCCGCGGGTCCGCGACGTCCACTCATCATTCACAGCGAACGAATTGTTATCGATATTCCAACACCAAGTTATTTTTGGTGGCAAGTGTGTCTCGCGGCACGAAGCCTGGGCTGGGTGACGAGGGACGCACCCCCGCGAAGGCGGTTGTGCGCCAACGGCTCACTAGACTGCAGCGCATGTCTGCCCTCCAGATCGTCGCGATCGTCCTCGGCGTCGGGATCACCATCGTCGGATGGGGCCTGCTCGCCCGAGCCGTCAAGCACTTCCTCACCGTCTTCAAGCTGGGTCAGCCGGCCTACGGGCAGCGGACCAACGAAGGGGGCGCTCGCACCGCCACCCTGCTGAGGGAGTTCCTCGGGCACGGCCGCATGGCCCGACTCCCGATCGTGGCGATCGCGCACTGGATCACGATGATCTCCTTCGGGATCCTCTTCCTGACGCTGGTGCAGGCGACCTTCCAGCTCTTCGATCCCCGCTTCGTCATCCCGCTCATCGGGCACTTCTTCCTCTACGAGTGGATCACCGAGCTCTTCGCGGTGACGGGCATCATCTCGATCGTCACGCTGATGGTCATCCGGCTGAAGAACCACCCGCGCTCCGGCGACGGGGAGGACGGGCGTCGCTCGCGCTTCTTCGGGTCGACCTTCTGGCAGGCCTACTACGTCGAGTACACGATCCTCGGCGTCGGCATCTGCATCGCCCTGCTCCGCGGTATGGAGTACGCGCTGATGAAGCAGACGGGCGAGGCCGAGTACGCCACCATGCTGCACTTCCCCTTCACGGGGTGGCTCGGCGAGCTGATGTCCGGCATGTCCGTCGGCGCCCTCGAGGCCGGCATCGTCCTCGTCGCGCTCATCAAGCTGCTCATCTCCTACGCGTGGATGATCACGATCTCGCTCACCCCGACCATGGGTGTGGCCTGGCACCGCTTCCTCGCGTTCTTCAACATCTGGTTCAAGCGCCACCCCGACGGGCGCACCAGCCTCGGTGAGCTCCAGCCGATGATGGTCGGCGACCAGCCCTTCTCCATGGAGGTCATGGAGGAGATGGACGAGGACTCGACCCTCGGTGTCGGCAAGGTCGAGGACTTCACCTGGAAGGGCCTGCTCGACTTCTCCACCTGCACCGAGTGCGGCCGCTGCCAGAGCCAGTGCCCGGCGTGGAACACCGACAAGCCGCTGTCGCCGAAGATGCTCATGATGACGCTGCGCGACCACGCGCACTCCAAGGCGCCCTACCTGGCGGCCGCGGCCGGCACCTCCGGCGTGATCTCCCCCGGCGGCGCCCGCGCCCAGACCGCCAGCGGCACCGTGGCGCTGGCCGGTCCCGAGGTCGAGGAGCCGGACGTCATCAACTGGGGCGAGATGTCGCTCATCGGTCAGACCGGGTACGACCCGGAGCACCCGCTCTCGGCCTACAACCCGCACGGACCGGACGCCGTGATCGACGAGGACGTCCTGTGGGCGTGCACCACGTGCGGCGCCTGCGTCGAGCAGTGCCCCGTCGACATCGAGCACGTCGACCACATCGTCGACATGCGCCGGTACCAGAACCTCATCGAGTCGGCCTTCCCGAGCGAGCTCGGTGGTCTCTTCAAGAACATGGAGTCCAAGGGCAACCCGTGGGGCATGGGCGCGAAGGCCCGCCTCGAGTGGGCGAAGGACCTCCCCTTCAAGGTCAAGGTGCTCGGTGAGGACGTCGAGTCCGCCGACGACGTCGACTACCTCTTCTGGGTCGGCTGCGCCGGTGCGTACGAGGACCGGGCCAAGAAGACCACCCGCGCCGTCGCGGAGCTCTTCGACCACGCCGGGGTGGACTTCGCCGTCCTCGGCAACGGGGAGACCTGCACCGGTGACTCGGCTCGCCGCGCGGGTAACGAGGTGCTCTTCCAGATGCTCGCGGAGCAGAACGTCGAGACCCTCAACGAGGTCGGCGCGACGAAGATCGTCGTCACCTGCGCGCACTGCTTCAACACGATCAAGAACGAGTACCCGCAGCTCGGCGGCAAGTACGAGGTCGTGCACCACACCCAGCTGCTGAACCGCCTCGTGCGCGAGAAGCGGATCACCCCGGTCAACCGTCCCGACGGGCCGCGCAAGTCCTCCTCGAAGGACGTCGCCTCCACCGGCCCGTCGGTGACCTACCACGACCCGTGCTACCTGGGCCGTCACAACAACGTCTACGCCCCGCCCCGCGAGCTCATCAGCGCCCTCCCCGGTGTCGAGCTGAAGGAGATGGAGCGCACCAAGGAGAAGTCCTTCTGCTGCGGCGCCGGTGGTGCCCGCATGTGGATGGAGGAGAAGCTCGGCTCGCGGATCAACCTCAACCGCACGGAGGAGGCCATCGCGACCGGCGCCGACCGGATCGCCATCGGGTGCCCCTTCTGCCGGGTCATGCTCAGCGACGGCCTGACGGCCAAGCAGTCCGAGGGCGCCTCCGAGGACATCGAGGTCGTCGACGTGGCGCAGATGCTGCTCGCCTCCGTCAAGGAGGCCGCGGCTCCGGCCACCGGCACGACGGAGTCCGAGGACCAGGCCACGTCCGAGCCCAAGACGGCCGTCCCTTCCCCCGCGGAGGGCAAGGATGCGAAGGGGGCGACCCCCCAGGCTCCGAGCGACGCCGAGACCGCGACCACCGCGGCTGCCGTCAAGGAGGCCGGCGAGGACCCGGACGCCGTCGCAGGCAAGGAAACCGCGGCCGAGAAGAACGCGGCTCCCTCGTGGGAGACCGGCGCGGCCGTCGGCGGCGCTGCTGCCGCGGGCGCCGGAGCTGCGGCAGCCGCCGCTTCGACGGACGAGTCCTCGGCTGCGGAGAAGAACGCCGCGCCCTCCTGGGAGAGCGAGCCCGCCAGCCCGGCCCAGCAGAACGCCGCCCCCTCCTGGGAGACCGGCCCGGCCACCCCGGC
>CAYSGN010000174.1:0-3249 GCA_964430615.1 uncultured Janibacter sp. | reverse complement strand
AAAGGGCATGCCCGACAAGCGCACGATCCACACCAGCGACCAAGGACTGCGGGCGGACCTGCTGCTGGCGCGCGAGGAGATCCGCGAGCTGCGCGCCGAACGCGACCACCTCAAGAGTCGGCTGCGTCAGCACCTCGGCGGTGAACTCGACCATGAGACACGTAGCGAGCTACTCGCCCGCCTCAACGCACTGGCCACCGAACACCAGCAGCTGACCGACGAGCACGAGGCCCTCACGCTCGCCCTGGCCGAGGCCCACACAGCCAACGACGCCGTCGTGACCGATCTCGAGGCAGCCCGCGCAGCCAACCGACGACTCATCCGACAACTCGGAAAGCCCGAGCTCCCCGCATAGGGACCCATCCACCAGAGCTACCGCTCCGTTGTCAACGCGATCACCGCAGATCGATGGCCTACCGGGACGCCTCGTTCATCGTCCTTGGTTGAGTCTGCTCATCTGACTGGGGCTACCGGGCAAGGGGACGCGACTCGCGATGAGACTGTTCTATGACAGCACCTCCGTCAATTGGTCCACGGTCGGGGCTCCGTCGGGCCCGTTGGCTGTGAAGAACACGCGACAGGCTAGGGCCGGCTGCTCGTCACCTCGGGCAAACGGGTCGCGGCCGTCTACGAGGACCGTGGGCGAGCCGATGAAGCCCAGTCGCAGGGCATCCTCAGGTGTCTGGACCAGCACCTTGGTGATGGCCTCCTCCTGGCCAAGTCCCGTTAGAGCGGCACGGACTGGATGCTCGGCAAGCTCCCAGTGCGGGCACCCCTCGAAGTACAGCAGACGTATATCCATGCATCCATCGTGAGCGGCCATCGTTCATTTCTCTATCGCAATCTGCCCCGTCGTCGAGCCATCTCCCAACCGGGACCCACTTGCACAATGACATCCGAATCGGAGTTGCCCCCCGTCCTCTTGGTCGCTGTGGCTTCGTTAGAGACCGAAAGCTCCACCGCTGACGAGGATGACGATGCCGAGGCCGATCAGGACGATGGGGAACAGGATGTGTTCCCAGCGTTCCAGGACTTCGGCGATCAGTGGGCGGGTGGCGACGAACTTGGCGAGTATGACCAGGACAGCGACGAGCGCGAGGAAGACGATGCAGTAGGCAACCACCGCCATGGGTTCCACACTCAGGAAGACGGGGGTGTAGACGCCGATGTTGTCACCGCCGTTGGCGAAGGTAACCCCTGCGACGGTCCATGCGCTGACCTTCTTGCCCGCGACCTTGGCGTCATCGTCGTCATCGCCGCCGCGCCAGACTTGCCACGCAGCCCAGAGACCAAGAGCGAGAGGGATGAGCCCGAAGTACGGGATAGCCGCTGAGGGCAGGAAGGCTCCGGCTCCGATGGTCACCAGCACTGCGGCACCGAGGATTCCGGCGAACCCAAGGTACTGCCCGGCCAGGATGCGGGCGGTCGTGCCGCGCTGGCCCGCACCTCGAGCGAAGAAGAGGGAAAGCACAATGATGTCGTCGATATTGGTCGCCATGAACAGGCCGATCGCCTGTAGTGCCGTTGTCAGCATCACGCGTCCACCTCCCCTGCGCAGCAACCAGGCACCGAGCAGGCGGGATCAATGCACGGGGCGTTCTCGTCGACCGCGAGGGTGGCGTCGACCAGCGCCGTCAGGGCCTGCGCGAGATGCGAATCGGCGATCTCGTAGCGCGTCTTGCGGCCCTCGGGCTCGGCAATGACGATCCCGCAGTCGCGCAGGCAGGCCAGATGGTTGGACACGTTGGAGCGCGTCAGGCCCAGATCGTGGGCCAGCTCTGCTGGGTAGGCCGGTCGGTCGAGCAGGGTCAAGATGATCCGGGACCTCGTCGGGTCGGCCAGCGCGCGGCCCAGCCGGTGCATCACGTCCAAGCGAGAAGTAATAGTCAGCATCTGCTGAACTGTACAGCATGGACTGAACTATGATCGTCGAGTCCGCAGCAATCAGGCGCCCCCGCTCTCCGTCTCCAAAGAGTGACCCTCAACCGCGGACCTCCACGGCAGGGCCCGCTTTCGCGCCGTCGCGACGATGGTCTCCCCGCTATCCCGTCCGGCTTGCAGTTCCGGGACAGGGGGCGCTCTACGGCCCAGGCCGGGCTACGTCGCTTTCGTCGCTCACCTTGAGCGCACTTCGGCACAGCGCTCTCTCTGCGGCATGTGGAGGCAGTCAGGCTCGGGGCGTGCAGATAATGCGGGTATCGCACCCGTTGTGCCCTCCCGAAGTGGACACGTCATCGCTCCACTCCTGTCCGAACGCCTCTCGCTCGTAGCCGGTCATCGGGGCACGGCCTTTGACCTGGAGCGCCTCCAGCATCCGCCCGGCCTTGCTCCGACTCACCTCGACATCGCTCGTCGAGGACGAGGACGCTTCGGGTGCGGTCGGCGTAGACCAGAGATCGCCCGAGCCGTAGAGGGCTCCGCCAGCGGCCAGGACGGCACACAGCGAGAGCGCGAGCCTGCGCGACGAGGCCAAGATGCTCACTTCCCCTTCGTCTTGGCCTGCTGGCGCTCCGCCTCGCGCTTCTTGGCCCTCGTCGTCGCCCGCGAGCCTTGCCCAGGCCGGGAGGAGATCCAGTCGGTGACCTCCTTGGCAGACCACAGCGGAGTACGTCCCACATGACGCGCGGGCTTGGGTGCCTGTCCGCGGGCCACGTAGCTGCTCCAAGTCTTCGGCTGCACGCCCGCCAGTTCCGCGGCCTCGGCCAGCAGCAACTCGTCAGCCATCGTCGATGTCCTTCTCGTCATCGCGCACGATCACCGGGAACAGATAGCCGCTACGCATGACTGTGCGCAGCCCTCGGGCCCACGCGGCCGGGTCCTGCTCCAGGAAGACCTGGGCATAGCCCCCATCGGGGGACTTGCTGAACACGGGCATCGCGGTCGGCAGGAGTTCCTTGGGATCATCGACGCGGTAGGTACCGTCGTCCTCGATCGTCAGGCCGGCGACCCGGACAGGGTCACGCGCACCCGCGGGGAACGTTCGCAGCTCCAGCTCGATCATTGCTCTCATCTCCTCTCAGGGCGTCGGGTGATAGACACCTGAAACCCTTTCAACTTTACAGTATTGCGCTGTAATTTGCTAGAGCTGCGCCAGACCGTCTGCCAGTGCATTCATCCGCTTCTGCATCACGTTGGACTCAGTTGTCGACGGCGCGCCCGGATAGGTGAGCATTCGGCCGCTCTCGCGCATCGTGCGGTGCGTCCGCCGCTTCGACTGGTCCGTGGTGACGAAGGCGACGGAGCAGGCGC
>CAYSGN010000173.1:0-3284 GCA_964430615.1 uncultured Janibacter sp. | reverse complement strand
AGGCGGTTGCCGCAGCCCCCTTCGCAGTAGCGCTTGCTGCGGTTGCGGGAGAGATCGACGAGGACTCTGTCGCAGTCCTCGGCGGCGCAGACCCGCAGGCGGGAGCGTTCGCCGGCGCGGACGACGTCGACGAGGGCCATCGCCGCCTCCACCTGCATCCGCACGGCGAGCGGGGCATCGGGCGGGGTGGCGTGGATGTGCCAGCCGTAGTCGCCGTGGGTGACGACCTGGGGGAGGGCCTCGCCCTCGCGCAGCAGCGCGTTGACGTGCTCGACGAGAGCCTCGTCGGAGTCGGCGAGCCAGGCCTCGCGCAGGCGGGGGCGCAGCTCGCGCACCTGCTCCAGCTCGTCCTCCTCGCCGGTGATCCGGCCGGTCCACTCCCACTCCGCGACGAAGCCCGCGAGCTCCTCGGTGCTCGTCAGCGTGTCGCCCCCCTCGGTGGGGGCGGCGGTGTTGACCAGCGCCGCCGCGGTGCGCAGGGCGACGTTCGTGTCATGGGTGAAGACCACGTTGACTCCTGACGGTGTCCGGGGTTAGCGTCATCGGTGTCAGTCTAGTTGACCCATGACGAATCGAGATGGCCGATGCGACAGGTGAGCGGTGCCCCCTTCGCCCTGGGGCTGGTGATCGCCCTCGTCTCCGCGGCGACCTTCGGCTCCTCCGGGACCTTCGGCACCGCCCTCATGGAGACCGGGTGGAGCCCCGGTGCGGTCGTGACGGCCCGCATCGTCGGCGCCGCGCTCATCCTCCTCGTGCCGGCCACGGTGGCGATGCGGGGCCGCTGGCACCTGCTGCGCCCCAACCTCGGCCGGATCGTCGCCTACGGGCTGTGCGCCGTCGCGGGGTGCCAGTTCGCCTACTTCATGGCCGTCGACCACCTCTCCGTGGGCGTCGCGCTCCTGCTGGAGTACCTCGCGCCGGTGCTCATCGTCGGCTGGTTCTGGGCCCGGCACGGTCGTCGTCCGAGCCGGCTCACCTCGGTCGGGGTGCTCGCCGCCATGATCGGGCTCGTCCTCGTCCTCGACGTGACCTCCGGCGCGAGCGTCGACCTCGTCGGGGTGCTCTGGGGCGTGCTCGCCGCGCTCGGTCTCGTCGTCTACTTCCTCGCCGCGGCGCACGGCGACGAGGCGCTCCCACCGATCAGCCTCGCAGGCGGTGGGCTGCTCGTCGGTGCGGTGAGCCTCGTCGCGGGCACCATGACCGGGGTGCTGCCGTGGTCGGCGTCCACGAGCGAGGTCGCCCTCGCCGGATGGACGCTGCCGTGGTGGGCCGCCGTCGTCGAGCTGGCGCTCGTCGCCGGTGCGATCGCCTACGCCACCGGTATCGCGGCGACCCGCGTCCTCGGCAGCACCATCGCCTCCTTCGTCGGGCTCACCGAGGTGCTGCTGGCCATCGCCTTCGCGTGGGTGCTCGTCGGCCAGGCGATGACGCCCGTGCAGCTGCTCGGGGGAGTCGCGATCCTCGCCGGTGTCGTCGCGGTCAAGCTCGGCGAAGGGGAGGACGCGCCGGGGGAGGGCGCGCTCGCCGAGGCCGGGACGGAGGCGGACCCGGCGCTGCTCGTCGCCGACTCCGGTTTTGGTGACCCCGCCGAGCTCCACTAGGATTCACGGGTTGCCTCGGCGAGGGACGCTGCACGGGTGCAGTGGTCCGTGATCGACGCGGTGTCGCCCGTTCGGGCTCCACACGCGTCGACGAGCGTCCGCGCCGTGCCCCGCGCCGAGGCCACCGCAGACCGAGACAGCCCGCTCCTCCAGGCGGGCACGACGCCCACGAAGGAGCCCACCATGACCTCTGACGAGATCCGCCTCGTCTCCGAGAAGCGCACCGAGTTCGGCAAGGGCGCGGCCCGCAAGCTGCGCCGCGCCGACAAGATCCCCGCCGTCCTCTACGGGCACGGCGAGGCGCCGTACCACCTGACGCTGCCCTTCCACGCGACCTTCCAGGCGCTGAAGAACCAGAACGCCCTGCTGACCATCGCCGTCGACGGCGAGGCCGACAAGCTGGCCCTGGCCAAGGACGTGCAGCGCGACCCGCTGAAGCCGATCATCGAGCACGTCGACCTCGTGCTCGTCAAGCGTGGCGAGAAGGTCGTCGTCGAGGTCCCGGTCTACCTCGAGGGCGACGCCGCCCCGGACACGATGGTCACCGTGGACGCCAACACCCTCGAGGTCGAGGCCGACGTCACCAAGCTCCCCGAGAGCCTGGTCGTCTCCGTCGAGGGCCTCGAGGTCGGCACCCAGGTCCTCGCGAGCCAGGTCGAGATGCCCGCGGGCGCGACCCTCGCCTCCGACCCGGAGACGCTGGTCGTCAACGTCACCCAGCAGATCTCCGCCGAGGAGCTCGAGGCCGAGCTCGCCGAGGCCGAGGCCGAGGCCGGCATCGAGCACGACGAGTCCGACGACGAGGCCGCCGCGGCCGAGGCGGCTCCCGAGGGCGGCGAGGAGAAGTCCGAGGAGGAGTGATCCTCTCCCTCCCCTGACGAAGGGCGGGTCCACCGGTCACCGGTGGCCCGCCCTTCGTCGTGGTCGGGGGCGCGACCCTCGCGCATCCCCCTGGGGAAGGTCCCGTCCCCCTGCGCATCCCCCGAGGGGAAGTCCCCTCAGGTGGCCCGTGTCACGGGCGGGGGGCGTGCACCACTTGCTGGGCGTCGGTCAGGCCCTTCTCGATGACCAGCTCGACGGCGTCGGCGGCGTCGTCGAGGAGGAAGGGCAGCTCCTTGCGCTCCGTGGACGAGAAGTCCTTGAGGACGTACGCGGCCGCGTCCATCCGTCCGGGCGGACGGCCGACCCCGACGCGCACCCGCAGGTAGTCCTTGGTCCCGAAGGAGCTCGTGATCGAGCGCAGGCCGTTGTGGCCCCCTTCGCCGCCGCCACGCTTGAGGCGGACCTCGCCGAAGGGGATGTCCAGCTCGTCGTGCACGACGACCAGCCGGTCCACCGGCACCGAGAAGAAGGACGCGAGGGCCTTGACCGGCCCGCCGGAGACGTTCATGTACGAGTGCGGGACCCCGAGGACCGCGCGTACCCCGGGCGGTGGCCCCAGTCGCGTCGTCTCGGCACTCGCTCCCGCCTTGTGCGCGCGCAGCCTCGTCCCGGTCCTCCGGGCCAGCTCGTCGAGGACCATCGCGCCGACGTTGTGCCGGTTGCCCGCGTACTTGGGGCCCGGGTTGCCGAGGCCGACCACGAGCCAGGTGTCGTCACTCACGATCGCTCACTCTAACCAGGGACGGCCCCTCCCTGGCGTGCCCGGGTGCCCGGGCGGCGGGCTCCTGGGCGGGGCGAGCT
>CAYSGN010000172.1:0-3298 GCA_964430615.1 uncultured Janibacter sp. | reverse complement strand
GACGACCCCGCCGCCCGCCGGGCTGGATTCTGGTCCGGCGGGCTGGCGGTCTTCGTCTTCTGGAACCTCGCGACGCTCTTCGGCGCGCTCCTGGGCAATGCCCTCGGCGACCCGCGGGCGTGGGGCCTGGACGCGGCGGCCGCCGCCGCCTTCGTCGCCCTCATCTGGCCGCGCCTGCACGGGCGCACCCCGCTCGTCACGGCCACCCTGGCGGCGGCGATCGCGCTGGTCGCGCTCACCCCCCTCCCCGCGGGGGTCCCGGTGCTCCTCGCCGCCCTGGCCGCCGTCGTGGTGGGGCTGCTGGCGCACGACCCCAGCCGGGCGGCCGACCTCGAGCGACCCGAAGGAGACCTGCTGTGAGCCCCCTCGCCCTGTGGACCACCGTCCTCGCGGCCTGCGCGCTCGGGTTCCTCACCAAGTACGCCGGCTACCTCGTCCCCGAGTCGGTCGTCGACGGGCCGCGTCGGTCCCGGGTCGTCGGCCTGCTGCCGGTGGCCCTGCTCGCCGGGCTCGTCGTCACCCAGACCGTCGGCGGGGACGGCGGCATCGTCCTGGACGCACGGATCGCCGGCGTGGCCGCCGCGGTCGTGCTGCTCCTGCTCCGCGCCAACTTCGTCGTCGTGGTCTTCGGGGCCGCGGCGGTCGCGGCCGGCCTGCGCGCCTTCGGCATCGGCTGAGCCCGGCCCGCCCCGAAGGGGGCCCCGCGCACCGGGACCGCGGACGGCGTCGGACGGCGGGCAGGGCCCCGGCCGGGACTCAGAGCCCGAGGACGTGCTCCAGGCCCACGGTGACCCCGGGGTGCCCGGAGACCTCCCGCACCGCGGTGAGCACACCCGGCATGAAGGAGACCCGGTCGAAGGAGTCGTGGCGCAGCGTGAGCATCTCGCCCTCGTTGCCCAGGAGCACCTCCTGGTGGGCGACCAGCCCGCGCAGCCGCACGGCGTGCACCGGCACCCCACCGACCCGGGCGCCCCGTGCCCCGTCGGGGTCCTTCGTCGTGGCGTCGGGCACCTCGCCCAGCCCGGCCTCGGACCGCGCCCCCGCGATCAGCTCGGCCGTGCGGGTGGCCGTCCCGCTGGGGGCGTCGACCTTGCGCGGATGGTGCAGCTCGATGACCTCGACCGACTCGTAGAAGCGGGCCGCCTGCTTCGCGAACTGCATCATCAGCACGGCGCCGATGGCGAAGTTCGGGGCGATGAGCACCCCCACCCCGTCGGCCGCCTCGACCTCCGGGCGCAGCGCCGCCGCTCGCTCGTCGGTCCAGCCCGAGGTGCCCACGACCACGTGGACCCCCTGCCGCACGCAGTGCCGCACGGTCTCCTCGCTGGCCGCGAGCACGGTGAAGTCCACCGCCACGTCGGCGCCCCCGAGGTCACCGAGCTCGTCACCCTCGTCGAAGCGGGCCACGAGCTCGAGGTCGCCCGCCCCCTCGACCGCCTCGCACACCGTCGTACCCATGCGCCCCGCGGCGCCGATCACTGCCACCTTCGTCGTCATGGCACGAGCCTACGAGACGGACCCCGACACACTTTGGTCGCATGTCGTTCACCTTGTGTTCACCTTCTGCTAGAGTCGTGAGTGAACAGAACATGAACAGGAGGTGTCCATCATGACCGTCACCACGATGCGCACGAAGAAGGACGCCCGTCCGCGCCTGCACTGCGCGTGGGTCCCGGTCACCGGGCCCGACGGCCGTACCCACATGGAGATGCGCTGGTTCGACCGGCAGGGGCGGTCCACCCGGCGACACGCCGCCTGACCCCCACGAGCTCATCACGACGAAGGGCGACGCACCCCGGCTGGGTGCGTCGCCCTTCGTCCTGCTGGCGCAACCGGGCGGTCAGAGCCGGCGGACCGCCCGGAAGTTGTTCGCGAAGAGGCCGTTGCCGTCGAGGATCGACGGCCCGGCGACGTCGCCCATGGTCGGGCCGTTGATCGCGTCACGGCTGGACATGAAGCGGTGCTTGCCCTCGCTGTCCTTGCCCATGTAGAAGCCGGAGTGGTCCAGCCCGGGCTGGCCGTCGGTCTCGAAGAAGACGATGTCACCGGGGAGCATGTTCTCGGTGGCCGTGGCCAGGTCCGGCCGCTTGCCGGTGTCCTCCACGAGCAGGACGCCCGGCGCGTAGTCGACCATCCCCTGGACCTGCCGCTGCAGCCCATCGCCCTTCGTCTCGTTCTTGCCGAACAACGGGTAGTCCATCCGGTAGCCGAGGACGATCCGCAGGAAGCCGGAGCAGTCCAGCGAGTTCCGGTCCTCCTTCTCCGGCGGGTCGTCCGGCTTGTCTGGGTGCGAGACGGTGATCCCCATGTAGTCGTTGTAGTCACCGCCGACGTCGCGCAGGCCGCTGCCGTCGTCCTTGAACGGGCCGAAGTCGGCATCACCGGCGTAGCGCACGCCGTTCTCGTCGGTCTTGTCCGGGGCGCCCTTGAAGTACTCGGTCCCGATCTCGAGGGCCCCGGGCTCCTTGCTGTTCTTGTACTCGGCGAGCCACTTCGGGAACCAGTCCTCCTTCTCCGCACCCTGCTTCCACTGGTGCGGCACGACCCGGACCCAGGCATTCGTCGTGACGGTGGCGCTGGTGGTCTGCGGCTCCTTCAGGGTGTGCTCCGGGCCGTAGAAGACGGCCGTGCGCGCCTTGTCGGTGAGCCGCGCGACGACGTCACCGGTCTCCTTGTCGACGACCTCGGTGCCGGCGGGGTTCTGCACCCGGCGGAACTCGTGCTCCTCGAGCACCTTGTCGGGGTCCTGGTCCGCCTTCTTCGGCTCGGCGGCCGACTTCTCGGACGAGGACTCGCCGCCGCCAGTCCCGGGCGCCCACCTCACCAGGGCCAGACCCGCGAGGACCACCAACGAGACGACGATCGCAATGGCAGGGACCATGTGCTGTCGCAGATTCATGCACTCTCCATTATCACAGTTGTGTAACCCACCCTAGAGGCCGACTCTGGGAGCCGCCTGATGTCACGGTGACCGGTCCCCGTGAGCCCGACGGCGAAGGGGGCCCGCCGCGTCCGCGGCAGGCCCCCTTCGCGTCCCGTGGGTGGGGCCGTCAGTCGGCCTCGGCCGGCTCCGGCGCGGACTCACGGTCGGCGGACTCGTCGCCGTCGCCACGACGACGCCGGCGGCGACCGCCCTCACGACGCTCGCTCCGGCCACCGCGGTCCTGGTCGCCCTTGTCGCCCTTCGCCTGGCCGGCCTGCAGCTCGGCCTCCTGCTCGGGGGTCAGCACCGCGGCCAGGCTCAGCTTGCCGCGCGGGTCGATCTCCTTCAGCTCGACCTGGACCTTCTGGCCCACGC
>CAYSGN010000171.1:0-3429 GCA_964430615.1 uncultured Janibacter sp. | reverse complement strand
TCGGGTTGTCGCTGTGCAGCTCGGCGAACTCGTCGCGCAGGATCTCCAGCTTCGTCGTGACCTCCTGCATCCCGAACTGATAGCTCAGCAGGAAGCGGGTGAAGTCCTCGCGGATGACCCGCATCCCGTCGACGACCTCCTGCGGGAGCTCGCCGGGGGTGGGGGTCAGCTCGGATGCCATGGCCGGTCCTCCTTCGTCGGCACCGGTGTTGCGGTGACCCGGACGCCGTAGGCGGGTGGGGGGCCGTCGTCGGCCACGCCCAGGTAGGTGTGCCCGGTGATCCGGCACCAGGCCGGAAGGTCGATGGGCGCGATCGGGTCGCTCGTGGTGAGGTGGACGACCGCGCCCTCGGCGAGCTCGGCGACCCGACCCCGCAGCAGGATGAGCAGCCTCGCACAGGAGAGGTCACCACCGTCGATGGTCAGGGCGGGCCCGCCCGTCTCCTCCGTGGTGGCCGATGCCCCCGTGCCGCGGCTCGCCTCCATGCCAGCAGCCTAGGGCAGGCCGCGCCCCGGGTCCGTGGGGTCCGCCCCGCTGCTCCCCCAGGCACGGGTCCGCGGGGGAGGCCGGCGGGTGGTCGCTTCGTGCGATTCGGGAGCGGGCGTGGTGCGCGAGGCCACCACCGGCGGCGCCGACCCCTGCGTGGGCACGGCCGCCGCGGGGGGTCGAGCGGCCCGGCTCAGCCCCCCGCGCGGGAGCGGAAGCCGCGCAGCCGGAGGCTGTTGCTCACGACGAAGACCGAGGAGAAGGCCATCGCGGCCCCGGCGATCATCGGGTTGAGCATCCCCGCCATGGCGAGCGGGATCGCGGCGACGTTGTAGGCGAAGGCCCAGAAGAGGTTGCCCTTGATCGTCGCGAGCGTCCGCCGGGAGAGGCGGATGGCGTCGACGGCGACGCGCAGGTCGCCGCGCACGAGGGTCAGGTCGCTCGCCTCGATGGCCACGTCGGTGCCGGTACCCATCGCCAGTCCCAGGTCGGCGGTCGCCAGGGCCGCGGCGTCGTTGACGCCGTCGCCGACCATGGCGACGACCCGCCCTTCGCCCTGGAGGCGCTGGACGACGGCGACCTTGTCGGCGGGCAGGACGTCGGCGACGACGTCCTCCTCCGCGATGCCGACCTCTGCGGCCACCGCCCGCGCGACGATCTCGTTGTCGCCGGTGAGCAGGACGGGGCGCAGGCCCAGGTCCCGGAGCTCGGCGACGGCCCGGGCTGAGGTCTCCTTGATCGCGTCCGCGACGACGAGCACGCCGCGGGCGGTGCCGTCCCAGCCGACGACGACGGCGGTGCCGCCTTCCTGCTGGGCGGCGGTCATCGCCTCGCGGAGCGACGGGGGCAGCGGCAGTCCGGAGTCCTCGAGGAGACGCGGCCGCCCGACGACCACGGCCAGCTCGTCGCCGTCGCGGGCGACCGAGCCGCGGACCCCGAGACCCTCGGCGTTGGCGAAGCCCTCGACCGCGGGCAGATCGCCGAGCCGTTCGCGGGCACCGGAGGCGATCGCCTGGGCGATGGGGTGCTCCGAGGCGGCCTCGAGCGCGCCGGCCAGGCGCAGCACCTCGGCCTCGTCCTCCCCGTCGGCGGTGACGACCTCACGCAGCGTCATCTGGCCGGTCGTGACGGTCCCGGTCTTGTCGAGCACGATCGTGTCGACCGTGCGGGTGGACTCGAGGACCTCCGGGCCCTTGATGAGGATCCCGAGCTGGGCGCCCCGGCCGGTGCCGACCATGAGAGCGGTCGGGGTGGCCAGGCCCAGCGCGCACGGGCAGGCGATGATGAGCACCGCGACCGAGGCGGTGAAGGCAGTGGCGACCCCGGCCCCGGCGAGCAGCCACCCGATGAGGGTCACGACGGCCAGGCCGATGACGATCGGGACGAAGACCCCCGAGATCCGGTCCGCGAGGCGCTGCACCTGGGCCTTGCCGCTCTGGGCGTCCTCGACGAGCTTGGCCATCTGGGCCAGCTGGGTGTCGCTGCCGACCCGGGTCGCCCGCACGACGAGGCGCCCACCGGCGTTGACCGTCGCGCCGACGACCTCGTCGCCGGGCGAGACCTCGACGGGCACCGACTCGCCGGTGAGCATCGAGGCGTCGATCGCCGAGGTGCCGTGCTCGATCGTCCCGTCGGTCGCGACCTTCTCGCCCGGCCGGACGACGAAGCGCATCCCGACGGCCAGCTGCTCGACGGGGATGCGCCGCTCGGCGCTGCCCTGGTCGCCCTCGAGGACGGTGACCTCCTTGGCCCCCATCTCGAGCAGCGCTCGCAGGGCGGCGCCCGCCTGACGCTTGGAGCGCTTCTCGAAGTAGCGCCCCGCGAGGAGGAAGGTCGTCACCCCGGCCGCGGCCTCGAGGTAGATGTTGCCCGCCCCGTCGCTGCGCCCGACGGTCAGCTCGAAGGGGTGGGTCATCCCCGGCATGCCCGCCGTGCCCCAGAAGAGCGCGTACACCGACCACGCCAGCGCGGCGAGGGTGCCCATCGAGATGAGCGTGTCCATCGTCGTCGCGCCGTGGCGCAGGTTGGTCCACGCGGCCTTGTGGAAGGGCCAGGCGCCCCACACGACCACCGGCGCGGCGAGGGTGAGCGAGAGCCACTGCCAGTAGGTGAACTGCAGCGGCGGGATCATCGCCATCGCGATGACCGGCACCGAGAGCACGGCGGAGACGATCAGCCGCTGGCGCAGCAGATCGGTCTCGTCGGGGAGGGCGGGCTCCTCCCCCTTCGCCTCCTCGGTGCGGGGCGGGACCGCCCCGTAGCCGGCCTGCTCGACCGTCTCGACGAGCTGGTCGGTCGTGACGTCCGTGGAGTGGCTGACCTTCGCCTTCTCGGTCGCGTAGTTGACCGTGGCCGTGACGCCGTCGAGCTTGTTGAGCTTGCGCTCGACGCGGTTGGCGCAGGAGGCGCAGGTCATCCCCGTGATCGCCAGCTCGATCTCCTGCGGCTGGGTCGGTACCGGTGAGTCGGTGGGGGCGCTCATGCTCTCTCCTCGGGAGGCGAAGGGGTGGGTGGACGAAGGGGGGTCGCCTCGTGGCGGCGCGGGATCAGGCCAGCTGGTAGCCGGCCTCCTCGACGGCGGCGCGGACGGTGGCCTCCTCGAGCGGGGCGGTGCTGGTGACGGTCACGGCGCCGGACTCGAGCTCGACCGAGACGTCCTCGACGCCCGGGATCTCCTGGACCTCCTCGGTGACGGACGCGACGCAGTGGCCGCAGGTCATGCCGGAGACGGTGTAGGTGGCGGTCTGGCTCATGGTGCTTCCTCTCGAACCTGTGTCGGTGATGGCGGTCGGTGGCGGTGCGGGGCCCTGCCGTGGCAGGGACGGGGGCGCACCGCTGCCCACCGAGACGAATGTATACCCCCTAGGGGTATAAACTCAAGCGGGTGGGCCGCCGAGGGGGGCGCCCGGGAGCACTCCGGGGAGACGTCGCTCAGGCGGATG
>CAYSGN010000170.1:0-3626 GCA_964430615.1 uncultured Janibacter sp. | reverse complement strand
GTGCGCTGGCTCCAGGAGCGGGGCATCTCCATCTGGGACGAGTGGGCGGACGAGGACGGCGACCTCGGCCCGGTGTACGGGCACCAGTGGCGCTCCTGGCCCACCCCGACCGGGGAGTCGGTCGATCAGATCGCCAAGGTCATCGAGGGGCTGCGCACCCACCCCGACAGCCGCCGGCACATCGTCTCGGCCTGGAACGTCGCGGAGGTGGACTCGATGGCGCTGCCGCCGTGCCACACCCTCTTCCAGTTCTACGTCACCCCGGGCGGCGCCGGCGCCCGCCCGAAGCTGTCCACCCAGCTCTACCAGCGCAGCGCGGACGTCTTCCTGGGCGTGCCCTTCAACATCGCCTCCTACGCCCTGCTGACGATGCTCGTCGCCCAGCAGGTGGACATGGAGCCCGGGGAGCTCGTGCACACCCTCGGCGACGCCCACCTCTACCTCAACCACCTCGAGCAGGCCGACCTCCAGCTGACCCGCGAGCCGGGCCCCCTGCCGCGCATGGAGATCGCCCCGCGCGACTCGATCGACGCCTACGAGATCGAGGACTTCACGCTCGTCGGGTACGAGGCCGCGCCGAGCATCAAGGCGCCGATCGCCGTATGAGCGCCCTCCCTCGTCCGGTGCCGCCCGAGCTGCGCGGGCGGGTCCCCCTCCTCGGCGCCGTGTACGCGGTGATGACCCGCGAGGGCGAGCGGGGCCGCGAGGTCCTCCTCCAGCTGCGTCGCGGCACCGGCTTCATGGACGGTTGGTGGGCCTGCGGCGCCGCCGGCCACATCGAGGACGTCCAGTCCCCCCACGAGTCACTGGCCCGTGAGGTCGAGGAGGAGCTCGGCGTGCGGGTCACCGCGGCCGAGCCGCTGACGGTGATCCAGCGCAGCACCCTGGCCGGCCCGCGCGAGCAGCGCGCCGACTTCTTCTTCCACGTCACCGGCTGGTCCGGCGAGCCGCGGGTGCGCGAGCCCGACAAGGCCGCGGACCTGCGCTGGTGGCCCCTTGCCGAGCTGCCCGACCGGCTCGTCCCCCATGAGCGGGTCGCCCTGGAGGGGCTGGCCGCCGGCCGGCCGGTCCCCTTCGCCGAGCTGGGCCACGACCAGCGGCTCATCCTCGTCGCCGCGCTCGGCGCCAACCGGGCGATCGGGGTCGACGGCGGGATGCCGTGGCACCTCCCGGAGGACCTGGCCCACTTCAAGGCCCTCACCATGGGCGGCACGCTCGTCATGGGACGCCGCACCTGGGACTCGATCGGCCGTGCCCTGCCGGGCCGCACGACGATCGTCGTCACGGGCGACCCCACCTGGGCGGCGCCCGGGGCGCTCGTCGTCCACTCGGTCGCCGAGGCGCTCGCCGTCGCCGGCGGGGGCGCGGTCTTCATCGCCGGTGGTGGCGAGATCTACCGGCAGACCATCGGCCTGGCCTCACGACTGGAGCTGACCGAGATCGCCGCCGAGCCCGAGGCGGAGGTCTTCTTCCCCGAGGTCGACCCGGCCGTCTGGCGCGAGGAGCGCCGCACGCCGCGCGACGGCTTCGACTTCGTCACCTACGAGCGCCGTGACCCGTCGGCTCCTGCCGACACGCTCCGGTGAACCCCCTTCGTTCACCCGACTCGATATGAACCTTATCGGTTTATATTTCTCCGAATGAAGCTAGAGTGTTCATATGAGCGCTCCCGTGGCCACCCTTATCGGTGACGTCGTCGCCTCACGCACCTCGGCCGATCGGCGCGGCCTGCACGCCGCCCTCGTGGGGGTGCTCGACGAGGTCAACCGGGCCACCTCCCCCGTCCACCCGCTGCGGGTCACCGTCGGTGACGAGTTCCAGGGGGCCTGGGCCCGGCGCGGTGAGGCGGTGCACGCGGCGCTGCGGATCCGGCTCCTGCTCCTTCCCGACGTCGAGACCCGGTACGGCCTGGCCCACGGCGAGGTGGCCGCGCTGTCCGAGGACGGCACCGTCCAGGACGGCCCCGGATGGTGGTTGGCGCGCGAGGCGATCACGGCAGCGAAGGGGGGCGAGGGCCCCGCCTCCCCGGAGCCGGTCGTACGCACGAGGTGGCGTGAGGACGCGGCCGACGCCGCCGCCCTCGATGCGGCGCTGCGCCACCGGGACCTCGTCCTCGGCGGCCTCGACGACCGCTCCCTGCGCATCCTCGCCGGCCTGCTCGAGGGGCGCACCCAGCGCGCCGTCGCCGAGGACGAGGGGATCACCCCGACGGCCGTCTCGCGGCGGGTGCGTCGCCACGGCCTCGACCAGCTCGTCGTCATCGACGAGGACCTGCGGAGACTCCCGTGAGCGTCCTCGCAGCCCTCCTCATCGCGGTCGGTCTGGCCGACCTCGCCCGCAGCCTCCTCGCCCAGGCACGGGTCGACCCACGGCGCTCCCGGCTCGTCGCCACCCTCGTCGGGGTGCTCGCCCTCGGGGTCGTCGCGGTCCTCGCCGGCCTCCTCACCGCGACCGGGCTGTGGCTCGTGCTCCTCGCCGGCCTCGGGGCCGCCGGGTGGGTCCTCGCCTCCGAGGCCTCCTTCTCCGCGCCCCGCGGGCACGTCCTCGCCCTGCTCACCCTCGGGATGTCCATGGCCCTCCAGATGCTGCTCTCCGGGTGGGCCCCGACCGCCAGTGGCGCGCTCGGGGACTGGCTCGCCTGGGCGGACCTGCCGTGGCGCCTCGATGCGGACCGGGCGCTGCTGCTCGCGGGCCTGGCGCTGGTCCAGCTGAGCACCGGCAACCTCGTCGTGCGGCTGGTGCTCATCAGCACCGGCGCGATGGCCGCGGCGCCGACGCGCGACCAGCCCGACGAGGAGCTCAAGGGCGGGCGGCTCCTCGGCCCCCTGGAGCGCCTCTTCGTCCTCGGGCTCGGGCTCGCGGGCCAGGTGACGGCCGCGGGCCTGGTCATCGCGGCGAAGGGGCTCATCCGCTGGCCCGAGCTCTCGGCGCACTCCCGGGAGCAGGAGTCGGACATCGACAAGGTCACCGAGTACTTCCTCGTCGGCAGCTTCGTCAGCTGGCTGGTGGCCCTGACGGCACTCGTCCTCGCGGGCTGACCCGGCTCAGCGCAGGAAGGGGTCCCTGCCGGCGGCCGGGTCGTCCCTGCGCACGGTGACGAGCGTGTCCGAGTTCGCCTCGACCGTGTCGTAGGCACGTCCCTCGAAGGGGTGGGAGGCCCACTCGATGAGGCGGACGTTGTCCACCGCCGTGCGCAGCACGCGCTGCCCGCCTCCCGGCGGCGTCTGCCGGAGGAAGACCTGGGCGTAGGTCGCCCCCACCGGCCGCTCGGCGTTCACGCGCACCTTCTGGCAGTCGTCCGCCGACCACGACCCGGTCGGCAGGTCGAGCGTCGTCACGTCCATGCTGCCGCCACGGGAGTTGGCGTACCAGCGGATCTCCAGGGTGCTCCCCGGCTCCGCACGCCGCACGTCGGCGAGGAGGCTCACCTGGTCCCCGACGGGGATCCGGTGGGCATTGGCCGCGATGACGTCCTTTTTGCTCAGCGGGGAACGGGCCACCTGCAGACCGGTGCGCGACGCGGGCCAGCTCGACTCGCAGGCTGCCTGGTGCGTCAGCTCGGCGTACTTCCCGAGCATCCACAGCCGGGAGGAGTCCAGCCCCCCGCCGGACCCGTCCTTCCCGGA
>CAYSGN010000169.1:0-3767 GCA_964430615.1 uncultured Janibacter sp. | reverse complement strand
ACGGCTCGGTGTGGACCACGGACAAGGACGGGATCATCCTCGCCCTGCTCGCCTCCGAGATCCTCGCCGCGACCGGCCGCTCGCCGAGCGAGCACTACGCCGACCTCGTCGCCCGGCACGGCGAGCCCGCCTACGCCCGCATCGACGCCCCCGCCACACGGGAGGAGAAGGCCGCCCTCAAGGCGCTCACCCCGGCGGCCGTCGCCGCCGACGAGGTCGCCGGCGAGCCGATCACCGCCACACTCACCGAGGCCCCCGGCAACGGAGCGGCCGTCGGCGGGCTCAAGGTGGTCACCCGCTCGGCGTGGTTCGCCGCCCGACCCTCCGGCACCGAGGAGAAGTACAAGATCTACGCCGAGTCCTTCCGCGGGCCGGAGCACCTCGCGCAGGTCCAGGCGGACGCGAAGGGGGTCGTGGCCGCCGCCCTTCGCCCGTGACCCGGTCAGCCGGCCCCGCCGAGGATGGCCGTCTCCTGGTCGACGACCCGCTCCCAGTCGGTGCCCGAGAGCGCGATCGCCGCCGCGGGGAAGAGCCCGTTGTCCTCCTTGTCGGTGTGCTCGCGCAGCGCGTACTCGAAGTCCGCGGCCAGTCCGAGCTCGCCGTCGGCGATCCGGTCGAGGAGCTCCTCGAGGGTGCCGTGCTCGCCGCAGAGGCCGTCGATGTGCCCGCGGAACTCCTCCTGCTCGCCCATGACGTCGAAGAGTCCGCCCTCCTCGGTCATGAAGTGCGGGTCGAGCAGTCGGGCCACGTCGGCGCACCGCGCCCGCGCGGCGGCCAGGTCCCCGCTCTCGCAGGCCCGTCGCAGCTCGCCCGTCGCATTGGTGATCTCGACGTGCTCGTCCATGAGGCGGCCGATGGTCGAGATCGACTGGCAACCGCAGTAGCTGCACATGCCTGCAGGCTACCGCCCGGACCTGTCGCCGCATCGGTGATGCTGACATGCTGGCCGTGCAAGGACACCCACGGGATCGGAGGAGATGTGCCCGACAGCTCTCCCGAGGAGATCGCGCTCGCCTTCCGCCGCCTGAGCGAGTGACTGAGCGACAGCGGCGACGTGGAGGCCGCCCGGCACCGGCTCGTCACGCTGGCCTGCGCGACGATCGGGTGCGAGTGGGCCGCCGTCACGCGGTGGCCCGTCGGGCGGCAGCCGAAGACCATCGCGAGCACGGGGTCGGTGCCGCGGGAGGTCGACCGGATCCAGTACGAGGCGGGCCAGGGCCCCTGCCTGATGGCCGCGACCGACGCGCTCGTGACCAGCATCCCGGACCTCACGGTCGACGAGCGCTGGCCCGAGTTCAGCCGCACGACCGTCTCGACGACCCCGGTGCGCAGCGTCCTGGCCTTCCACCTCACCGACGAACCGGACCGGGCGGCCCTCAACCTGTACGCCGCGCGCCCCAACGCGCTGGACGGGGACGCGGCCACCGTGGGCGCGCTCTTCGCGAGCCATGCCGCGGTCCTCCTGGCGCACTCCGACAGCGCCCACGAGGCGGCCACCCTCGGGCGGGCGCTGACCGCCAGCCGGCAGATCGGCTCGGCGATCGGCATCCTCATGACCGTCCTCAGCGTGGACGAACCCACCGCCTTCTCCATGCTGCGGGCGGTGAGCAACCGGCTCAACATCAAGCTCAACGACGTGGCGCGTGACGTCACCGACTCGGGAGGCCTCCCCAAGTGAGTGGCCCGACCGGGACACCGTCACCTGAGGACCCCTCCGCTGCTGCCGGGGACGCCGAGGTCGTGCGCGCGGCCTTCGACGCCGTGCCGACGACCATGGCGGTGCTGGAGGGGCCGGAGCACCGCGTGGTGGCGGCCAACCGCGCCTGGCGCGAGCTCGCCCGACGTCCCTTCCTCATGCGACCCGTCCGAGAGGTCGTGCCCGACGTCGCGGGGCAGCGGATCTTCGAGCTGCTCGATCGGGTGTACGAGACCGATGAGCCCATGAACGCGAGCGAGTGGCGCCTCCAGATGGAGGTCGAGGGGACCACCGTCGAGTTCTACATGGACTTCGCGCTCACGCCCTGGCGCCGGCCCGACGGGAGCGTGCGGGGGATCCTCGTGACCGCGAGCGACGTGACCGACCGGGTGCGGGAGCGAGAGACGAGTCGCCGGCGGGCCACCGCGGCCGAGCGGCGGTACGAGGAGGCCAGGGACGTCGTCCTCGAGCTGCAGTCGGCCCTCCTGCCGCGCGGCCTGCCCGTCCTGCCCGGGGCCGCCCGCTACCTCGTCGCCGCGAGGGACCAGAGCGCCGGGGGCGACTGGTTCAGCGCCATCCCCGTGCCCGACGGGCGCCTGGCACTCGTGGTCGGCGACATCGTCGGCCACGGGATGCTCGCCTCCTCCACCATGGGCCAGGTCCGGGTCGTCCTCGAGGAGCTGCTCCGGGAGACCGGCGACCACGAGCTCGCGCTGCGGTGGATCGACCGCATGGCCGGCCGTCACCCCGCCATGCAGGCGGCCACCGTCAGCGTCGTCGTGCTCGACCCGCACTCCGGGGAGCTGCGCTACGGCCTCTGCGGTCACCCACCGCCCCTCATCGCCTCGGCCCGGGGCACCCGCTACCTGGAGCGCACCGGCGGGGGCCCGCTCGGGACCGGGAGCGGAGTGGGGACGGGTACCGACACGCTGGCGACGGACGAGACCCTCCTGCTCTACAGCGACGGGATCATCGAGCGTCCCGGACGTCCGCAGGCGGAGTGCCTGGACGCCCTCGCGCAGGTGGCCAGCAATGCGGTCTCCAACCGCGTCCTGCCCGTGGGTGCACCGGAGTCGGTGTGCGAGCGGGTCGCCCGCCTCGCCGTCGAGCTGCTCACCCGCGAGGGCTTCGACGACGACGTGACCGTGCTCGCCGCGCACCGTCGCGAGCTGCCGGTCCCACCGCTGCACCTGCAGAAGGCGGCCGACGACGCCGGGTTCCGGGCGCTGCTCACCGCGGCGCGGGCCTGGCTGCGCGCGCTGGGCCCCGGGGAGCGGGACCAGGACGTGGTCGAGCTGGCCGTCTCCGAGCTCGTGGCGAACTCCGTCGAGCACGCCTACCCGGCGGGGCAGCCCGGCCCGGTGCGACTCACCCTGGAGCTCGGGGCGGACGGCGTGCTCCTCGTCGAGGTGTGCGACGACGGGTACTGGGAGGCCGTGCCGGCCGTGCCGCCGGCAACGACCGGCCGTGGGCTGTGGTTGATCGGCACCGTCCTGGACGAGCTGTCCATCGACCGTCGCGGCACCCGCGCCGAGCCCGGGGTCCCCGTGGACGGCACGACGGTCCGGGCCCGGCACCAGCTGCACCACCCGGCGAACCTCGGCTCCGGCGGGCGGCACGGCTCGCCCTCGGAGCCGGTCGGACTGAGCTGCACACTCGAGGACGGGCCGCCACGGGTCCTGCGCCTGTCGGGCGTCCTGGACGCCGTGTCCGCGCAGGAGTTCACCGACCGGATCAGCGGGGCCAGCCGCGGCGGCGTCCACCAGGTCGTCATCGACCTCACCGGGCTGCAGGTCCTCGCCAGCGCCGGGGTGCGCGCCCTCTTCACGCACCAGCACGCTCTCGATGTCCACGGCAACGAGCTGCGCCTCGTCGCCGACCCCGGGGGCGTGGCGGCCGAGGTCCTCGACCTCGTCGGGCTCGAGCACGACGCGGACCGCCCGTGCACGGGCACCGGGACGTGAGACGGCGGCCACGAACTACGGTGGAGAGGTGCCTTCCCCCCTGACCGCCGGAGCCGTCGACACCGCGGCCGCCCTGCTCGCCGACGTCCTCCCGCCCACGCCGCTGC
>CAYSGN010000168.1:0-3812 GCA_964430615.1 uncultured Janibacter sp. | reverse complement strand
TGCCTTCGACTCCCTGCTCACCGACTTCGAGCGGTCACCGCTCACCCCGACCGCCTGAACGGAGACACCGCACTCTCATGACCGACCGCGACCCCCTCGTCGACAAGGCCACTCGCCTCTTCACCTTCCTCGCCAAGGCCCAGCGCCTCAAGGAGCGACCGGTACGAGACGTCGACAAGTACAAGCGCGAAGGCATGGTGCGCTGGTTCAGCGACCTCCCCGACAACCCAGCGATCCGCTGGAGCGATGCGGACGCGACCATCGACCAACCGCTGCTCGTCATCGACCGGTTGGACAAGATCGACCCGCCCGAGATGCCACCGTCCATCGGGACCTGGGTCTCCGGAGGCGGCCTGCGGTGCGATGACCGACCGCAGCTTCGTCCGTACATCGTCACCGGTCGGCGATGGGACGAGGACGAAGAAGCGATGGTGGACGAACGTGAAGTGATCGAAGAGCATCCCGAGGTGCAACAGGCATTCGACCGCTGGATCGCCCTCTGGGACATGTGGGCCGAGGACGAGAAGGCGGCGATCCCCGTCCGAGAGGTCTACCGCGAGGTCTTCGGCGCGCACGTGGAGTCCTCGCAGAACGCAGAGGAGCGGGAGCTCGTTCTCGCGCTCGGGCTGTTGGCCTGGGACAAGCTCGATCACCCGACAGTGCGTCGACACCTCTTCACGCTCAAGGTTGATGTGCATGTCGACTCCCGCACCGGCCAGCTCGTCGTCGACGCAGATCCAGAGGCCATCGGGCTCAAGGCTGAGCTGGACATGCTGGACCCGGACGCCTTCCCCACTCGCGAGCTGCCGATCCTCACGGAGGAGCGGGCAGCAGCGTTTTCGACACACGGTCTCGACCGAGCCGCCCTGAAGGAGCTCGGGACGATGACCGTCCACGCGCTCGACGCGGAGGGACGCTACCTTGACGAAGGGGGTAACCACTCGCCTAACAACGTCGCCACGCTGTCGTGGTCGCCAGCACTGGTTCTGCGACCACGCCCCAAGATCGGTCTCGCACAGGCCTTCGAGAAGATCGCAGCAGACATCGCGGAGTCGGGTCGCGTCCCGAACGGCCTGCGGCCGCTGCTCGACCCGAACGAGGCACCCCCGACACAACCGGACCCGAGTCCGGGAGCACTGCTGGACGTCGGTGGCGACATCTTCTCGCCGCTGCCGCTGAACTCCGTGCAGCGACAGATCCTCGAGAGAGTCGACCGAAATGCGCAGACTCTTGTCCAAGGCCCTCCCGGGACCGGCAAGACCCACACTGCCGCGGCCCTGCTCTCCCACCTGCTCGCGCAGGGCAAACGCGTGCTCGTCACCGCACACACCGACCGAGCCCTCCACGAGGTCCGTGGCAAGCTGCCCGAGCTGATCAGACCGCTGGCGGTCTCGGTCATCGGAGCCAGCCGGAGCGACATGGCCGAGCTGCGGACCGCTGTCGACACGATCTCCCGCAACGCGACGGAGCACGATGTCGAGCAGACCGAGACGATGATCGAGCAGACCTTGGAACACGTCCAGGAACTGCGCCGCGAGCGCCAGCGCCTGAACGAGCTTCTCCTCAACGCGCGCGAGCGTGAGACCACCGTGCTCTCCCACGCGGGGTACACCGGCACGCTGGCCGCCATCGCCCAGCAGTACGAGGACGAGCGGGCAACCTACGCTTGGGTCGGCACCTACACCCCCGCCTCATCGACTCCGGTCCAGATCCTGTCTGACAGCGAGGCGCTCGAGTGGCTCGATCTGCTGCGCGACGAACGCCTGCAGGTGCACGGCGATGAGGCTCGCAAGCGCGGCCTCGAGGTCAGTGCCCTGCCCATGCCGGAGAAGTACGCCGCAATGGCGGACGCCTTGACAAGAGCCGAGCAGCAGCACCAGTCGTTCCACGCCGTGGTCGATCATCCTGCTCGTCGGCGCCTGGCCGAGCTGGCCCCGGAGGATCGGGACGCCTTCCGTGACCGCCTACACGACGTGGCCGGTCTGGTGCAGGAAACAACACAGCTGCGGGCACCCTGGCTCGACGATGCCATCGCCGACGTCCGGATGGGCATCACGGACGTCTGGGACGCCCGGTACCGCGACATCGTTGCTCAACTGGAGTACGTCGACGTGAGGACGAACTTCCTAGGTTACGACACCCGGGTCGACGTCTCCGGAGATCCCAACACCAACATGCAACTGGCACAGGCTCTTCGCCAGCACGTCGCGTCGGGGTCGGAGATCAAGACAAACGTCGATGGATCCGTCAAGACCGGCATGTTCACACCGTCCATCATCAAGCAGTGCAAGCCTCTCTTCGACTCGGTCAAGGTCAATGGCCGTGCTCCCACCACCACGGATCTCATCGATCGCTTCATGGCGTACCAAGAGTCCCTGTGGACCCTGGACCGCATGGACCGCGCCTGGCCGGCCGGCACACACGTCCCCGCGGAGGACACGCTGAACGAGCGCGCAGCATGGCACCGCGCGCAGGCACAGACGCTGGGTCGGGTCCTCGCGATGCGACAACAGCTCAACGAGATCGACGGTTACGTCCGGGACCGCAACATGCCGGCCATCGACTGGACGGACCTGGACCACGTCCTGGAGTACGGAACCGTCGTGGGTGCGCTCACTGCCGAGGAGGAGCAGCAGCAGGCGAGCGCCCCCCTTCGCTTCCTCTACGAGCAGCTCGCAGCGGTCATCAAGTGGGGTGATCAGGCCGACTGGGTGGCGCCCATGCAGGAGGCAGTCGACGCCAACGACCACCTTGCCTACGCCGAGGCTTACGCGCGGGCGTTGGAGCTGGATGGTGTGGCCCGTGATCTCGACCGGTCGCAGGAACTGACGGCACGGGTCGAGGAGGCGGCACCCCGACTGGCGGAGGCAGTGACTGCTGATGCACATCACCACAAGTGGCACGCCCGTCTGGCACACCTTGAGGAGGCAGTGGCCTGGGCAGCCATCCGCCACTGGGTCCTCGAGCAGGAGGCCCTCGACGCGAACGAGTTGCAGGATGAGATCGCGCGGATCGAGGACCAGCTGCAGGGCTCGGCCGAGACGGTCGCCGCGATGCGTGCCTGGAACCACGCAGTGGGGCCGGAGCGGCTGACTCTCGGCTCACGCGCCGACCTCACGCAGTACTCGCAGCTGGTGCGACGACTCGGCAAGGGAACGGGCAAGTACGCGGCGCGGCAACGCGCGGAGATCCGTGAGTCCCTGGACCGGTGTCGACCATCCGTGCCCGTGTGGATCATGCCGATCTACCGCATCGTCGAGCAACTGCGCCTGAGCGAGAACATGTTCGACGTCATCCTCATCGACGAGGCATCGCAGGCTGGTTTGGAGGCCTCCTTCCTCCAGTACCTCGCCCCCAAGATCGTCGTGATCGGCGACGACAAGCAGGTCTCGCCCACGGCCGTCGGAGTCGACCAGCAGTCGTTGCGGGATCTGGCCGAGCAGTACCTCCACGACGACCGCTACAAGGCATCGTGGCAGGATCCCGCGCGTTCGCTCTTCGACGAAGCCCTCATGCGCTACGGCGGTCAGCTCACACTGACCGAGCACCGTCGATGTGTGCCCGAGATCATCGGGTTCTCGAACCGCATCGCGTACGAGCCCAACGGCATTCGACTGGTTCCCGTGCGACAGTTCGGGGCCGACCGGCTGGAGCCGATCAAGATCACGCGGACCGAGACGGCCTTCGAAGAAGGGCCGAGCGGCAACAAGGTCAACCGAGACGAGGCGCGGGCACTCGTCGACGCTCTCAAGGAGTGCCTCGAGGATCCTGGTTACGACGGGCGGACCTTCGGCGTCATCTCGCTGCTGGGG
>CAYSGN010000167.1:0-3898 GCA_964430615.1 uncultured Janibacter sp. | reverse complement strand
CCGGATCTCGGGGCTCGTCGGGCACTCGGGGGGGGGAACGACCCCGCGCGTCACCGCGCGCGGGCCCGCGGCGGACCGGGCGCCCGGTGACGTAAACGACGTCACCGGTCGCGGCCGCCACACCTCGACCAGTGTCCTGGCGCTGCGCCTGCCCCCGCTCGACGGGGACGCCGAGGGCGGCTGGATCATCGACACGCCGGGCATCCGCTCCTTCGGGCTGGCGCACGTCGAACCGGACCAGATCGTCGGGTACTTCGCCGAGCTGGCCGATGGCGTCGCCGACTGTCCCCGCGGCTGCAGCCACGACGAGCCGGACTGCGCCCTCGACGCCTGGGTCGCGCAGGGGAAGGCCGGGCCGCGTGGTGAGGGGCGGCTGGACTCCCTTCGCCGGTTGCTGCGGGCCCGCTCCGGCGAGGACGGCTGACCCTCGGCCGATGAGGTGCGGGCGCGGGCCTCGAAGCGACGCACACCTGCCTCGGGTACGTTGACGAAATGTCCGAGAGCTCTCCCTATGCCGATGACCTGCGCCTCGCCCACGTCCTGGCCGACCAGGTCGAGCGGATCACCCTCTCCCGCTTCCAGGCCGATGACCTCGTCGTGGAGACCAAGCCGGACCTGACCCCGGTCAGCGACGCCGACCGCGCCTGCGAGGAGGTGATCCGCGCGCAGCTGGGCCGCTCCCGCGGTCGGGACGCCATCGTCGGCGAGGAGTACGGCACCACGGGGTCCTCGACCCGCCGCTGGATCATCGACCCGATCGACGGGACCAAGAACTACGTGCGCGGGGTCCCCGTGTGGGCCACCCTCATCGGCCTCGTCGACGGCGAGGACTGCGTCGTCGGCCTCGTCGCCGCGCCCGCGCTGGGCCGTCGCTGGTGGGCCGCAAAGGGGGCCGGCGCCTGGACCGGCCGTTCACTCGCCCAGGCCAAGCAGATCTCGGTCTCCGGGGTCTCGGAGCTCTCGGACGCCTCGCTGTCCTACAGCTCGCTGGACGGCTGGCGCGAGACCGGCCGGGGCATGTCCTTCCTCAATCTCACCTCGGACCTGTGGCGCACGCGGGCCTACGGGGACTTCTGGTCCTACATGCTCGTCGCCGAGGGCGCGGTCGACCTGGCCGCCGAGCCGGACCTCGAGCTCTACGACATGGCCGCGCTCGTCGCCGTGGTCGAAGAGGCGGGGGGCCGCTTCACCTCCCTCGACGGGCAGCGGGGGCCGTGGGGCGGCAATGCCGTGGCCAGCAACGGACTGCTGCACGAGGAGCTGCTCGCCCGGCTGGCCCCTGACTCCAGCCGGTAGGCCCCGTCGAGCGCCGCACCGCCGAGCGCGGGTCCGGCCCTGACGGTGTCGTTACTCCTCGGCCGCAATCCTGTAGCGCATCTCCTGACGCCGACCTTGGGTGAGGTTGCGCACGTCGACCTGGCTGTCGAAGTTCGAACCGAGGGCGCCGGCCACTGTGCCCATTGAGGCGCTCAGCCACGCGATGTCGACGTAGTTCCAGACAGAGGTCTGCATCCCGATGGTCGTGGACATGAAGTGGGCGTCGATGACGACGAGCGCGCCGACGAGGATCCCGACGAAGAGGGCGATGTAGAGCATCGTAACCGACGCGATCAGGCTCACGATGGTGGAGGCGTTGTACATGACAGCCTCCTCCAGGCTGCCCATCCGTCGCCGGCGCTCCCACAAGCCGTTGCTGGCGATCAGCCATCCGGTCATCGCCAGGACGACCATGATGGTGATGAGCGCCAATCGCCACTCGGGCAGCGCGTCGGCCATGCTCCAGATCGAGGAGTAGAAGATGCCGAATGCGCCCGTGGCACTGGCCGCCGCGAGTACGCCCGAGAGCCTGGGGGCGGTGGAGAGGGGTTCGTTCGTGCGCACCATCCCGAGCACGAGCCGCAACCTGCCCGGATGCCACCACGGTGAGGCGACGTAGTAGGAGGCGCCGGTGCCCGGGTCCTGCTCGTGGACCACACCGAATCCGACCTCCGGCGGCCCGTCACCACGATCCGGGTCGGTCAGCACGTCCAAGGAGCCCAGGACGGCCTCCTCGAGCCGGGCCCGCAGACCGATCCACCCGAGAGCCGGGAGCGAGATGACCACGAGCCCGTCAACGGGGTGCAGGGCCGCCAACTTGGGGCGATGGCCCGCGCGACGCGGGATCTCGGTCACGACCACGGCCACGTGGCTGTCCTCACGGGCCCACCCCAAGACCGTCTCCAGATCCAACGTGCCGTCGTCGCGAAGGGGGATCTGCCGGTGCTTGCGAGAGAAGTCGTATCGCTGCGTCCGCTCGTGGTCCCCGCTCACGAGGTCCTCGACCAGGCGGGAGGGCAGGCCGGGGTCCGAGAAGACGTCGACGATGGTGCGCGTATTCATGCGGGCCATGACACCATGCTCAGTTCGGGACGACGGTGACCGGGCCCAGGCCGAGCTGCTCGACCCCGTCCCGGTAGAGACCGGCATCCCCGACGACGACGATCGTCCACTCGGGGGTGACCTCGCGCCAGGCGGTGTCCAGGTCCGCCGGGGTCAGCCGCCGCGTCGCCGCGAGCGTGTCCCCGGTGAAGGTCAGCGGCAGCTCGTCGCCTGCGAGACTCACCGTCTCGTCGGCGATCGCGTCCGCGGTGTCGAAGCGACCCGGCGCGGTGAGCGTCGTGAAGTCGATTCCGGCCCGGGTCTCCTCCTCGCTGATGCCCTCCGGGACCCGATCGAGGATGTCGACGAGCAGGCGCAGCGAGTCCACGGTCGAGTCCGCCCGCACGGATCCCGCGACGACGAAGTTGCCGCCGACCTGCCGGGTGCGGAAGCCGGAGCGGATGCCGTAGGTGTAGCCCTTCTCCTCGCGCAGCACCTGGTCGATCCGCGCATTCGGCGCGCCGCCGATGATCCAGGCGAGCACGGGGAAGGCAGGCCAGTGCTCGTTGCGCCGGTCCGGCCCCGGGGCGCCGATGACGATCTCGGACTGCACCGACCCGGGGCGGTCGACGAGCACGACGCGGGCGGCGTCCTGCGCGCGGGGGGCCGGCTCGCGGGTGACCTCCTGGGCCCGTCCGTCGGTCGTCCAGGCGCCGATGGTGCGGGTCAGCAGCCCGTCGACGTCGACCCCGGTCAGGTCGCCGGCGACGACGACCGTGGCACCCTGCGGGTGCACGTGCTCCCGGTGGCAGGCCACGACGTCCTCGCGGGTGATCGCGGAGACGGTCTCGGGCGAGCCGGCGGCCGGACGGCTGGCCCGGCCCCGCGGGTCGTGGAAGGTCGCGGCGAACTCCAGGAAGGCCCGGCGACCCGCCGAGGCCCGCTCCTGCTCGATCTCCGCCAGCCGGGTGCGGGCCACCCGCGCCACCTCACCCGCCTCGAAGGAGGGCTCACGGACGCACTCGGTGAGCAGCTCCAGCGCCTCACCGAGGAAGCGCTGCGGGACGTCGAGGTCCACCCCGAGGGCCGCCTCGCTCATCCCGGCGTCGATGGCGATGCCGCGGCGCTCGAGCAGCTCGGAGAGCTCCCGCTGCCCGTGGCTGGCGGTCCCCTCGTCGAGCAGCCGGGCCATGATCCAGGCGACGCCCTCCCGGTCCCGCGGCTCCTGCCGCAGCGCGAAGGGCACCGAGAGCCGCACCGAGACGACGTACTGCCCGGGCACGTGGTGCACGATCCCGGTGATGCCGTTGGGCAGCTCGAGGGCGCGCGGCGCGGGGAGCGTCCACGGCCCGGGCGGCACCACGTCGGGACGGGGGACGAGCGTGCTCATGCGACCTCCTCCTGCCGGGCCTCGTCGGCGACCCGGTAGACGATGCTCGCCCGGTGCTGCGGCCGCAGCCACGTGTCGGCGGCCGCGGCCACCTGCTCGGGGGTGATCCGCGCCAGCCGGTCCAGGAAGGTGTTGATGTACCCGGGGTCG
>CAYSGN010000166.1:0-3908 GCA_964430615.1 uncultured Janibacter sp. | reverse complement strand
GCTCGCGGACGAGGGAGCAGTACCCGCACCACGACAAGACTGACTCACCAGGAGTGCGTCATGGCGTGGTTGGTCCTCATCGTCTCGGGGATGCTCGAGTCCGTCTGGGCGATGGCCCTCTCCAGGTCGGAGAACTTCCGGCGGGTGCGCCCCACCATCGTCTTCGTCCTCGCCCTCACCGCGAGCATGGGCGGACTGGCCTGGGCGATGACCTCACTGCCGACCGGGACCGCCTACGCGGTATGGACCGGTATCGGGGCGGTGCTCACCGTCCTCTGGGGCTTCGCCACCGGCGAGGAGCGACCCACGACGACACGGGTGGCGCTGCTCGTCCTGCTCGTCGGGTCGGTCGTCGGCCTGAAGGTGGTGGCCTGACGTGCCGTGGGTGATCCTGCTCGTGAGCGCGGTCTTCGAGGCCGTCTGGGCCACGGCCCTGGGCCACTCGGACGGGTTGAGCCGTCCGGTCCCGTCCGTCGTCTTCCTCGTCACGCTCGCCATCAGCATGGCCGGGCTCGGCCGGGCCGTACGCCGCATCCCCATCGGGACGGCCTACGCCGTGTGGACGGGCGTCGGCGCCGCCCTGACGGTCACCTGGGCGGTGACCACGGGCGACGAGAGCGCCTCACCGGCCAAGCTGGTCTTCATCGCCGGCATCATCTGCGCCGTCGTCGGTCTCAAGCTCGCCCCCTCCGGCGGGGGCGCGGAGGGGTAGCCACCCGGCCGTGTCGCTCCCGGCTCCCGGCGCCGAGGCACCTAGCGTCGGACCATGGGACACCGTCGTGCCAGGACACTCGTCGCCGCCTGCCTCCCCGTCCTGCTCGTCGCCGGGTGCTCCGGTGGCGGGGACGACGGAGGCGGCGGGGGGCCGGGGCCGGCGAGCCGGCAGGGCACGTCCGAAGGGCGCGACCGCGAGGGTCCGGGTGGGGACTCCGGCGAGACGCCGGCGAAGGTGACGATCGGCGCCTCGGGCGACCTCCTGGCGCACCAGCCGGTGGTCGAGGACGCCCGGGCGAACGCCGGCGGCTCAGGGTACGACTTCGCGCCGATGTTCGACGACGTGCGGGGTCTCATCGAGGAGCCCGACGCGAGCATCTGCCACATGGAGACCCCGCTCTCCCCCGACGACACGGACCTCGCCGTGCCGGGGACGCTCGTCTTCAACACCCCGCACGAGCTCGCCGACGCCGTCTCGGGAGCCGGCTACAACGGCTGCGACTTCGCCTCGAACCACTCCTGGGACCGGCTGCTCGAGGGCGTCGGGAAGACCCGCAGCGTCCTCGAGGGCGCCGGCCTCCAGTACGTCGGCCCGGAGGCGAAGGAGGCGCAGGCCGACCACCACGCGTCCTACGACGCCGGGCGCGCGAAGATCGCCCAGCTCGCGTACTCCTACACCCTCTACAACTCCGCGGTCCCGACGACCCAGGTCCCGCCCGAGGCCCCCTGGCTCAAGCGCGGGCTCTGGCCGGCGGTCGGTGCGAAGGGGATCCTCGAGGACGCGAGACGGGCGAAGAGGGACGGCGCCGACTTCGTCGTCGTCAGCATGCACTGGGGCACGGAGTACGAGACCCGGCCCACCCGGCAGCAGCGCTCGATCGCCAAGCAGCTCCTCGAGTCCGACGAGGTCGACCTGATCCTCGGCACCCATGTCCACGTCGTCCAGCCGTGCGAGAAGATCAACGGCAAGTACGTGCTCTACGGCATGGGCAACTTCCTCTCCAACCAGTCCCCCGACACCGACTCCTCCCTCGGGCCCGAGACGCAGGAGGGCCTCTTCGCCAGGGTCTCGATGGAGCGTGGCGAAGGGGGTGAGGTCACCTCGTCGATGACCTACCAGCCCACCCGGGTCCGCATCGAGGACCACCTCGTCGAGAGGGCGACCAAGACGACGCACCCACGCACCTACGAGCGGGTGACCTCCACGATGGCCGGCCTCGGTGGGGGGTCGTGCGACGCACGGCCGATGGGCTGAAGGTCCGACCTGGGGCCGATGCCCCTGGTCCGCCCACCCGATCTACCTCGGCTTCATCATCGCCTTCTGGGCCACGCCGACGATGACCGCGGGCCACCTGCTCTTCGCCCTCGCCACCACCGGCTACGTCCTCGTGGGCATCCGCCTGGAGGAGCGTGATCTCGTGCGGGCCTTCGGGGAGGACTACCTGGCCTACCGCCGTGGCGTCCCGATGCTTCTCCCGCTGCCGCGGCGGCTGCGTTGATGCGCTTCGTCGTTGACCACCCCCGGCTCCGGGAGCAGACTCGGGCACATGGGCCGTGCGGAGCCACGCGGCGGCACGACGCTCCCGCGCCGGGTCGAGGTCCTCGCCGGCCTGTCGGTCGCCATCGACCTCGGGCTCGGCCAGCCCGCAGAGCACATGCTGAGCTCGGCACGGATCGCCGGGCACCTGGCCGAGCGGCTCTCCCTCGAGGAGGAGCAGCGCCACACGGTCTTCTACACCACGTTGCTCATGTGGATCGGCTGTCACGCGGACTCCCAGGAATACGCACGGTGGTTCGGTGACGACATCGCCGTCCGACGTGATGCCTAATGGTGGACTGGACCGGTCTGCCCTACCTGCGCTTCCTCGTGGGCAGCATCGCCCGGGGCGAGCCGCTCCCCCAGCGTCTCCTGGCGATGGGCACGCTCGCCCGGGACGTGCGGGGGCAGCTGACCTGGCTGGTCCACTCGCACTGCTCGTCCGCGGCCCTGCTGGCGCGTCACCTGGGTCTGCCGGAGGCGGTGGCGCGGACCCTGGCGTACACCTTCGAGAGGTACGACGGCCGAGGGCTGCCCGCCGGCGCGTGCGGTAGCGCGATCCCGATCGAGATGCGGATCGCCCAGGTCGCCGATCTCGCCGATGTGCACCATCGCGTGCACGGTGTGGACGGCATGGTGCGGATGGCTCGCAGCCGCAGCGGCGGGCAGCTCGACCCCGCGATCGTCGACGCGCTCGTGGACGCCTCCGAGGAGGTGCTCTCGCCGCCGGAGGCCACGGACTCGTGGACGGACGCGATCACGCACGCGCCGGACGGTGACACCCGCCTGGATCAGACGTCGCTGGACCGGGTCGTGTGCGCCCTCGGTGACTTCGCCGACCTCAAGTGCCCGTTCACCCTGGGTCACTCACGTGGTGTCGCCGCCCTCGCGGCCGGGGCGGCCGCCGTGCTGCGGCTGGACCCGGCGACGACGCACACCCTGCGCGGCGCCGGCCACCTGCACGACCTGGGCCGCCTGGGTGTCTCCAACCAGGTCTGGCAGCGAGCCACACGGCTCGGTGCGGACGAGTGGGAGAGGGCGCGGATGCACCCCTACCTCACCGAGCGGATCCTGCGTCGCATCCCCGGCCTCGAGGCCGAGCAGGCGGTCGCGCGCTCCCACCACGAGCACATCGACGGGTCCGGGTATCCCCTCGGCCTGGGCGGTGTCGCACTCGGCACGCCCGAGCGGGTCCTCGCGGCCGCGGTCGCCTACCAGTCGGCCCTCGAGCCCCGCCCGTACCGCGAGGCGATGGACCCCGACGGGGCGGCCACCCGGCTGCGCGCCCGCGCCCGTCGCGGGGCGCTCGACCCGGACTGCGTAGAGGCGGTGCTCGTCGCCGCCGGGCACCGCCCTCGCCGGGCCCATCGGGACGACTCCCTCACCCCCCGTGAGCGCGAGGTCCTCGGCCTGGCCGCGCGTGGACTGAGCAACCGGGAGATCGCGGGGCGGCTGGTCCTCAGCGAGAAGACCGTGCGCAACCACGTCGAGCGCACCTACAGCAAGATCGGGGTGACGAACCGGGTCGGCGCCAGCCTCTACGCCCTCGAGCACGGTCTGGTGGTGCCGGTGCGGGAGGGGGCCGGGCGAACCCGGGAGAAGGGTGGACGTGAAGGGACTCGAAGAGTTGGAAGGCTCATTCAAGGTTCCGCGTCGT
>CAYSGN010000165.1:0-3924 GCA_964430615.1 uncultured Janibacter sp. | reverse complement strand
CGCCCTCGGCGTGGCCTTCTTCCTCTCCCGCCGGGCGCACTTCAAGACGCTGAGCGACGAGCAGGTCGACGTGCTCGTGCTGGGCGAGTACGAGCGCCCGGAGTTCCTCGGCGGATCGCCGGCGGAGCCGGCCGGGCGCGCGGGCTGACCCCGGGAGTGACGACGCGGCCGCCGGCCGAGCCCTGCGCTCGGCCGGCGGCCGCGCACGTGGACGATGTCCGTGGCGACGAAGGGAGTGAGCGTGCAGGGCGAATGGCCTGACCTGGCCACCCTCGAGCTGCTCGTGCGGGTGGCCGAGCTCGGCTCGATGGGGGCGGCGGCGCAGCGGCTGGGGCTTACCCAGCCCGCGGCGAGCCGGGCCCTGGCCCGCTTCGAGCGGCGCTGCGGCCTGACCCTGCTCGAGCGCTCACCCCGCGGCTCGCGCCTGACCCCTCAGGGGGCCCTCATGGTCGACTGGGCCCGGGAGGTCCTCTCGGCCGCGGAGCGACTCAGCCTCTCGGCGGCCGCGCTGCGCCAGGAGCAGTCCGCCCAGCTCCGGGTGGCCGCGAGCATGACGGTGGCCGAGTACCTCGTGCCGGCGTGGTTGGCGACCTTCCGGGCGGCCCACCGCGATGTGCGCACCGACCTGGCGGTGCTCAACTCCGATGACGTCGTGGCCGGTGTCGCCGACGGCGCGCACGATCTGGGCCTCGTGGAGACCACCCGCGTCTCGAGCCGGGTGCAGAGCATGGTCATCGGGCACGACGAGCTGCGGGTCGTCGTGCCGCCGGGCCACCCGTGGCTGCGCAGCTCCCGACCGCTGACCCTCGCCCAGCTGGCGCGCACCCCGCTCATGCTGCGTGAGCAGGGGTCGGGCACGCGCCGGGCTCTCGAGGACGCGCTCGCCGCCGAGGGGCTGACTCCTGTGCCGCCGGCCCAGGAGCTCTCCAGCAACGCCGCCGTGCGCATCGCGGCCGTCGCCGGGGTCGCGCCCGCGGTCCTCAGCCAGTACGCCGTGCGCGAGGCGGTCGAGCACGGGGACCTCGTCGTCGTCCCGCTCGCCGGCGCGCCCCTGCGCCGTGAGCTGCGCGCGGTCTGGGTCGGCGGCACGCGCCCGGCCGGGCCGGCCGGTGACCTCGTGGCGACGATTCTGCGCTGACCGGGCCCGGAAGGGTCACGACTGGCCGGGAAGACCGCCACGGGCCGGGAAATCGGGATCTGGCCCGGCTATAGCGCGGTCACCCACAGGTTTCCCAGCCATCTGCGGCCTGCCCGGCCATCCGCGGCTTTCCCGGCCATCTGCGGCCTACCAGGCCATCCGCGGCCTGCCAGGCCTCGGACCGAGGGGTCCCGGCCCGCGTCGCGCGCCGGGCTCGCTCAGAGCTTGCGCAGCCGGATCCGGCGGACCTGGTGGTCCGCCCCCTTCGTGAGCACGAGGGTGGCCCGGCCGCGGGTCGGCAGCACGTTGTCGATGAGGTTGGGCTCGTTGATCGACTCAAAGATGTGCTGCGCGCGGGCGATGGCCTGCTCGTCGCTGAGGTGGGCGTACCGGTGGAAGTAGGAGACCGGGTCGGCGAAGGCGGTCTTGCGCAGTCGCAGGAAGCGCTCGACGTACCACCGGCGGATGTCATCGACCTTCGCGTCGACGTAGAGCGAGAAGTCGAAGAAGTCGCTGACGGCGAGCCCGGCGCGTCCATCGCTGCGCACCCCCGGCGGCTGGAGCACGTTGAGCCCCTCGACGATGAGCACGTCCGGCTGGCGCACGACGGCCCGCTCGTCCGGGACGATGTCGTAGGTCAGGTGCGAGTACACCGGGGCGGAGACCTCGGGCTGACCGGCCTTGACCGCCGAGATGAAGCGCAGCAGGGCCCGTCGGTCGTAGGACTCGGGGAAGCCCTTGCGCTGGAGCAGGCCGCGCCGCTCGAGCTCCGCGTTCGGCAGGAGGAAGCCGTCGGTCGTGATGAGGTCGACCTTCGGGGTGTCCGGCCAGCGCAGCATCAGCTCACGCAGGATGCGGGCGGTCGTGGACTTGCCGACGGCCACGGACCCCGCCACACCGATGACGAAGGGGGCCTTCGGCGGACGCTCCCCGAGGAAGGTCGAGGTGATCCGGTGCAGCCGTGTCGTCGCCGAGACGTAGAAGGTCAGCAGCCGGGAGAGGGGCAGGTAGACCTCCTGGACCTCCTCGAGGTCGATGGGGTCCGAGAGCCCGCGGAGTCGGTGGATGTCCCCTTCGTCCAGGTTGAGGGGGTGGTTCTGTCTCAGTCGGGCCCAGGCGTCGCGGTCGAGCTCGACGAAGGGGGACGGCAGGGTCGCCGTCGTGGCGGAAGACACGCCGCCATTGTGTCCCACGGCGTAGATGTTCGGGCGCGGCAGGGCGCCCGGTTAGCCTGTCCCTCATGTGCGGAATCGTTGGATACGTCGGCCCCGGCGCGGGCAGCCACCCCCTGGACGTCGTCATGGAGGGCCTGGCCCGACTGGAGTACCGGGGCTATGACTCCGCCGGTGTGGCGCTGGTCAGCGACGGCGCGGTCTACAGCGAGAAGCGGGCCGGCAAGCTCGTCAACCTCCAGGACGCCCTCGCGGGCAACCACGTCCCCGTCTCGGGCACCGCGATCGGGCACACCCGGTGGGCCACCCACGGCGGCCCCACCGACGAGAACGCCCACCCGCACCGCGGGGGGCCGGACGGCAAGCTCGCCGTCGTCCACAACGGGATCCTCGAGAACTTCCACGCCCTCAAGCAGGAGCTGCTCGCCGAGGGGGTCGAGTTCACCTCCGAGACCGACACCGAGGTGGCCGCCCACCTGCTCGCCGCCGCCTTCGCCCGGTGCGGTGACCTCACCGAGGCCATGCGCTCGGTCGTCAACCGGCTCGAGGGAGCCTTCACCCTCCTCGCGGTGCACGCCGACCAGCCGGACAAGGTCGTCGCCGCCCGCCGCAACAGCCCGCTCGTCGTCGGTCTCGGCGAGGGGGAGAACTTCCTCGGGTCCGACGTGGCCGCCTTCATCGGCTTCACCAGGCAGGCGGTGGAGCTGGACCAGGACCAGATCGTGACGATCACCCCGGGCGGCTACGAGGTCATCAACTTCGACGGCACGCCCGCCGAGGGCAAGCCCTACGAGGTCACCTGGGACGCCGCCGCGGCCGAGAAGTCCGGCTACGACACCTTCATGGAGAAGGAGATCAACGACCAGCCGCAGGCGGTCGCCGACACCCTCCTCGGGCGCACCGACGCCGACGGGCAGCTCATCCTCGACGAGCTGCGCATCGACGAGGACAAGCTCAAGCAGGTCGACCGGATCACCATCGTCGCGTGCGGCACCGCGGCCTACGCCGGCATGGTCGCCAAGTACGCCATCGAGCAGTGGACCCGCATCCCGGTGGAGGTCGCCCTCGCCCACGAGTTCCGCTACGGCGACCCGATCGTCGACGGGCGCACCCTCGTCGTCTCGATCAGCCAGTCCGGGGAGACCGCGGACACCGCGATGGCCGTGCGGTACGCCCGCAGCCTGGGCGCGCTGACCATCTCGATCTGCAACACCCACGGTGCGACCATCCCGCGCGAGTCCGACGCGGTCCTCTACACCCACGCCGGACCGGAGATCGCCGTCGCCTCGACGAAGGCCTTCCTCGCCCAGATCACCGCCTGCTACGTGCTCGGCCTCTACCTCGCCCAGCTGCGCGGCACGGAGGAGCACGCCGCCGGCGCGCGCGGCATCATGGCCGAGCTGCACGAGGTCCCGGACAAGATCGCCTCGCTGCTCACCGAGATGGAGCGCGTCGAGGAGATCGCCCGCTTCATGGCCGACACCCGCTCGGTGCTCTTCCTCGGGCGCAACGTCGGCTACCCCATCGCGATGGAGGGGGCGCTCAAGCTCAAGGAGCTGGCCTACATCCACGCCGAGGGCTTCGCCGCCGGGGAGCTCAAGCACGGCCCGATCG
>CAYSGN010000164.1:0-3996 GCA_964430615.1 uncultured Janibacter sp. | reverse complement strand
AGGAGTGCGGGTACTACGAGTACTACCAGGGCACGTCGATGGCCTCGCCGCACGCGGCGGGTGTTTCGGCCCTGATCGTCTCCGCGCACGGCAAGGTCCACGGCAAGGCCGGCTTCGGTCTCGACGCGGACACCACCCGGGAGATCCTCATGGACTCCGCGCGCGACACCGCCTGCCCGGAGCCGAGCCTGTACGACTACCCGGCTCCGATCCCGCCGTCGTACAACGCGCAGTGCACCGGTGACGCCGACTTCAACGGCTTCTACGGCGACGGCATCATCGATGCCGCGGCCGCGGTCCGCTGAGGTAGCAGCACAGCACGAAGGGGGCCGGTCACCGCGAGGTGACCGGCCCCTTCGTCGTGTGCGGACTACTCCCCGGCGAGTGCCTCGTACGCCTCGACCATCGCCGGCCCGTACCAGGTGAGCAGGCGTCCGCTGACAAGCCGGGTCGGGGCCGTCGTGAAGGCCTCCGGCCCGTCCTGCGCGGTGAACTCGTACGGCTCGTCCGGCAGGAGGACGAGGTCGATGTCGTCCCGGTCGATGTCGGTCAGCTCGACGTGCGGGTAGCGGTCGTCCGGGTCGGCGTCCGGTCCCGCCCAGGCGTTGCTCCAGCCGAGCCGGGTCAGCACGTCGGTGGTGTACGTCCGTGGTCCGACGACCATCCACGGGTCCCGCCAGATCGGGACCACCACGCGACCGCGCGCCGCGGGCAGCGGTGCGCCCCAGAGCTCCTCGGCGCGGACGAGCCAGTCCGGGACCTCCCTTCGCACGGCCTCGGTGACAAGCCGCCGCATCGAGGTCAGCGCCGAGGGGACGTCCTCGATGTCGGTGACCCAGACCGGGATCCCCCGCTCGCGCATCCGGCGCACGTCGAGCTCGCGGTTCTCCTCCTTGTTGGCCACGACGAGGTCGGGCCCGAGGTCGGCGACGGCCCTGAGGTTCGGGTTCTTCGTGCCCCGCACCCGGGTGACGTCGAGGTCCGCCGGGTGGGTGCACCAGTCCGTGGCGCCGACGAGCGCCTCCGGGCAGGTGGCGGCGAGCGCCTCGGTCAGGCTCGGGACGAGCGAGACGATCCGCCGCGGCGGCGGCCCCGCCTCCAACGTGACTCCGAGGTCGTCGGTGGGCACATCAACCTCCGGTGATGACGAGGGCGAGCAGCTCGGTCACGGCCATGGCGACCATGGCCAGAGCAAGGGCGAAGGGGGCCCGGCCGTCCCGGCGTCGGGCGCGCTCGCCGAGGGCGGGGTCGTAGCGGCGTCGCCCGAGGGCGAATGCCGCAGCGGCCAGTCCGAGCGTCCCCAGCAGCAGCGGCAGTGTCGCTGCGCCGAGGGCATCGGAGGAGTGCCGGGCGATGACCGCGGCTCCGGCAGCGCTGGCCAGGGCCGTGCGCTGCCACGACAGGGCGGTGCGCTCTGGCTGGGCGCCGTGGGGAGAGGCGGTGGCGAGCTCGCTGATGACGGCCTCCGATCAGAGGACGACGACGGCGATGGCCAGGACCGCGGCAGCGGCGAGGACCGCTGCGGTGATCACGACCGCGAGCAGGCCGAGGGACGGCAGGGGACCGGCGTGGCGCAGGGCCCGCTCGGCCATGGCCCACCGGGCGAAGGCCGCCGCCGGCGTGAGCACTCCCAGGGCGAGCAGGAGGACGGACACTCCCCGTGCGAGGACGTCGGGGACCCCGATGTCGATGACGATGACCGCGACCCCGGCGGCGATGAGCGCGAGGGCCGTGCGCAGCCACGCGAGGAAGGTGCGCTCGTTGGCGAGCGAGAAGCGGTAGTCCGGCTCGTCGCCCTGCGAGTAGACCCACGCGGGCCATCGGTCGGTGCTCACGGCTGCAGGCTACCCTCGCGTGCGGAGGGCGCCGGGTCGCCTGAGTCGTTGGCGCAGCGGAAGCCGACGTTGCTGGTCGACGAGTTCGGGGGAGTGGCCGAGCGCGCTGAGACCCGGTATCGATGGCAGTAGGAGTCGTGGCACATGAAGGAGCCTCCCCGGATGACCATGCTCTCGCCGCTGCTCGGTCCCCGGGGGTCGAGGACCGGCTCGTCGGCCGCGCACTCGCGGTACCGGGTGGGGGAGAAGTGGTCCGCGCACCACTCCCAGACGTTGCCGGCCATCTCGTACAGGCCGAAGTCGTTGGCGGGGTAGCTGGCGACCGGTGCCGTCGTGACCCACCCGTCGTCCGCGGTGTTCTCCGACGGGAATCGTCCTTGCCAGATGTTGCACTGCCATCTCCCGTCCGGCAGCAGCTCGTCCCCCCAGGGGAACCGTCGGCCGGCACGGCCGCCGCGCGCGGCGTGCTCCCACTCGGCCTCGGTCGGGAGGCGACGGCCCGACCAGCGGCAGTAGGCCTGCGCGTCCCACCACGTGACGTGGACGGCGGGGTGGTCCTCGAGGCCGTCCAGGTCGGAGAGCGGGCCGTGTGGGTGTCGCCAGTTCGCGCCCTCCACGAGAAGCCACCAGGGAGCCCCCGGCATCCGTCCGATGACCGCCTCCGGTCGTGCCGCCACCGCCATCGCCGTGACGGCCGACGAGCCGAGCCGCTCGGCGTCCGTGACGTGGCCGGTCTCGTCGACGAACCGGGCGAAGGCGGCATTCGTCACCGTGGTGGCGTCGATGTGGTACGCGGGCAGGCGCACGGCGTGCCTGGGGGTCTCGCCGTCCGAGGCATACCCTTCGTCGAAGGCGTCACCCCGCACGTAGGTCGCTGCGCCAAGGAGGACCTGACCGTCAGTGCGCCGGTCGGCGGCGGCGGGACGGTAGGCGAGGGTGGCCCGGTCGTGGGCCGCGCCCGAGTCCGCGGAAGGGGTGCAGCAGGGGCGCTGGCCGTCGGGGGGGTCAACCACGGGTCGAGGGCCCGTCGGCTCCCGAGGCGTCTGGGGCGTCAGGGGCGGCGACGGAATCGAGGATGCGCACGAACGTGGCGCGTGCCCGGTCGTCCATCTCCGTGAGGGGAACCCCGGTCTCGGCCGACATGGCCTCACGGAAGACGGCATAGCCAAGGTAGGTGGACGCGGTCAGCACGTGCAGCATCTCGACGTCGGCATCCGCGGGGAGTGCGCCGGTCTCGACGTCGCGCTCCAGGGCCTCGATCGCCTGGTCGTAGACCGGGAAGAGCCCGAGGTCGGTGTCCCCGTCCAGGGCGAGGAGGGCATCGAGGCGGATCTCCGCGTTGCGCTCGATCGCCTTGTCGAAGACCGCCTGACGGCGGACGCGGAAGGGCCGCTCGAAATCGGCCTCGGCGGCGCGTTGGCGGGACATCGACGCCAGGGCGGCCCGCAGCAGCTGACGCCTGGTGCCGAAGTACTGGTAGATCTGCCCGCGGTTCACCCCCGCCTCGTCAGCGACCTTGCTCAAGGTCACCCCGGCCAGGACCCCTTCGCGCTCGAGGAGGCGTCGAGCCGCCTCGAGCAGCCGCGCCTCGGTGGCCTCCCGGTCGCGGGGTCGGCGGTGGGCCGTGTGCTTCTGCGTCACGAACGCTCCTCCATGCACGTCAGCCTAACCGCACCGTTGCATAATTAGCGAATCGCTACTAACGTTTCGCTAGTTCAATGACGAAAGAGAGCTTGCCAATGCCGTCAACTCCCCTCCCGGCCGGGACGATGCGCGTGACCATCACCGGAACCGGTACCCCCACACCCCGACCGGATCGGGCCGGCTCCGGAGTCCTCGTCGAGGTCGAGGGACTCCGTCTGCAGTTCGACGCCGGGCGTTCCACGGCCATGCGCCTGGCCGCGGCCGCGGTGGCGCCGGGCGATCTGGATGCCGTCTTCCTCACCCACCACCACTCGGACCACGTCGTCGGACTGGCGGACCTGGCGATCAGCCGGTGGGTGGTCCCCCACGAGCGACGCGGAACCCCGCTGCCGGTGGTGGCGCCCGAGGGGCCCAGCGTGACCTTCGCGAGGGAGATGCTCCAGCCCTTCGAGGCCGACCTGGCCATCCGTCAGGAGCACACCGGGCGCGAGAGCCGCGCCGCGGTCGAGGTCCTCCC
>CAYSGN010000163.1:0-4027 GCA_964430615.1 uncultured Janibacter sp. | reverse complement strand
GTATCCGACTGGTGCGAGCACCTGAGCCAACAAGAGGTTGACGAGGAAGGCGATCGGGATCGAGATGAGGGTATGGACCATCGTCCAGGCCGCACCGTGGACGGCTGCTTCCTGCAGCCGACCACTGTCGAGGGTGTCGTCGTGTCCTCCTGACCCGGCAGTCACGTTCGAGGTTCCTTAGAGGGCTTGTGAGGGATCACTCGGCAAACCTGAGCCAGCGATCGAGTGGGGCGCTCGCGTTCGCCCACGACAACCGTCGCAGTCGTTGTTCTCGGATGTCTGGTCGAAGCTGCGCCGGGGGCTGGTCGCCGCTCAACCAGTGCGTCAGAGTGCCGATCCACGCAGCAGAATCATCGGCAATGACCGGGAGGTCCCTGTGCCCGTACGCTGCTTGGGTGGTGGCGATGACTGGAACTCCGACAGCCAGTGCCTCCGCGTACTTCACAGGGGCGCCGATGGTCTTTGGGAGGGGGACGGCGATGGCCCACGCGTCACTGAGGAAGGCCTGAAGGTTCTCGACACGTCCATGGTCGGTGAGGGAACCCATGGCCGAGATCCATGGCGGTACACCGGTACCGGCGATCTCGCAGGTTGCGTGGGTGGAGGCATGCACTTCAGGCCAGATCTCACGGGCAAACCACTCCAGACCGGCTCTGTTCGGGGCCCAAGACCAGTTGCCGAAGAGCTTGATCACCGGGAACTGCGCGGGCTGGGGAGGGACCGACCACTCCTTCGGGTCCACGCCGTTCTCCAACACCATCACGGATGCACTACCCGGCGGCAGTGCGGCAGCGTCACGGTTAGACACGACGGTCACCAGGTCAGCCGAGTCTCGAATTCTCCGCTCCATCTGGGTCCAATACACCGGGTCAATGCCGGTGTCGCCGGCGAAGGGCCAGCGACTAAAGACATTGTGCAGGTCCACCACTACGGGCTTCGACCGTGGTAGCGACCACGAAAGACTTGCCCACGTCTCGCCGTGTGCCACCACGACGACATCCCCCCATGCTGCCAGCCGTCGTCGCAGTCTTCTGCGTCGCCACGGCAAGGGCAGTCTTCCTCTGGCGTGTAGGGGCGGTATGCGGTGCACATCATGGGCGACGCCACTGATGGAGGTGTCGTCTTGCAGCCCCTGGAGGGTGACGACGCGGACCTCATGACCCTCAGCGACAAGCTCCCGGATTTGGAAGAACTGCCGGCGCTGACCGCCCTGCCCATTGATGTCCGGGGTCTCGTTGCTGACCCAGTGAACCCTAGTCACGGCGCAAGGATCCCATGGGGCGGCGGTGTCCGTGACCGGAACATGCGTGCAGAAATGGGAGTCCGCTTCGCCCAGCGATGCGCGGCTGCGCCAAGGAACTGGAAGTGCGCCTGCCCGACGCTCGTCACCACGACCAGCCCAGAGGACAACGAGATGGATCGGCTCACCCTCGAGACGAGGGCGTTGGTGAATAAGTCAGACGTCGGTAGCCCCCAGGTTCTAGTTGTACTCGGCCATCAGGTTGGTGACACACCTGTCGGGTTGTTGACGTAAGGGAGGACCCCCGGGTGCGGTGGGTGATGTCAAAGTCGCCTACCGACCGGAGGTCCTCGTGTCCCACCGTAATGCCCGACTGAACGAGCGTGGTCGCCAACTGCTCGTCGAGCGAGTCTGCGAGCAAGGGTGGGCCGTGTCCCATGCCGCGAAGGCCCAGGGCGTCTCTCGGCAGTGCGCCCACCGGTGGATCAACCGGTTCCGTCAGGAAGGCCCGGCCGGCCTGCAGGAGCGGTCCTCGCGTCCGCTGACCTGCCCGCGCCAGACCCCTGTTGAGGTCGAGGAAGCGATCGTGGCCACACGCCGCCGAGAGCGTCGCGGGCAGGACTGGATCGGGTCCGAGCTGGACGTACCCGCCCGCACCGTCTGCCGGGTCCTACGCCGCCATGGCGTGCCCTACCTGCGTGAGTGCGACCCACTGACCGGCCAGGTCATCCGCGCGTCGAAGACCACGGCCGTGCGCTACGAACGCGACCACCCGGGCGAGCTGGTCCACGTCGATGTCAAGAAGATCGGCAAGATCCCCGACGGCGGCGGGTGGAAGGCCCACGGCCGGGCCATGGGCTCCACAGCCGCGCAGAAGAAGGCCCGGATCGGTTACGACTACGTGCACTCGATGGTCGATGACCACACCCGACTGGCCTACAGCGAGATCCTGCCCGACGAGAAGGGCCCCACCTGCGCCGGCTTCATCCGGCGAGCGGCCGGGTACTTCGCCGCGCACGGCATCACCCGCATCGAGCGAGTGATGACCGACAACCACTTCTCCTACCGCCACTCCCACGACATGCGCGACGTCATGGAGGAACTGGGCGCCACGCACAAGTTCATCCGGCCTCACTGCCCCTGGCAGAACGGCAAGGTCGAACGGTTCAACCGCACCCTGCAGACCGAGTGGGCCTACCGACAGGTCTTCACCAGCAACACCCAACGATCCGCTGCCCTTGCGCCCTGGCTCGAGCACTACAACACTGAACGCCGCCACACCGCACTCGGAGGCCTCCCCCCGACCAGCCGACTGTCACCAACCTGATGGCCGGGTACATCTAGTGCGCGAGCCGCCAGCAAGTAGACCAAGAAGTCGACGCTGTCCGCGATCAGAGGTACGTCCAGGCGCGCCGAGGCTTCTAGCTACCCTGCCAGCGAGTGCTTCGGCGTGCTTACCTGTCGATCGATACTTCCGGGAAGCGGGATGGCGACGAACACGCAAGCTGAGGCAGACCTGCAGATCCGGGGTCCAGTAGCCCGCAATGCTGGATGTCATTCCTGTTTCAGAGGACAGGACGGGCAGAGTTCTCGGGGGTAGTAGCGGTCGAGCTCTGCCGAAACATCCGGAACCGAGTCCGGCCGAACTGGTGCGCCGGCCGCTCCACCAGAACGTAGAGGAGGAAGCTGGCGAGAGCGGTGGCCGGCAGGGCCACCGCGATCCCGGCCGCGAGTCCGCCGAGTCCCTGGTCGACATAGGGGCGCACGCCCCGACCGATGACGAGCACGATCGGTTGGTGCAGCAGGTAGAAGCTGTAGGAGGCGAGCCCCCAACGCTCGAGGGGCGTCACCGCCAGTGGGTGACCGGCTGAGCCGGCGACCAGCAGGACGGCGGCGGCGCACGGAATCGTCCAGATCACTGCCCGCGCGACACTGATGTCGAGCGTGGACCAGGCGAGGGCGATGCCTCCGCCCATGATCAGCATCACGGTGAGGACGAAGACGCGCGGAACCCTGTGATGGGCGACGAGGTAGGCACAAGCGATCCCTGCCGTGAACTGCACGAGCCGGATCGGGAGGTTGTGCTCGTCGGTCAAGGCGATGCCCAGAGCGCCAGGCAGCTGCACGCTCGTCAGAAGGACCGAGATGAGGGCAGTACCGATCAGCAGCACGGGTGTACCCCATCGTCGAGCTACGAGCAGCAGGAGCGGGAACGTCAGGTAGAGCTGGGCCTCCAGGGCGACGCTCCACAGCGAGCCGTTGATCGTGCCGAGGACGGGCGGGTTCCACGTCTGCAGCATGGCCAGATGCCACGCCAGGTCGGACAGCTGAGCCTTCTCGGCGACGATCCACGTCGCGACCGGTGAGAAGGCGATCGCAGCAGCGAAGGCGAGCGCGACTCCGTAGGGCGGGATGAGCCGCGTGGCACGACGCATGAGGAAGCTGGTGACCCTCAGCGGTCGGCCCGAGCGGAATGCCGGGAGGGCGAGGACGAAGCCCGACAGGACGATGAAGAGATCGACCCCGTGGGCCCCGACGGCCATCAGTTCCGGGAGCCTGAGGGGCAGATCGGTCAGCTGCCAATATCCCACCAAGTGGCATACGAAGACGGCCAACGCCGCGAGCATGCGCAACGCATCGATGCCGACGACCCGTCCGGACGTCCGTTCCACGGTCTCCCCATCCTCCCCCCGAGGAGACAATAGCCAGCCGACTTCGTCGAGGTGTCGAAGCCCCGTCCCCGGAACAGGGGACCCTCCGAGCGACATCGCTCGACGACGCGGCAAT
>CAYSGN010000162.1:0-4030 GCA_964430615.1 uncultured Janibacter sp. | reverse complement strand
CGGGACCATCGTGGTGCGGAAGATCGGGACCCACCGCCGCAGCACCATGCCGATCACGCAGAAGATCCCGATGAAGGAGAGGCCGAACAGTGCGGTCACGAAAATTGCTCCTCGAAGCGCCCGGAAGGGTGCTCGCCGCCTGGTGACGAGCGGGCGTGGTGGTCGTCGCGGGGAGCGACGATACCTGCGGGAGGCACGGGGATCGGGGAACCGTCCTCCACGACCCGGTGGAGGAGGACGCCTGGCGGGCTCCTGGTCAGCCGCCCCGTCCCCGCCCGTCGGTGCCCTCACGGGCGGCCTCGTCGACGCCTTCCGGCTCGGGGTCCGGGTCGCCAGAGATCCCCGGCAGGATCGTCTGGCCCGCGCGCAGGGCGGTGAGCGCGCCGGGCACCCGGGCGACCCGGTGGAGGGAGTGGCGGCGGTAGCGCCAGATCATGAGTGCACCGAAACCCCAGAGGAGGAACTGCGAGCTCATCGCGATCCGGAAGTCGTTCAGCGTGTAGTCCTGCGGCCCGCCGGGGGCGAGGACGTCCAGCAGGATCCCGACGAGACCCATGGTCGTCAGGGAGGCGATGAAGCCCCCCATGTTGACGAAGCCCGAGGCCCGGCCCAGCCGGTCGCTGCGGTGGAAGCTGCGGGCCAGGTCGAAGGCGATCATCGACCCCGGGCCGCCGACCGCGGTGACCGAGACGAGGACGACGAGCAGCCACATCGGCGCCGGCTCGGGGAGGGCGAGGACGATCGCCCACACCAGGGAGATCGCACCGACGACGCCGAGCGCCATGAGTGAGCGGTAGTAGGGATGGCGACCGGTCCACCGGCCGATGACCGGGCCGGCGACGAGGGCGACGAAGGTCATGAGGGTGAGCAGGGTCGAGGCCTCGGTGGGCGTGCGCTGCTGGCCCGAGACGAGGAAGGGGAAGCCCCACAGGAGCGCGAAGACCGTCGGTGCGAACTGGGCCGTGAAGTGGACCGAGATGCCCAGCCTGGTGCCGGGGTCCCGCCAGACCTCGGAGAGGCTGTGGCGAAGGGCGCGGACCTTGATCCGCTCCACGGCACCGCGCTCGTACGGTGAGTCCTTGACGAGGACGAGGACACCGACGGCGAAGACCACGCCCAGCGAGGCGGCGGTGGCGTAGGTCATCGACCAGCCGTAGTCGTGCAGGGCGACGCTCAGCGGCACCGCGGCGATGACCGCACCCATCTGGCCGACGATGCCGGTCAGCTGCGTGATGACCGGTGCCTGGCGCACGAGGAACCACAGGGCGATGAGGCGCAGCACCGATGTGAAGATCATCGCGTCGCCGGCGCCGACGAGGGCCCGGGCCGCGAGCCCCATCGCGAAGGACTCGGCGACGGCGAACCACAGCTGCCCCACGGTCATCGCGGCGAGACCGCCGAGGATGAGCGCCCGCGAGCCGAAGCGGTCCAGCAGCACCCCGACCGGGATCTGCATCCCGGCGTAGACGAGCAGCTGGAGCACGGTGAAGGTGGCCAGCTGACTGGCGCTGATGTCGAACCGGTCGGCCGCGATGAGTCCGGCGACGCCGAGCGAGGTCCGGTGGAAGATCGCGAGGACGTAGACCCCGAGGCCGGTGAGCCAGATCGCCCATGCGCGGCGACGGCCGATGTCGTGCAGCTGGCGGGGGACGGTCACTCCCGCCATTCTACGAAGGATGGACCGCCCCCACGACACCGCCGCCCCAGGAGGAGCATCCATGGAGACCATCACGACCGACGGTGGCGACTTCGCCCTCGCCCGGGCCACGCCGGAGGACGTCGGGGAGATCGTCGCTCTGCTGCGCGACGACGACATCGGCGCCGGGCGTGAGGGCACCGACCTCGAGCCCTACCGCGCGGCCTTCGAGGAGATCGACGCGGACCCGCGCCAGCTCCTCGTCGTGGTCCGCGACGAGGAGCTCCGGGCGTGCGCGACGCTCCAGCTGACCTTCGTCCCCGGGCTCAGCCGGTCGGCGGCCACCCGGATGCTCGTCGAAGGAGTGCGGGTCGACCCGGCCACACGAGGCACGGGCCTGGGTCGTCGGGTCATGGAGTGGGCGCACGAGGAGGGTCGACGTCGCGGTGCCGTGCTCGTCCAGCTGACCAGCGACAAGCGCCGGGTCGCGGCGCACCGCTTCTACGAGGCCCTGGGCTACGTCGCGACGCACGAGGGCTTCAAGCTCGAGATCTGAGGCGTCGGAGCCCCGCCCGACCGGTCCGCACGCCGCCCGCCACGGCCCACCCCCCGACTCAGCCGGCGGCGGTCCACCTCGCGACGAGGTACTGCACCCCGAAGGGAGCATCGTCGAGGAGCACCCGTGCCCTGGGCGAGCCTCCCTCGAAGGCTCCGGCGAGCACCTGGAGCGCGGGCCGTCCGCGCATCCACAGCCGCTCGCAGGTCTGCGCGTCGAGGGCCGCGAGAGCGGCCGGGTCCCCCACCGAGAGCGCGTCGGCCACCCGTCGGGCCACGGGGGCGGCCTCCGGGTGGAGATGCCCCGGCGCCTTCTCCGTCAGCGTGGCCGGCCCGTCGGCGACGACGAGCAGCATCGTCCTCCGGTCCTCGGCCAGGAACCGGCCGAGCTCGAGGCAGCTCTCCGGGGCCTCGTCCGCCGCGACCGACTGCAGGACGAGCTCGCCCCCTTCGGCGGGGCCGAGCAGCCGGCCGATCTCGACGGCGGTGGGCAGTGCCCCGTCAGGGACCTGCCCGGTCACGAAGCGGGCCGCCCCCGACGGGGCATCGACCGGCCACCGCCGGATCCCGGGTCCGGCCCCGACGACGACGCACCGGCTCACGTCCGTCGCCTCGAGGGTCTCGGCGACCGCCGCGGCCGCGGTCCGACGCAGCTCGCCCAACGGGTCGCTCGCCCCTCCGACGCCGGGCAGCAGGGCCGGGGCCGCGGGCACGACGACGGCCGTGGCGGCGCTCACGCCAGCCCTCGGATCGTGCGCTCCGGCGGGCGCTCGCCGCGCAACGTGGCGACCATGTCGAGCACCTGCCGGGTCTCGGCGACCTCGTGCACCCGGTAGATCCGGGCACCCAGCCACGCGGAGATCGCCGTCGTCGCCAGGGTCCCGACGAGGCGCTGGTCGACGGGACGGTCGAGGGTCTCCCCGACGAAGTCCTTGTTCGACAGGGAGACGAGCACCGGCCATCCCGTGGCGGCGAGCTCGTCGAGGCGTCGGGTGACCTCCAGGGTGTGGTGGGTGTTCTTGCCGAAGTCGTGCGCGGGGTCGATGACGATCGACTCCCGGGCCACCCCCGCCGCGAGCGCCCGCTCCGCGTAGCCGAGCACCCCGTCCAGCACCTCCGCCACGACATCCCGCTCGAAACCCGTCCGGAAGGGCCGGGTCCGCGGGGTCACACCGCCGGTGTGGGTGCAGACGATGCCGACGTCGTGGCGGGCCGCGACGTCGACGAGGCCGGGGTCCGCCCCGCCCCAGGCGTCGTTGAGCACGTCCGCCCCCGCACGGCAGACCTCCTCGGCCACCTCTGACCGCCAGGTGTCGACCGAGATGACGACCTCGGGGTGCTCTCGCCGCACCCGGGCGACGAAGCCGGCGACCCGCTCGATCTCCTCCGCCGCGTCGACCTCGCCGCCGGGCGCGGCCTTGACGCCGCCGATGTCGACGATGTCCGCGCCCTGCTCGACGACGAGGTCCACCCGCTCCATCGCCGTGTCCTCGGCGAAGGTGGCGCCCTTGTCGTAGAAGGAGTCCGGCGTCCGGTTGACGATGGCCATGACGATCTGCCGGTCGTCCGCGAGCGCGTGCCGTCCGAGCCTCACCGCGGGCTCACCCCGTAGCCGACCGCACCGCGGGCCGGCGGACGCTGGGCGAGAGGGACGGGGCGGGAGCGCCACCCTGCGTCGCGGGTGAACTGGTGCAGCTCCTGCGCCGCCACCGGCGGGGCGGCGGGGTCGCCACCGTCGCACCGCGCCCGGACCACGGCGAGGAGCTCGGCGGCCATGACGGCCAGGTCGTGGTCCTTCTGGTGCCGGTGGGCGCGGGCGCCGAGGTCGACCTGGGCGAT
>CAYSGN010000161.1:0-4120 GCA_964430615.1 uncultured Janibacter sp. | reverse complement strand
GGCGGCCGAGCTCAACTCGCTCGTCCTCATCAACCGGGCGGTCCCGGACATCGCCTGCGTGGTGTCCGACTACGCGTCCGGGACCCGCCAGATCATCGACCACCTGGCTTCCCACGGCCACGGGGACGTGGCCTTCCTCGCCGGGCCGCCCGAGTCCTGGTCGGGACACCGCCGGTGGGCCGGGCTGTCCGACGCCGCCGACGGGACCGCCCTCGCGGTCCGGCGCATCGGGCCCTTCGCACCCACCCTGGAGTCGGGGCGGGCGGCGGCGGACGCGGCCATCCTCTCCGGTGTCTCGGCGGTGGTGTGCCACAACGACATGCTCGCGATCGGCGTCACGCGGCGGCTCGTCGAGCGGGGTGTGCGGGTGCCCGACGACGTCAGCGTGGTCGGCTTCGACAACAGCTTCGGCGCCGAGCTGTGCACCCCGACCCTCACCACGCTCGCGGAGCACACCCAGGACGCGGGCGCCCGCGCGGTCGACACCCTGATCCACCGGGGGCTCCAGCGGCAGCCCACCTCGATCGCGTGGCAGCTGCCCACCCACCTGGTCGTCCGGGACTCCACCGGACCGCGCGTAGGCTGACGCCACACCAGCCCGAAGGGAGCGACGTGCCAGCAGCGACCGTCACCGTCATCAACGGACCGAACCTCAACCTCCTCGGGACGCGTGAGCCGGCGATCTACGGCACCGAGACCCTCGCCGACGTCGAGGCCCGGTGCGCCCGGGTAGCCCGGGAGCTCGGGCTCGAGGTGGACTGCTTCCAGAGCAACCACGAGGGCGCGATCGTCGACAAGCTGCACGAGGTGCGCGCCTCCACCGTGGGGGTCGTCCTCAACGCGGGGGCCTACACCCACACCTCGGTCGCGATCCGCGACGCGCTCGCGAACGTCGCCGCCCCCTTCGTCGAGGTGCACATCTCCAACGTGCACGCCCGCGAGCCCTTCCGGCACCACTCCTACCTCTCCGACACGGCGGCGGCGGTGATCGTCGGGTGCGGCACCCAGGGGTACGACTTCGCGATCCGGCGCCTCGCCGCGCTCGCCGACGACGCGGGCCGGTAGACCGCCTCAGGCGGGATCGGTCACGTCCACGACCTCGGCGCCGAGAGCGGCCAGGGCCGCGTCCGCCTCGACCGTGGCCGCGACCCCGTGGCCACCGGCCCCGATCGAGATGGTGCGCCCGGTGACCGTGGCGTCCGCGATGACCGGCAGGGCCGTCAGGGACCCGAAGGGGGTGATCGTGCCCCGCTCGTAGCCGGTCACCTCGTGGGCGACGTCCTTGTCGGGCAGGGAGATCCGGTTGACCCCGAGGTGGGCGCGCAGCTTGGGCCAGGAGATCTGCCGGTCGCCGGGCACGAGCACGAAGAGGTGGTCGCCCTCGCCGCGCCGGACGACGAGGGTCTTGATGATGTCGGCGGGGGCGACACCCCGGGCCGCCGCGGCCTCCTCGAGCGAGCCGACCCGGCCGTGGCGGGTGATCGTGTGCGCGACGCCGCTGTCGGCGAGGGCGCGAGCCGCGCGGGTGGCCCCGTCCATCTCCGTCACCGCTGAAGGAACGCGGCGAAGAGCGCCCGCGCCTCCGGGGTCGTCGAGCGTGCGCTGATCGTCTCCACCTCGTCCTGGCCGCTCTCCTCGCGGGAGCGGCCGGCGGAGGCGCGCAGCAGCCGTCGGGCCTCGCCGTAGGCGGCCGAGGCCCCCGCGGCCCAGACCGTCGCGAGCTCGCGCGCCCGCTCGAGCGGGTCGGGCACGACCTCGGCGACGAGCCCCTGCTCGCGGGCCTCCTCCGCGGTGAGCGGGACGCCCCGCAGCGCGAAGGCCAGGGCCCGCTGCCGGCCCATCGCCCGCGGCAGCGCCACCGAGGCGCCGCAGTCCGGGGTGAGCCCGATGAGCGGGTAGGCGAAGACGAACTTCGTGCCCTCGGCCGCGACGACGACGTCGCCGGCGAGCATGACGCCGAGGCCGCCTCCGGCGACGGCGCCCTGCACGGCGGTGACGATCGGCTTGCGCATCGTCTCGAGGAGGTGCATGGCCTCGTCCATGGTGGCGGCCAGCTCGGCGACGAAGCCGGAGGGGTCTTGGGCCGCGGCGAAGGTCGAGACGTCCCCGCCCCCGCAGAAGCGCGCGCCGGCGCCGCTGAGCAGGACCGCGCGGACCTCCTCGTCCGCCGTCGCCCGGGCGGCGGCCTCTCGCAGCGCCCGCGCCAGCGGCAGGTCGATGGTGTTGGCCGCCTCGGGGCGGTCGAGCTCGATGTGGGCGATCCCGTCGGCGACGGTGTAGCTGACCGGCGTGGTCATCAGACCCTCCTCAGGAGCGCGGCGAGGGCCTGGCCGCCACCGATGCACATGGTGACGATCCCGAGCTCGAGGTCGCGACGGACCATGTCCTTGGCGGCACGAAGGGTGAGGATCGCGCCGGTCGCACCCACCGGGTGGCCGAGCGCGATGGCCCCGCCGTAGGGGTTGACCCGTGCCGGGTCGAGGCCGGTGTCGCGGATGACGGCGACCGCCTGGGAGGCGAAGGCCTCGTTGAGCTCGATGGTGCCGATGTCCGCCGGGGTGGTGCCGGTCTTCTCGAAGAGTGCCTGGAGCGCGTGCGTGGGCGCGTACCCCATGAGCTCGGGCTCCATGGCCGCGGTCGTCACGGCCTCGAGGCCGACCAGCCCCGTGAGGCCGCGCTCGGCCACGGCGGACTCGCGACCGAGGACGACGGCGCCGGCGCCGTCGTTGATGCCGGAGGCATTGCCCGCGGTGACGGTCCCGTCCTTGCTGAAGGCCGGGCGCAGCTTCGCGAGGCCCTCCATCGTCGTGTCCGGCTTGGGGTGCTCGTCGGTGTCGGCCGTGAAGGGCCGGCGGCCGCCCACCTCGACGGGGACGATCTCCTCCGCGAAGGCGGCCCGGGCCTCGGGGCTCGCGGCGCGGCGCTGGGACTCGAGGGCGAACTCGTCCTGCTCCTCGCGGGAGACGCCGTACCGCGAGGCGACGTTCTCCGCCGTGACGCCCATGTGGATGTCGTGGAAGGGGTCGGTGAGCATGAGGACGGTGCCGTCCTCGAGGGTCCGGTTACCGAGCCGGTACCCGCTCCGGGCGCCGAAGTCGTAGAACGGCATCCGGGTCATCGACTCGTCGCCGCCCGCGAGGGTGAAGTCCAGGTCGTTCCAGCGCATCTCCTGCGCGGCCGACCAGATGGCCTGGAGTCCGGAGCCGCACAGCCGGTTGACCGTGAAGGCGGGCACACGGGTCGGCAGGCCGGCGGCGATGGCGACCCGGCGGGCGTTGTAGGCGTCCGGCCCGACCTGGCCGATGCAGCCCATGACGACCTCGGAGACGTCCTCGCCGCCGATGCCGGCCCGGCCCAGCGCCTCCCGGCCGGCGGTGGCGCCGAGCTCGTAGCCGGGCACGTCCTTGAAGACGCCTCCGAAGCTGCCGATGGGCGTGCGGGCTCCGTCGACGACGACGATCTTCTCCACGTGACTCTCCGTTGGTCGGGGGTGAGGTCCGGCAGTCACAGCATCCCACCCCTCGGGGTCAGTCGCGGGAGCGCCCGAGTGTGCCGGTGAGCACCCACGCGAGGCAGACGACGAGCGCCCCACCCACGACGTAGGCCCGCGAGGGCTCGTCGAAGAAGGCGAAGCCCACCCCGTAGACGATGGTGATGATCAAGGCGATGACGGCCCACGGTCGATTCCCCATGCGGCTCAGTATGTGTGCTTCCGCGGCAGAAAGACCAGGCGTGCGTCCTTGTCGCCGATGCGCACCCGCTCACCGAGCTCGAAGCCGGTCTGCTCCAGCCGGGCGAGCATCGCCCGGTTCGAGGCGTCCGGCTCCCCGACGAGGCGCTGCACCGCAGGGTCGGCGAAGAGCCACGCGAAGATCCCGGCGCCGACGCGCAGCGCGTCCTCGCCCGGGGCGACGAAGACGTGCGCTCCGAGGTCCCCGGGGAGCACCTCGTAGACCTCGGCGATCGGGTCGTGCTCCGGCTCGTAGGTCTGCACGAGGGCGACCGGTCGCCCCTCCTCCTCGAGGATCCAGGCCCAGTGCGCCTCGAGCGAGTCGACGAAGGCGTAGGTCTCGCGCACCTCCTCCACGCTCGCATCGGCCATGCCCCAGAAGTGTCCTCG
>CAYSGN010000160.1:2296-4187 GCA_964430615.1 uncultured Janibacter sp. | reverse complement strand
TTCGCCCTCTTCCCAGGACTCGGCTTCTTCCAGTTCCAGATGTGATCCCCGACCACGCCACACCCATCAGAAGGAGACACACCATGTCCGACCAGCTCATCAAGGCCCACGTGCGGCTCAGCGACACGATCCGCTCCGCGGCCGGACGCCTGCACGACGAGACCGGCGACGTGCCCGGCTGGGTGCTCATCACCCTCATGACGGCCGCCCTCGTGACCGGCATCTGGGCGATCGCCGGCGAGCAGCTCAAGAGCCTCTTCGAGAGCGCCATCAACGGGGTGACGGGACCGGACGCGGTGCACGATTGATCCGCACGCAGCGGCGGCTCGCCGACGACGGCGGCGCCGCGGTCGTCGACTTCGTGCTGACGTCGGTGCTGCTCCTCTTCGTCTTCCTCGGCGTCTTCCAGCTGGGTCTGGTCCTGCACGTGCGCAACACCCTGATCTCGTGCGCGGCGGAGGGAGCGAGGTACGGGGCGCGGGAGGGCGCCTCGCCCCGTCAGGGCGCGGACCGGACCCGCGAGCTCGTCTCCCGCTCGCTCTCCTCGCGGTTCGCCGAGGACGTGAGCGCCGGCACGAGGAGGACCTCGGCGGGCGTCGAGGTGGTCGTCGTCAGCGTGAGCGCCCCGATGCCGGTCGTCGGCCCGTTCGGGCCCCGTGGCGCCCTGCACGTCCGCGGCCGCGCCTTCCTGGAGTCCCAGTGAGGGCCACCGAGCGCCTGCGGGACGACTCGGGGACGGCGGTCGTCGAGTTCGTCTGGCTCGCGATCCTCCTGCTCGTCCCGTTGATCTACCTCGTCCTGTGCCTGGCGCGGGTCCAGGCCGGCTCCTACGCCGTCACCCAGGCCGCCCGCGAGGCGGGCCGGGCCTTCGTCACGACGACCGAGGACGGCCACGCCGGCGCGCGGGCGCAGGCCGCCGCCGACATCGCCTTCGACGACCAGGGGTTCGCCGGTGCCGGTCGGCTCGAGATCTCGTGCACCGCCACCCCGTGCCTGACCCGGGGGGAGACCGTGACGACGCGCGCCGAGGTGGCCGTCCCGCTGCCGCTGCTCCCGGAGGCCGTCCGCGGCGCGGTGCCCCTGGAGGTCCCCGTCTCCGCGACCCAGGTCGCCCCGGTCCCGCGGTACGAGGTGCGATGACCTCCCTTCGGGCCCGTGCCGCGCTCACGGACGAGCGCGGGGCCCTGTCCGTGCTCGTCCTCGGTCTCACGGTCATCGCGATGACGCTCATCATCGGCGGGCTCGCGGTGACCTCGGTGCACATCTCCCGGATGCGCCTGCTCGATGCCGCCGACGCCGCCGCCCTCGACGCGACGGACGAGGGGGCCCGCCGCATCTACGCCGAGGGTGTGGGGGAGGACCTGCCGCTCGACGACGCGCTCGTCCAGCGCGCGGCCGCCGACCACCTGGCCTCCCGGGGGAGACCCCACGGGCTCGAAGGGTGGTCCGTGGCCCCCGGCACCGGGAGCCCCGACGGGCGCACCGCGGTGGTGCGGCTCACCGGCGAGGCCGATCTCCCGCTCGTCGGCGGGCTGCTGGAGTCCCTCGGCGGCTCGGTCACGGTGACGGTCGAGTCCCGGGCGCGGGCAGCGGTGCTCACCGACCGATGAGCAGGACACCGGGCACCAGTTCACCCCGTCGTCGCCCGCACCTGACACCATGAGCCCGGGAGAGGGCCACCGGCCGGCAGGAGGCATGCACGTGGAGCACGAGGAGCGACCCGAGGGCGAGTCCCCGCAGACGGAGACCGCCGCCCAGGACGTCGCCTCCGGGACGGGGACCGACAGCGGGTCCGTCGAGGAGCACGGCCCCCGCCCGACCTCGAGCTCCTCGCACGTGCCTCCGGAGCCGCAGCCGCTCCCGCCCGAGTTCCAGCCCGACTTCCCGGCCG
>CAYSGN010000160.1:0-2196 GCA_964430615.1 uncultured Janibacter sp. | reverse complement strand
CCGACCCGAGGGAGGGCACCGACGGTCCCGAGACGGTCTCGGGGGCCGCCACCCGCCCGAGCAAGGGCGCCGGCGAGCCCCGGGTCGTGCACACCGCCGACGGCACCGTCGCCCTGCCGACCGGGCCCGGTCAGCCGACCATCCCGCTGGACGAGCTCGACGAGACCGACCGGTGGCACGAGCACCCGGAGGAGCGCGAGATCGGCCGGGTGCACCTGACCCCGACCCTCACGCTGCTCCTCGGGGCGGCCGCCGGCATCGTGGTCATCGGGGGACTGCGGTCCGTGGCCTCGATCGTCGCCCCGACCTTCCTCGCCATCACGCTGATCATCGCCTTCTACCCCGCCTTCAAGCTCGTGCGCCGGGTCCTGCCCGCCGTCTTCGGCGCGGTGCTGCTGCTCCTCATGCTCTACGGCACGCTCTTCTTCCTCGGGTACTCCCTCGTCGTGACCGCGACCGAGTTCGCCAACGAGCTGGGCGAGCCGAAGTACTCCGACACCTTCACCGCCTTCATCCAGGAAGGCCGCCGGATGCTCCTCCAGTGGGGCATCGACGACCAGCAGATCAACGAGGCGATCAGCAAGTTCGACCCGCAGAGCCTCACCGGCGTGGCCCGCTCGGTCGCCGACACGGTCACCGGCCTGACCACGCTCATGCTCTTCCTGCTGACCGTGATCATCTTCCTCGTCATGGACGCCGCCGGGGTCCCCGGACGGCTCGACGCGGTGCACCGGCACAAGCCGGACGTCGCCGACGCCCTCGTCGACTTCGGGCTGCGGGTGCGCCGCTACTGGATCGTCTCGACGATCTTCGGACTCATCGTCGCCGTCATCGACTACGTCGCGCTGGCGTGGCTCGGGGTGCCCCTCGCCCTGACCTTCGGCTTCCTCGCCTTCGTCACGAACTACATCCCGAACATCGGCTTCGTCATCGGACTCATCCCGCCCGCCTTCATCGCGCTGCTCTCCGGCGGGGTCACGACGATGGTCTGGGTGATCGTCATCTACTCCGTGGCGAACTTCGTCATCCAGACGATCCTCCAGCCGAAGTTCACCGGGGACGCCGTCGGCATCAACGCGACGACCGCCTTCCTCTCCCTGATCTTCTGGTCCTACGTCTTCGGCCCGCTCGGGGCGCTGCTGGCGATCCCCTTCACCCTGCTCGTCAAGACCCTCCTCATCGACCGCGACCCGCGGGCGCGGTGGATCAACCAGTTCATCGCGAGCAACCCCAAGGACGAGCACTCCGCCCAACCGTTGTGACGCCGGACCCGCGGGGGCCGTCCCGCCGCGGATCCCCTACCAAAGTCGACCCCGGGTGTGGACCTGCGACGGATGTGCCCCGCCCGTGTGGGCGGGCATCGTAGGACTCGCGATCACATGGAGATCGGGGAGCCCTTCCCAGCCTCTGCCGACGCAGGGGGCGCCAGAGTCTGGGGAGGGCCGATCGCACCACCGGCCGCGCCGGGAGGCGAGGGGCACGGCGATCGTCCGGCCGGGGGCCTGACGTAAAGTGGCCTCCCGTGGCTGTTGACTTCGACTCCGAGATCCAGGACCTGCGCACGACCATGGGGTCGGTGCGCGATGTCATCGACCTCGAGGCGCTGGAGCAGCAGATCGCCGACCTCGAGCGGCAGTCCGCCGCTCCGGACCTGTGGGACGACCCGGAGAGCGCCCAGCAGGTCACCTCCGCCCTCTCCCGGGCCAATGCCGAGCGCGACCGCGTGCGAGGCATGGACGCGCGCGTGGACGACCTCGAGGCGCTCGTCGAGCTGGGCCGCGAGGAGGACGACGAGGAGTCGCTGACCGAGGCCGAGGCGGAGCTGACGAAGCTGAAGAAGGCGGTCAGCCAGCTCGAGGTGCGCACCCTGCTCTCCCACGACTACGACGAGCGCGAGGCGGTCGTCACCATCCGCGCCGGTGCCGGTGGCGTCGACGCGGCCGACTTCGCCGAGATGCTCATGCGCATGTACCTGCGCTGGGCCGAGCGTCACGGCTACCCGACCAAGGTCATGGACACCTCCTACGCGGAGGAGGCCGGGCTGAAGTCGGCGACCTTCGAGGTCAACGTCCCGTACGCCTACGGCCACCTCACGGTCGAAGGGGGCACCCACCGCCTCGTGCGGATCTCTCCCTTCGACAACCAGGGCCGGCGTCAGACCTCCTTCGCCGCCGTCGAGGTGGTCCCGCTCATCGA
>CAYSGN010000159.1:0-4317 GCA_964430615.1 uncultured Janibacter sp. | reverse complement strand
GCCGTCGACACCGCGGCCGCCCTGCTCGCCGACGTCCTCCCGCCCACGCCGCTGCACCGCAACGACCGCCTCTCGGAGGCCACGGGCGCCGAGGTCTGGCTCAAGCGCGAGGACCTCCAGCCGGTGCGCTCCTACAAGCTGCGCGGCGCCTTCAACCTCATCGCGGGGCTCTCCCCGGAGCAGCGGGCGAAGGGGGTCGTGGCCGCCTCTGCCGGGAACCACGCCCAGGGCGTTGCGTTCGCGTGCGCCCGGCTGGGCGTGCAGGCCCGGATCTACCTGCCCCGCAACACACCTCGGCAGAAGCGCGACCGCGTAGCGGCCCTCGGGGGCGAGCAGGTCGAGATGGTCGTCGTCGGCGAGGTCTACGACGACGCCTCGAGCGCGGCGAAGCAGGACGCCGCCCGCAGCGGCGCCGTCGTCGTGCCGGCCTTCGACGCCCTGGACACGATGGCCGGGCAGGGCACCGTCGCCGTCGAGGTCCTCCAGCAGCTCGGTCGGGTGCCGGACGTCGTCACCGTGCCCGTCGGCGGCGGCGGGCTCCTCGGTGGCGTGGCGACGTGGATGGCCGAGCACTCGGCGAGCACCCGGCTCGTCGGGGTCGAGCCGGAGGGAGCCGCCTCGATGGCGGCGGCCCTGGCCGCCGGGCGACCGGTCGACCTGGACGAGGTCTCCCCCTTCGTCGACGGTGCCGCCGTACGGCGGGTCGGCGACCTGACCCACGCGGCGGTGGACGCCACCGGGGCGGAGCTCGTGTCGGTGGCCGAGGGCGCGGTCTGCGTCGAGATGCTCGACATGTACCAGACCGACGGGATCATCTCCGAGCCCGCCGGTGCCCTGGCGACGACGGCGCTCGGCGACCTCGACCTCGAGCCGGGGTCCACCGTCGTCGCGGTCGTCTCGGGCGGCAACAACGACGTCTCCCGGTACGCCGAGATCGTCGAGCGGGCGCTCATCCACGAGGGGCTCAAGCACTACTTCCTCGTCACCTTCCCCCAGGAGCCGGGTGCCCTGCGACGCTTCCTCGACGAGGTGCTCGGGCCGGATGACGACATCACCTACTTCGACTACATCAAGCGCAACAACCGGGACACCGGCACCGCGGTCGTCGGGCTCGAGCTCGGCGACCCGCAGGACCTGCTCCCGCTGCTCGCCCGGATGGACGCCTCGCCGCTGACGATCGAGCGGGTGGACCCCGAGAGCCAGGTCTTCCACTTCGTCGGCTGACGGGAAATACCCCGTCCGGGTATCTTGTTCCGTCAAAGGACACGAGGAGGATCCATGGCCGGCTACAGCGACAGCAAGGAGCAGTACCTCAAGCGCCTGCGGCGCGTCGAGGGGCAGATCCGGGGCATCTCCCGGATGGTCGAGGAGGACACGTACTGCATCGACATCCTCACCCAGGTCTCGGCGGCGACCAAGGCGCTCCAGGCCGTGAGTCTCGGCCTGCTCGAGGACCACGTGGGCCACTGCGTCGTCGACGCGGCCCGCGAGTCCGACGAGGCCGCCGCGGAGAAGGTCAGCGAGGCCAGTGCGGCCATCGCCCGGCTCGTGCGCTCCTGAGACATTCCGGCCCGCCGCGAAGGGGGCGACGCGCCCCCCGGCCTCCCCGAAGGGCACGACCGGGAGGGCCAGAATGAAGCATGGCCATCTCCACGTCCCTGCTCTCCAGAACGCCCTCGTCTCCCCCGTCGGAGGAGACGTCCGCCGACGCCACCTCGCCGGAGACCGGTGAGAGCGCGATGAGCGCGAGCACGCTCCTGGAACGGCTGCGGACGCCCGTCCCCACTCCGAGCGGCCGGGCCGACCTGGCCCGCCGGGGGCTCGTCGCGGCCGTGCTCGCCGTGGCGACCCTGGTCGTGGACGGCGCCGGCTGGGGCGGCGCGGCCAACCCGTGGATCCAGGCGCTGCTGGCCACGCCTGCGGTCGCGTGGGGAGCCCTCCCCTTCGCCCGGGAGGCCGTGGCCCGGGCGCGGCGCCGCACACCGACCGCGGAGGCGCTGACCTGCCTCGGCATCGCGCTCGCCTGGCTGTGGTCGCTCGTCACCGCCCTCACCATGGCGGGGGCCGAGGGCACCTACTTCTTCGGGGCGGCTGCGGCCATCACCGCCCTGCTCATCGGCAGCCGCTGGCTGGAGATCCGCGGCCGCGACGAGGCGCGGGGCGCCGCGGACGCGCTGCTCGACCTCGGCGAGCCGGAGGTCGCGGTCCAGCGGATCGACTCGCGCACCCGCGCCACCACCGAGGTCCAGCTGCCCCGCGAGCAGCTGCGGGTGGGCGATCACTTCATCGTCCGGCCCGGCGAGAAGATCACCGTCGACGGACGGGTGGTCGACGGGGCGAGCGCCGTCGACACCTCGCTGCTCACCGGCCGTGACGAGCCGGAGAACGTCCGCACCGGCCACCGCGTGCACGCCGGCACCCTCAACACCACCGGGCGCCTCGTCGTGGAGGCGACGGCGATCGGCGAGACGACCACGCTCGCCGCGGTCACCCGGATCGTCGAGCGATCCCGCACCGGGGAGACCCGTCAGCAGGCCCGGCTCGACCGGATCACCGCGGCGCTCGTGCCCGCGACGCTCGTGCTGGCCCTCCTGGCCTTCGTCGGCTGGTGGATCGGCAGCGGTTCGGCGAGCACGGCCGCCGGGGTGGCCATCGCGCTCCTCGTCGTCGTCAGCCCCGCCGCCCTGGCGATCTCCGCCTCGCTCGCCCTGCTCGTCGGCACGAGCCGGGGAGTCGAGCGCGGCGTGCTCGTCTCCGGGCCGCAGGTGCCCGAGCGGACCATCGAGCTGGACACCTTCGTCCTCGACAAGACCGGGACGATCACGACCGGCCGGGCCAAGGTCACCGACCTCGCGGCGGCCCCGGGCCTGCACCCCGCTGCGGTGCTCACCGCCGCGGCTGCCGTCGAGTCCGGCAGCGACCACCCGATCGCGCGGGCGATCGTCGCCCGGGCCGAGGCGCAGAAGATCAAGATCCCGACGACGAGCGGGACCGAGACCATGCCCGGGCAGGGTGTCTCCGCGAAGATCAAGGACACCCGGGTCACCGTGGGCCGTGCCGAGCTCTTCGCCGATGTCCCCGCCGAGCTGGCGACGCTGGAGCGCGCCGGCACGACCGTCTTCGTCGGCTGGGACGACAAGGCCCGAGGGGCGCTGACGATCAGCGACGAGGTGCGTGAGACCGCCGGCGACGCGATCCGGGCCCTGCGCGCGCAGGGCCTGCAGGTGTGGCTGCTCACCGGCGACAACGCGCACCACGCGACGGCGGTCGCCGAGCGGGTCGGCATCGACGCCGACCACGTCATCGCCGACGTGCGGCACCGGGACAAGGCGGCCACCGTCGCCGACCTGCGCCGCGAGGGGCACGTCGTCGCTGTCCTCGGCGACGGCCTGCACGACACGAAGGCGGTGCAGGAGGGCGAGATCGGCATGGCCCTCGGCGCCGAGACGAAGCTCGGCCGCGACCTCGCCGACGTCACCCTCGTGCACGGCGACCTCGCCTCCGCACCCCGGGCCGTGCGGGTCGCCCGGGAGACCGTGGCGACGATGCGCCAGAACCTTCTCGCCCTGGCCGTCTACCACGCCCTGGCCCTGCTCCTGGCGCTCACCGGGCTCATCGGCCCCGTGCTCGCCGGGGTCGCGATGGCGCTGGCGTCGGTGCTCGTCGTCGTCAACTCCCTGCGGCTGCGGCGCACCCTCGGCGATCTCTGACCCAGGAACACACGCATCGGCCGGGCACTCCCCCTGCGAGCGCCCGGCCGATGCGTGTCCGCCCCTCACACCTCGGCGTTCCACGCCTCCTTGAGGCGCAGCTTGCCCGAGGTCTGCATGAGCGCCCGGCGGTAGATCCGCTCGGCGAGGACGATGACCAGCGCGGTCGCGACGACGAGGACGCCCAGGCTCGCCACCGCCTCCCACCACGGGGCGTCGCCGGAGGCGATGCGCATGGGCTGGAGGATCGCCGAGAAGGGCGGGACCCAGGCGAGCACGTCCACGATGGTGCCCTTGGCCAGCAGCGCCCCGAAGAACATCACCATGAGCAGCATGGTCACGGGCATCGACGTGGACTGGATGTCCTCCTGACGGGAGGCCAGCGCCCCGGAGACCGCGTACAGCGCGGCGATCATCGTGAAGCCGGCGAGGAAGAAGAGGACGAACCAGGCCAGGCTCGCGGTCAGGCCGGGCAGCATGTCCCCCATGTCGGTGAAGCTGACCCCGATGACCCCGATGACGGCGTAGAGCATCATCTGCCCCACGGCGAGGACGACCATCCCGACGAGCTTGCCGATGAGCAGCTGGCGAAGGGGGATGGAGGTCG
>CAYSGN010000158.1:0-4374 GCA_964430615.1 uncultured Janibacter sp. | reverse complement strand
CGCCGGGAGGCGCGTCGCGCAGCATGCAGGTGATGCGGGAGGTGCAGATGCGCCGCTCCTCGTCGTCGACGATGGTCACCTCGTAGGAGGCGATGGAGCCGCCGAGGCTGAGCGCGACGGCGGTCCCGGTCACGAAGCCCGCCCGGGCGGCCCGGTGGTGGGTGGCGTTGATGTCCAGACCGACGGCGATCTTGCCGAGGGACCGCGCGTGCAGCGCCGACCCGATCGAGCCCAGGGTCTCGGCGAGGACGACGCTCGCGCCGCCGTGGAGGATCCCGTAGGGCTGGGTGTTGCCCTCGACCGGCATGCGGGCGACCACCTCCTCCGGTGTGGCCCGCAGCAGCTCGATGCCCATCCGCTCGGGCAGCGCACCACGGTTGGTGTTGAGCGCCTCCAGGGTCATCGCCGGGTCTACCGGGGTCTCGGTCATCGGTCCTCCTTGGGTGAACGGGGTCGTGGGGCAGCCTGCCACGCCGGAGCGTTGTCGTCGCAACCACATAGGGTGGCTCGGGTGAGTCGACTTCTTCTCCTGGACGGACACTCCCTGGCCTACCGTGCCTTCTTCGCGCTCCCCGCGGAGAACTTCTCGACGAGCACGGGCCAGCACACCAACGGCGTGTACGGCTTCGTCGCCATGCTCATCAACGTCCTGCGCGACGAGGACCCGACGCACGTGGCGGTGGCCTTCGACGTCTCCCGCGCGACCTTCCGCAGCGAGGAGTACGCGGACTACAAGGCCGGCCGCAGCGCCACGCCGGATGCCTTCGCCGGGCAGATCCCTCTGCTGAAGGAGGTCCTGGACGCGTTGAACATCACCCACGTGTCGCTCGAGGGCTTCGAGGCCGACGACATCATCGCGACCTTGACGACGCAGGGACGCGAGGCGGGCATGGACGTGCTCATCTGCTCCGGCGACCGGGACACCCTGCAGCTCGTCGACGACCACACGACCGTCCTCTACCCGCGCAAGGGGGTCTCCGACCTGGTGCGGATGACGCCGGACGCGGTCACCGAGAAGTACGGCGTCGCGCCGGAGCGCTACAGCGACCTTGCCGCCCTCGTGGGAGAGTCCAGCGACAACCTCCCCGGCGTGCCCGGCGTGGGACCCAAGACGGCCGCGAAGTGGATCACCGCCTACGGGGACCTGACGGGCATCGTCGCGAGCGTCGACCAGATCACGGGCAAGGCCGGCCAGTCGCTGCGCGACCACCTCGACCAGGTCCTGCGCAACCGCCGGCTCAACGCCCTCGTGCGCGACGTGAGCCTGCCGGTGGGCGTGGGCGACGTCGAGCGGCGCACCTGGGACCGCGAGCGGGTGCACACCCTCTTCGACAGCCTGGAGTTCCGGGTCCTGCGGGACCGGCTCTTCCAGACCTTCGAGACCGACGAGACCGAGGTCACGGGCGGGGTCGAGGTCGACGGCCGGGTGCTCGGCGAGGACGAGCTGGCCGGGTGGCTCGCCGACCGGGCCGGGCGCAGGCTCGGCCTGGAGGTCACGGGGGAGTGGGGCCGGGGCACCGGCGAGGCGACGGCCCTCGGCCTGGCGACGGATGACGGGGAGGCCGCTCACGTCACCCTGGCGGACCTCAGCGCCGGGGACGAGAAGGCGTTGCGGGAGTGGCTCGCCGACCACGACCGGCCGAAGGCCATGCACGACGCCAAGGGACCCATGCTCGCCCTGGCGGCCTCGGGTCTGCCGCTCGCCGGTCTCGCGCTCGACACCGCGATCGCGGCCTACCTGGTGCGTCCGGACCAGCGCTCCTACGACCTCGCCGATCTCAGCGTGCGCCACCTCGGGCGCGATCTGAGCACGGGCGGCGAGGAGCCCGAGCAGGGCATGCTCGACTTCTCGGCCGACGAGCAGGAGGCCGGGCGCACCGCGATGGTGCGGGCGACCGCCGCGGCCGAGCTCGCGACCGTCCTCGAGGAGCAGGTCGAGGAGACCGGCGGGACCCGCCTCATGCGGGAGATCGAGCTGCCGGTCGTCGACATGCTCGCGACCATGGAGCAGGCGGGCATCGCGGTCGACCTCGACGCCCTCACCGCGCTCGAGGCGGACTTCGCGGGCAAGGTCGCGACCGCCCGGGCCGACGCGTGGGCGGCCATCGGGGACGAGCAGATCAACCTCGGCTCGCCCAAGCAGCTCCAGGCGGTGCTCTTCGACACCCTCGGTCTGCCGAAGACCCGGAAGACCAAGACCGGGTACACGACCGACGCCGACGCCCTGGCCGACCTCTTCGCGAAGACCGAGCACCCCTTCCTCGAGGCGCTGCTGCGGCACCGGGACGCCACCCGGCTGCGCGTGACGGTGGAGGGGCTGCTCAAGTCGATCGCCGACGACGGGCGCATCCACACGACCTACCAGCAGACGATCGCCGCGACGGGGCGGCTCTCCTCGACCGACCCGAACCTGCAGAACATCCCGATCCGTACCGAGGAGGGGCGCCGGATCCGGGAGGTCTTCGTCGTCGGCGACGGGTACGAGTCGCTGATGTCGGCCGACTACAGCCAGATCGAGATGCGCGTCATGGCCCACCTCTCGGGCGACGAGGGGCTCATCGAGGCCTTCCGGACGGGGGAGGACCTGCACCGTTTCGTCGGCGCGCGGGTCTTCGCCGTCGAGCCCGAGGACGTCAGCCCGGAGATGCGCAGCAAGGTCAAGGCGATGTCCTACGGTCTCGCCTACGGGTTGAGCGCCTTCGGCCTGTCCAAGCAGCTGGGCATCTCCACGGGTGAGGCGACCGGCCTCATGGAGGAGTACTTCGAGCGCTTCGGCGGTGTCCGCGACTACCTCGAGGAGGTCGTCGACCGGGCCCGGGCGACCGGGTACACCGAGACCATGCTCGGGCGGCGGCGCTACCTGCCCGACCTGGGCAGCGACAACCGTCAGCGCCGGCAGATGGCCGAGCGGATGGCGCTCAACGCCCCGATCCAGGGCTCCGCGGCGGATATCATGAAGGCCGCCATGCTGCGAGTCCAGGCCGGCCTGCGACGGGAGTCGCTGGACTCCCGGGTCCTGCTCCAGGTGCACGACGAGCTCGTGCTCGAGATCGCGAAGGGCGAGGCCCCGGCCGTCGAGGAGCTGGTCCGCTCCGAGATGGGCTCCGCGATCGAGATGGACGTCCCCCTGGACGTCTCCGTGGGCCTCGGTGCCAGCTGGCACGAAGCCGCCCACTGACACGGCGCGCGTCCCCACGGGGATGTGCCCGGCGGCCCGTCCTTCCTCAGGTGGATGCGCGTGGAGGTGCGCATCCCCTGGGGGAAGCTCCATCTCCGGCTGGCTGGTTCCTCCCCGCAGGTGCTCTACCGGGAGGGACGGGTCACGTGCTCGAGGCGGGCGCCGGGGGCGACCGTCTCGCCCGTGCCGAGGGCGCAGCCGTCCAGGTGTGCCGCAGCACCGACGCGGACCGACCGCCCGAGCACGCAGGCTCGCACGGTGGCGTCCCGGCCCACGTGTGCGCCGGGGAGGACGAGAGAGCCGGAGACACCCGCTCCGGGGGCGAGCACGGCACCGGGGTGGATCACCGACCCGTCGTCGACCCGGGCGAAGGGGGAGACCTCGGCCCCCGGGAGGATCAACGCCTCCCCGTGCGGCCGGGACCCGGGAGCGAGACCGAGGACGTGGTCCCGGTTGGCCGCGACGAGGGCCTCGGGTGAGCCGACGTCGAGGAAGTAGGCATCCTCCCGGTGGGCGAGCAGCGAGGACCGCTCGACGAGGGCGGGGAAGACGTCCCGCTCGAGGGAGACCACGCCCTCGCCGGGGAGCCGTTCGACCAGCCTCCCGCGCACCACGTACGTCCCGGCGTTGATCCAGGGCGACGGTGGGGTGGGGGACTTCTCGACGAAGGCCCGGACGTGGTCGGTCTCCTCGAGGACGACGCTGCCGTAGCGCTGCGGGTCCGGGACCTTCCGCACGTGGAGGCAGGCGAGCACCGACGCGGGCGCCTCGCGGAGCCGGTCGAGCTGGGCGCGCAGGTCGTGACCGGTGATGAGGTCCCCGTTGAGCACGACGACCTCCTGGGCGCCGGGGAGGGCGCGCAGGGCGGCGCGGAGCGCGCCGCCGGTGCCCAGGGGGGTCTCCTCCTCGACCGCGGTGAGGTCCACCCCCTTCGCCCGCAGGCGGGAGACGACCTCCGCGAAGTCCTCCCGCCGGTAGCCGGTCGCCAGGACGACCCGCTCCGCCCCGGCGGCGACGACCGACTCGACCTGGTGCTCCACGAGGGAGCGCGGCCCCACCGGCAGGAGCGGCTTCGGGCAGTCCAGGGTCAGGGGCAGCATCCGCTGGCCGAGGCCCCCCGCGAGGATGACGGCGTCGATGCGGCTCAGGGGAGCTCCTTCCCCTCGGCGATGCGCTGGACCCGCGGCGCCAGCCAC
>CAYSGN010000157.1:0-4464 GCA_964430615.1 uncultured Janibacter sp. | reverse complement strand
GCCGGTCGCGTGCGGCGCAGGTGGGAGGTGTGCAGCGAGACGTTGAGGGCGGCCACCGTCTCGCCGCTGCGGCGGACAGGGACCGCGAGCCCGCGGAGCCCGTCGTCGAGCTCCTGGGAGACGACCGACCAGCCCTGTCGCGCAACGGTGTCCAGCTCGCGCGATGCTGTTTGCGTGTGCTCCCATCGCGAGCCGGCGGTGTCCGTGGCCGGTCGTCGCAGACCCAGGGAAGCGTTCAAGGGAGAACGAGATGTCCGCACACCAGAGCCAGCTCTCAGTGAAGGTGCACGACCGCAGGAGAGCCCGCAGGGCGGCGATGGGTTCCTTCATCGGAGCGGTCGTGGAGTGGTACGACTTCCTCCTCTACGGGATCGTCGCGGCACTCGTCTTCGGGCACCTCTTCTTCCCCGAGTCCAGCGATCGCGCCGGGACGCTGGCCGCCTTCGCCACCTTCGGTGTCGGTTTCCTCTTCCGGCCCCTCGGCGGGATCGTCTTCGGTCACTTCGGGGACAAGCTCGGCCGCAAGGGGATGCTCATCTGGACCATGACGATCATGGGCGTCGCGACGGCTCTCATCGGGCTGCTGCCGACGTACCACTCGATCGGCTGGCTGGCCCCGGCCCTCCTGGTGACGCTGCGCTGCGTCCAGGGCGTGGCCGTCGGCGGCGAGTGGGGCGGAGCGGCGTTGATGGCGGTGGAGAGCGCGCCGCCGAAGCTCAAGGCCTTCTACTCCAGCGGCGTCCAGATCGGCTACTCGGTCGCCCTGCTCCTGGCCACCGGCCTCGTCACGCTGCTCAGCGGGGCGCTCTCCCGGGACGCCTTCGAGACATGGGGCTGGCGTGTCCCCTTCCTCTTCAGCGCGGTTCTCGTCCTCATCGGCCTGTGGATCCGTGCGGGAGTCGAGGAGTCGGCCGAGTTCGTCGAGCGGGTGAAGAAGCCCGCGGAGGAGAAGGTCGCCAAGCTCCCGGTCCTCGGGGCGTTCAAGCGCTACCCCGCCCAGATCTTCCAGATCCTCGGTCTACGTCTCATCGAGCTGCTGACGATGTACATCGTCACGACCTTCGCCCTGGCCTACTCGACCAACGAGCTCGGCTTCGAGCGTGACGTCATGCTCAACGTGACCCTCCTCGTCGGTGGCCTGGGCATCGTCACCATCCCGTTCTTCGCCTATCTCTCCGACCGGATCGGCCGTCTGCGCGTCTACCTCTTCGGTGGTGTCGTCGGGCTGCTCGCCGCGGTGCCCTTCTTCTTCGTCCTCGAGGGCGGCAACGTCGTCCTCATCGCCGTCTTCGCCGTCATCCTCGTGAACATCGCGCACGATGCCGTCGTCAGTGTGCAGCAGCCGCTCTTCGCCGAGATGTTCAGCCCGGAGTTCCGCTACAGCGGCGCGGGGGTGGGCTACCAGCTGGCCAGCACGATCGCCGGCGGCTTCACCCCCTTCATCGCCACGGCACTCGTCGGTGTCGGAGGCGGGCACTGGTACCTGGTCGCCGTGTACCTCGCGCTGGGCTGCCTCGCCTCGGTGTCCATCGCGCTCTATCTCCAGCGCAAGGAGCGGCCGGTGGCCGCGCCCGAGCTCGTGGAGGAGCTTGCGTGAGGCCGCGAAGGGAGAGCCCCGCCACGATGCAGACCGTCGCCGTCGTCGAGCCCGGACGCATCGAGGTCCTCGCGGTGCCGCGGCCGTCGGCGCGACCGGCCCCGGGGATGGTCCGGGTGGAGATGCTCGCGGTCGGCATCTGCGGCACCGACGTGACCATCGCCGGCGGGGGCCGGGAGCTCCCACAGCTGCCGTGGGGCCTCGGGCACGAGGGGGTAGGCAGGATCATCGAGGTCGGCGACGTGGGGGGAGGCCTCGACGCCGGTGACCTGGTCGCGCTCGAGCCGAACATCACCTGCGGCCGATGTCGCTTCTGCAGGCTCGGACGCACCTCCGCCTGCGTGAGGCGCGAGAGTGCGGGCGTGCTCACCCAACCGGGCTTCCTCGCCGAGGTGGTGGACCACCCCGCGGGCTTCTGCCACCCCATCCCGATGGGCACCCCCGTGGAGCAGGCGGTCTGCGCAGAACCGCTCGCGGTGGCCGCGGCTGCTCTGCGCCGGACGGAGCTGACCGGTGATGAGGAGGTGCTCGTCCTCGGGGCCGGGGCCCAGGGTCTCCTCACCGTGCTGCTGCTCCTCTCTCGGGGGATCACTCCCGTCGTCAGCGAGCCGGTCCGCGAACGGCGGGAGCTGGCCATCGCCTTCGGCGCCACGGCCTACGACCCGCCGGCCTCGCCGCGCCCGAGCTGCGTCATCGACGCCGCCGGGGTGCCTGAGGCGCTGGGGTCCGTGCTGGAGCATCTGGACCCCTTCACCAAGGTCACGGTCATCGGGGAGAGCAGCCGCGCCCTGGGGCTGTCCAGCTTCGACCTCGTGCAGCGCGAGCTGCTGCTGCGCGGCTCCTTCATCTACGAGCACCTGAGCGACATGCGCGACGCCGTCCGCCTGCTGCCGCGGCTGCGGACCGATCGCATCCTCGCCCCCGCGCTGTCGCTCGCGGACGCGGCCGATCTGCTCTCCGGTACCGCGCGGCAGGACCCGGTCCGCAAGGCCTGGGTGGACCTGCGCCCCTGACGAACCGGTCGCCGGGTGTGCGCATCTCCCGAGGGGAAGTTCGCCTGGGTGGGGACTTCTCCTCAGGGGATACGGAGTAGGAGCCGGCCCTCCCTGGGGCACACGCGCGGCGCCGGGGGCTCAGGTGGTCGGCAGGTGCTCCGCCAGCCAGGCGCGCGTCCTCGCCCAGGCCTGCTCCGAGGCCTCCGGGTGGTGGAAGGGCGGGGAGGGGTTGTCGAAGGCGTGCCCCGCCCCGTCGTAGCGGGCGAAGGTCGAGCCCGCGCGGGAGGCGACGGCCGCCTCGACCGCGGCGACTCCCTCGGCGGGGATGAACTGGTCGGCCTCGCCCCAGTGATGCAGCTGCGGCGAGCGGATCCGCTCGGCGAGGTGGAGCAGCTCGGGGATCTGGGACCCGTAGTAGGCCACGAGCACGGCCGGTGCCTCCCCTTCGCTCGTCAGGGCCGCGGCGCACGCCCAGGCCAGCCCGCCGCCGAAGCAGAAGCCCATCACCCCGGTGTCGCCGACCACCTCGGGCCGCTCGCGCAGCGCGCGCGTCGCGGCCACCGCGTCGGCGACGGTCGCCTCCCAGTCCAGGGAGCTCGCCGCGCCCATCGCCTCCTCGAGGTGCTCCATCCCCTCCGGCAGGACCGGTGCGCCGAGACGCCAGTAGGTCTCCGGCACGGCGACGACGTACCCGAGCCCGGCGAGGTCCTGGGCCCGCGAGCGGATGTACTCGGTGACCCCGAAGATCTCCTGGAAGAGCACCAGCCCCGGCCCGGTCCCCGCCGACGGGAGGAAGAGCTGGACGGGCAGCTGCCCGTCGGCGACGGGGACGGTGAGGCGCTCCTGAGGTGCGGTGGTCATGCCTCAGAGTGGCACGGACCGGCGTGGATGTGGCGCCACCGAGCCCGGGGACTTCGGCCGTCAGCCGGCGGCGAGGAGGCCGGCGTCGCCCTTCGCCTCGAGCACCCGCAGCGAGGCCGCCTCGACCTGCTCACGGAAGGCCGGGTCGGACAGCGCCCGGCTCCTCACCGCCGCGACCATCTCCGGCAGGGTGTCCGTGCGCGCGGTGAGCACCATGTCGCCCCCGGCCCAGATGAACTTCACCGCTCGCCGGCCGGGCTCCCACGCCGCGAGCTGCTCGGCGTTGCCGACGTCGTCGCTGATGACCACCCCGTCGAAGCCCAGCTGCTCGCGCAGCAGGTCCGTGACGACCGCGCGGGAGAAGAGCGCCGGCCGGTCCGGGTCGATCCGGTCGTAGTAGGCCGAGGACATCATGACGAAGGGGGTGCCCGCGTCCACCGCCTCGGCGAACGGCCGCAGGGTCGCCGACATCGTCGTCGTCGAGGTGTCGTGCACCCCGCTCGTCGTGTCGGTGTTGCCGCGGACCCGCCCGAGCCCCGGGAAGTGCTTGACCGTCGTCGCGACCCCGGCCGTGTCCATGCCGGAGCGGAAGGCGTTGCCCTTCGCCGCCACCTCCTCGGGGGTCGAGCCGTACTCGCGGTCGTACCGACCGATCGGCTCGTTGACCTCCTTCCAGGCGGGCGGGACGGTGTCGAGCACGGGGGAGAGGTTCTGGTTGACCCCGGCCTCGGCGAGCTGGTCGCCCCACCGCTCGGCCTGCGTGCGCAGCCTGCTCTCGGACCAGCTGCCCTGGGTGAGGGCGGAGGGCATGTCCGAGTAGCCCGGCCCGCGCAGCACCTGGACCTCGCCGCCCTCCTGGTCGGCGGAGACGAACATCGGCACCCCGTGCGTGGCCGAGGGCGTCTGCGTCCAGGACTGGAGCGTGTCGGTCACCTGACGGGTGTGCTCGACCCCCGCGGTGGAGCGGCCCATGAGGATGGCATTGCCCACGTGCTGCTCGCGCACGACCTC
>CAYSGN010000156.1:0-4510 GCA_964430615.1 uncultured Janibacter sp. | reverse complement strand
AGTACATCCTCGTTTCCAAACGATGGAGACTCCAACCAACCCAGTGCGGTTCAGAGCGTGAGCGCTGTGCCCTTGCGTGCTTGCTTGAGGACGGAGAGGTACCCGAGGTCAACCAGCCGGGCGATACACCGTTGCACCGTCTTGGGGTCGGCACCCACCTCGGCCGCGAGCCGGTCTCGAGGGCGGAATGCCCCACGCTTGTCGTCCTTGTGCCAGTAGGCCAGGTGCCCTAGCACCACGCGCTCGGTCGGAGTCAGGCCGGGCACGCTCAGCGCCGACCGCATGAGGTCGGCTCGAGTCATCCGAGGTCATCCCATCCCGGAGGACGAGGGACGCCGGGCAGGTTGCGACGGTCGCCGGGTCCACCCTCACGGGGTGGAGGGACCGGGGGGTGGGTCTCTCCGCAGCCGTGGGGACACTCAGTCCAGCGGGCGCGGTGTGCTTGCCGGAGCGTGATCGGGCGAGCACAGTCGGGGTTGGCGCACTCCCACATCTTCGGGCCGGGGGCGGGTGCCTGGGGCCAATCGGCACGCAGGTCGGCCGGATAGCCAAGCTGGGCCACACGTCGGGCAAAGTGCTCTCCCGCTGCGGCCGGGATGCGCCACAGGCCTGCGTCATCGCCCATGTACTGACCGCCATAGGTGTCGCTCTTGATGAGGCGCAGCAGGGCGGGCGGGGGTGAAGTGGCGCCCATCGTGGCATCAACGTAGGCGTAGGGCTCTTCGGGGCGGCGGATGACGTAGACGGGGCGGGAGGTCACAAACGGGTCAGTCATGACTGGCCCCCTCGGTCTGTGCGGTGAGGTAGCGCTCTACCTCTGAGCGTCGGTAGCGCAGGGAGCGGCCAACACGGGTGGGGTTGAGCCGTCCGGCTCGGGTCTCTTTGTGGAGCAGGTTGCGACTCACGCGCAGGTAGGCGGTCGTCTCGGGGACGGTCATCAACGGGTCGGGGTTGTTCTCTAGAGTCGGGTCGTTCGGAACGAAGGGCATTGCGGAATCTCCTGGAGTGGAAGGGGATTCACCGCGTCCAACCGGAACGGGTCGGGGTCTCTTCGGGGTGTTGGGCTGTCACCGCGCACGCGGTGAGAGGGTCGGCACGGGCCAGGACTGGCGAAGGGTGCTAGGTCAGTTCGCCAGCCGCTTGGGGTGTCGGTCGAGACTCACGCAGGGGCAGCCGGTCACGGCTGCGGGCGGAGCAGCAGGGGCGGCGACGAGTCGCCGGGCGCGTGAGCGCGCATCGTCCGGGGGCGGGCTCGCTTGGCGGGCGTCGCACCGCCCTCGGGTCTCCTGCCTCTCGGGGCGGTCCGAGAGTAGGCGCGAGAGCACGTCTCGCGGGTCGAGGTCGCGCAGCAGGTCGGCCGAGCGCAGCACGATGCGGGAGAGTCGCCAGCCCTGTGCGGCGGCGGGGTTGTCCCGGCACGCTCGCAGGTCGGCTAGGGCATCACGGGCGACGCGGGCGGCTGCGGTGGTTGGAGTGGACTGTTCGCTACGCATTCGGGCACCCGTGGCCCCGCTGTGCGCGGGGGTGACAACGGGAGACCGGAACATGGGTCACATTGTGGGCAGGGCCACCGACAGCGGACCAGCAGACCGAAGACGCAGGGTGCAGGAGGATGCAGTGGGGCGCAGGGGGAGCACGAAATTGGACCGCTAGGTACCGAGAGAGACCGCAGAGACAGCCGAGGTGAGGGCATCGCCGGGGACGGCTGCGTATCGGGCGGTGGTCTCGGGGCGGGCGTGGCCGAGCAGCTCTTGAACGGCTCGCAGGTCGCGGCGTGCGGCGTAGGCCTGGGAGGCGAAGCGGTGGCGCAGGGTGTGGGTGGTCCAGCCGGACGGGAGGGCATCCCCGATGATCCGGCCGAGCCGGTCGGGGGTCAGGTGCCCGCCGTGGGGCGAGGGGAAGAGCCACCCTTCGGGGTCGCCGGGTGTAGTCCAGCCGGTGCCGAGCTCTCCGGTGCGGCGGCGGAAGAGCTCGGCACGCAGGGCGGTGGCGAGGTCGGGGTGTAGCGGCACGATGCGGCCGTGTCCGCCCTTACCGTGCACGGTCAGGGTCTCGGGGCCGAGGTCGCGGGCGTGTAGTGCGGCTATCTCGGAGCGTCGCAGACCGGCGAGGGCTGCGAGCATGAGAGCGAGGCGCGTGCGGTCGTCTGCGGCCTCGAGAGCGGCGCGCACGGCCGTATCGGGGGCGGGGCGCGGTAGGGCTCGAGGGGTCAGGACCGGCGCGAGGCGGGCGGCGGGGTTAGCCCGGATGCGTTCGGTGTGCTCGGCCCATCGGTAGAACCCGCGCAGGCTGGCGCGGGCGGATTTGCGGGTCTCGGGGGTCCAGTCGGAGCGGGAGAGGAAGAGCGCCAGATCATCGGCGGTGAGCTGCCAGGGGTTGGCGTAGGTGCTGGCGAGCATCGCCAACCATGTGCGGCGCACGCGCACGGTGCCCGGTGAGCGGCCACCGGCTCGCAGGTGGGCCAGCCACGCGGTCACGGGCTCGGCCCATCGCCCTGGGAGCGCTGCGGCATCGGGGCCGGGTCGGCTCGAGGGGGTCAGCGGCACCCCGGCCAGCGGGGAACGCACCGCGTGGCCGTGATCCATCGCCCATACGTAGAAAGCGCGGACCGAGACCAGCACCTTGCGGCGGGTGTGCTGTGACCAGCGGCGGCGGGCGAGCCAGTCCACCAGCATGGCCGGGGTCAGGTCGGCCGGAGTCTCGGCCGTGCCCGCGTGATCTGTGGCGAGGGTGCGCAGGTGGTACGTATAGCCGGTCAAGGTGGCCTCTCCGGTCCCACGGGCGCGCAGGTGCTCGGCCCATGAGGCCAGCGGCGCGCGCCAGCCTGCGGGTGTGGCGGCGAGGGTGGCGGCGGTCGTGGTGCCCATGTCCTGTGGCCCCGCTCTCAGTTGGCCAGCCGCAACGGCTGCGGCGCATCGCTGGCGGGGTTGAGCTCGGCCGGGATCAAGGCGGCCATGCGGGCGGCCACCTCGCGGTCTCGCTCGGCCGTGGCGTGTTGGTAGCGCATCGCGGCATTGACCGTTGAGTGACCGAGGCGCGCTTGTAGCTCCCGCAGGCTGGCCCCCGCTTGGGCGGCGAGGGTGGCCCCGGTGTGGCGCAGGTCGTGCCAGCGCAGGTCATGGCGGCCGACGTGGGCACAGGCGTCCCGAAAGTACGTCGTGCGCTTGCCGGGGTGCAGCGGGCGGCCGTCCTCGGTCGCGAAAATCAACGCATCGGGGCCGGGGGCGGTGTAGGCGGCCATGTGTCGGGCCAGCAGATCAACCACGGGGGCGGGCAGGTGGACGGTGCGCAGGCTCGAGGTCGTCTTGGGCGGTCCGAAGCGCAAGGGCTGGCGGGGGACGTGCACCAGAGCGCGGTCTACGCGCACGGTGCCGGTCTCGAGGTTGACGTGCGAGCGGGTCAGGGCGAAGAGTTCCCCGGCTCGCAGGCCGGACCATGCGGCCACATGCACGGCTGCGGCGTAGCGCTCGGGCATCCGGGCCGCTATCGCGCTCACCTCGGCCGGTGTGGCCGGTGTGCGCTCTCGTGCCTTGACCGAGCCCGCCCCGCGCAGGGTGCAAGGGTTGGCCGGTATGAGGCCGTCGTGCACGGCCACAGTCAGCACCGAGGACAGCAACCGGTAGGCCTGCGCCACCTGTGTGCGGCCCGCGCCGGGCGGCGGCTCGGTCGGGGGGAGGCTCAGCGTCGCGCTGGCAGGCTCTCCCGCGTCTGTCCAGGCATCTATGACCGCCTGGGGCAGTCGGCCGGAGTCGGCCACGTCGTGGCCGTGCTCTCGAGCCCACACGCGGGCGGCGTGCAAGGCTCTCGTGCGTCTCCTGCGGTCGGAGGCGGCGGCGCGGGCCACGGCGCGCTCTCGGCCCGTGTGCAGCGCGGCGGTGTGCCACTCACGCACCAGCGCCGGGGTCAGGTCGCGCAGGTGGATACGGCCAAGGTTGACCGAGCGGCGGCCAGAGGGGTGGGGCAGATCGGCGGTGAACCAGAGCCGTACCAATCGGGCGTAGGTGTCTGCCGTGCGGGGTGAGAGGTCCACGCGAGTGGTCAGGTACTCGGCCGCGTAGTCCTCGAGCGCGACCGCACCGAGGTGGGGCGAGTGGTAGGTGCCGCGCAGCAGGTCGGCGCGGGAGGTCGCAAGCCAGTCCTCGGCCTCGCGGGAGGTGCTGAAGGTGCGCGGGGCGGTGCGACGCGAGCCGTCCGCGTCGAGGTAGCGCACTTGATACCGGCCGGAGGGCAGTCGCCTCACCGAGCCGAAGGCGGCGCGGCGAGCTCGAGAGCGGCGCTTGCGCGGCCGTGTCTCGCCCTGGGGAGTGGCGGTCTGAGCGGGGTTTGTGGAGGCGGTCATCGGCTGGCCTTATCGGGTCGCTAGGGCACGTTAGGGCACGAAGTCGTGCCGAACCGTGTCGCAGAGCACCCAGCCGGGGGCTGCCAAAACCCCGTCTGACCTGCGCAAATGGGTCCAGAGCCGGTGACGGGAATCGAACCCGCGTGTCCAGCTTGGGAAGCTGGCGCTCTA
>CAYSGN010000155.1:0-4567 GCA_964430615.1 uncultured Janibacter sp. | reverse complement strand
CGATCCGGGCCCGCTTCCAGCAGATGGCCTTCCTCAACAAGGGCCTGACGATCAACCTCGTCGACGAGCGGATCGAGGAGCCCACCGAGGTCGAGCAGGACGAGGACCTCGACGAGGTCGACGCCGACATCACCGAGGTCGTCGACCCCGAGGCCTCGGACTCGACCCCGAAGAAGGCCCGCAAGGTCTCCTACCGCTACGACAACGGACTCGTCGACTACGTGAACCACCTCGTCGGCTCGAAGAAGGCCGAGCCGGTGACCAACGAGATCATCGACATGGAGACCGAGGACGTCGAGCGCGAGCTCTCCCTCGAGATCGCGATGCAGTGGACCACCGCGTACAGCGAGTCGGTCCACACCTACGCCAACGCCATCAACACCCACGAGGGCGGCACCCACGAGGAGGGCTTCCGCGCGGCGCTGACGAAGCTCGTCAACGACTTCGCCCGACGCCAGTCCATGCTCAAGGACAAGGACGACAACCTCACCGGTGACGACATCCGTGAGGGCCTCACCGCCGTGATCTCGGTGAAGATCGGCGAGCCGCAGTTCGAGGGCCAGACCAAGACCAAGCTCGGCAACTCCGAGGTCAAGGGCTTCGTGCAGCGCGCGATGACCGATGAGTTCGGGCACTGGCTCGAGACCCACCCGAACGAGGGCAAGGACGTCGTGCGCAAGGCCATCCAGGCATCCGCCGCCCGGATGGCCGCCCGGAAGGCGCGCGAGGCGACCCGCCGCAAGGGCCTGCTCGAGTCCGGTGGCCTGCCCGGGAAGCTCTCGGACTGCCAGAGCAAGGACCCCACGGTCTCCGAGGTCTTCATCGTCGAGGGCGACTCGGCGGGAGGCTCGGCCAAGGCCGGCCGCAACCCGGAGAACCAGGCGATCCTGCCCATCCGCGGCAAGATCCTCAACGTCGAGAAGGCCCGGATCGACAAGATCCTCGCCAACAACGAGGTGCAGGCCCTGATCTCCGCCTTCGGGACGGGGATCGGCGAGGACTTCGACATCACCAAGGCGCGCTACCACAAGATCGTGCTCATGGCCGACGCCGACGTCGACGGCATGCACATCCGCACGCTCCTGCTGACGCTGCTCTTCCGCTTCATGAAGCCGCTCATCGAGGCCGGCTACGTCTACCTCGCCCAGCCACCGCTCTACCGGATCAAGTGGTCCAACCACGACCACGAGTTCGCCTTCACCGACCGGGAGCGCGACGCGCTCGTGGCCGAGGGACAGGCGAAGGGGTGGCGCCTGCCGAAGGACAACGCCGTCCAGCGCTACAAGGGCCTCGGCGAGATGAACTACCAGGAGCTGTGGGAGACGACGATGAACCCCGACAGCCGGGTGCTGCTCCAGGTGACCCTGGACGACGCGGCCGCCGCCGACGAGATCTTCTCGGTGCTCATGGGTGAGGACGTCGAGTCCCGACGCGGTTTCATCCAGCGCAACGCCCGCGACGTGCGCTTCCTCGACATCTAGCCACCGGGGCCGCGCCCCCACGCCCCGCCTCCAGGGGCCGCGCCGCCCCGCCAGAGACCCGCGGGCGGACCCAGATCCCGACCTTCCCGACCATCCCGGCCACTCCCCCTTCGGCCAGACCCCCGAGGTGACCCCACCAGATGAGCGACATCCCCACCACGCCGGAGCGCGATCGCACCGAGCCGATCGACCTCAACGCGGAGATGCAGCGCAGCTACATCGAGTACGCGATGAGCGTCATCGTCTCCCGCGCGCTGCCCGACGTGCGCGACGGCCTCAAGCCGGTGCACCGACGCATCGTCTACGCCATGTACGACGGCGGGTACCGCCCCGACCGGGGATACAACAAGTGCTCGCGCGTCGTCGGTGACGTCATGGGTCAGTACCACCCGCACGGCGACACGGCGATCTACGACGCGATGGTCCGCCTCGTGCAGCCCTGGTCGATGCGCTACCCGCTCATCGACGGCCAGGGCAACTTCGGATCCGCGGGCAACGACGGTGCCGCCGCCCCGCGGTACACCGAGTGCAAGATGGCGCCCCTGTCGATGGAGCTCGTGCGGGACATCGACCAGGAGACGGTCGACTTCGTCCCGAACTACGACGGCAAGACCCTCCAGCCGGATGTCCTGCCGGCCCGCTTCCCGAACCTGCTGGCCAACGGCTCGGCGGGCATCGCGGTCGGCATGGCCACGCAGATCCCGCCGCACAACCTGCGCGAGGTCGCCGACGCGGCGCAGTGGATGCTCGACCACCCGGACTCCCCGCGCGAGGAGGCCATCGAGGCGGTCATGGCCCGGATCAAGGGCCCGGACTTCCCCACCGGCGGGCTCATCATGGGGCATCGGGGCATCGAGGACGCCTACCGCACCGGTCGCGGGTCGATCATCATGCGCGCGGTCGTCGAGGTCGAGGAGATCCAGGGACGCACCTGCCTCGTCGTCACCGAGCTGCCCTACCAGGTCAACCCGGACACGCTCGCGCAGAAGATCGCGCAGATGACCAAGGAGGGGCGCATCTCCGGCATCGCCGACCTGCGCGACGAGACCTCCGGTCGCACCGGTCAGCGCCTGGTCATCGTCCTCAAGCGGGATGCGGTGGCCAAGGTGGTGCTCAACAACCTCTACAAGCACACCCAGCTGCAGACGACCTTCGGGGCGAACATGCTCGCCCTCGTCGACGGCGTCCCGCGCACGCTGCCGGTGTCGGCCTTCATCCGGCACTGGGTGGAGCACCAGATCGACGTCATCGTGCGGCGCACCGAGTTCCGGCTGCGCAAGGACGAGGCAGCGATCCACATCCTGCGTGGCTACCTCAAGGCCCTCGACCTGCTCGACGAGGTCATCGCGCTCATCCGTCGCTCCCCCACCGTCGAGGAGGCCCGGGACGGGCTGATCCAGCTCCTCGACGTCGACGAGGTGCAGGCGATGGCGATCCTCAACCTCCAGCTGCGGCGTCTCGCCGCCCTGGAGCGGCAGAAGATCATCGACGAGCACGACGAGATCGAGGCCCGGATCCTCGACTACAAGGACATCCTGGCCAAGCCCGAGCGGCAGCGGCAGATCGTCAAGGACGAGCTCGCCGAGATCGTCGAGCGCTACGGCGACGACCGGCGCACCCGGATTTTGCCCTACGAGGGCGACGTCGCGATCGAGGACCTCATCCCCGAGGAGGACGTCGTCGTCACGATCACCCGGGGTGGCTACGCCAAGCGCACCCGGGTCGACGAGTACCGCGCGCAGAAGCGCGGCGGCAAGGGGGTGCGCGGAGCCTCCCTCCGGGGTGAGGACGTCGTGCGCAACTTCTTCACGACCACCTCCCACCACTGGCTGCTGTTCTTCACCAACCACGGCCGGGTGTACCGGGTCAAGGCCTACGAGCTGCCCGAGGCCGCCCGTGACGGCAAGGGGCAGCACGTCGCGAACCTGCTGGCCTTCCAGCCGGACGAGGAGATCGCCGCCGTCTACGCCATCCCGGACTACGAGGTGGCTCCCTATCTCGTCCTGGCGACGAAGCACGGGCTGGTGAAGAAGACCCGGCTGAGCGAGTACGACTCCCCGCGCACCGGCGGCCTCATCGCCATCAAGCTGCGGGAGGGTGACGAGCTCATCGGCGCCGGCCTCGTCGACGCCGAGGACGACCTGCTGCTCGTCTCCCGTCAGGCCAAGTCGACCCGCTTCCACGCCACCGACGAGATCATCCGCCCGATGGGCCGCTCCACGAGCGGGGTCACCGGGATGAAGTTCCGGGACGGGGACTCCCTCCTCGCCCTCAACGTCGTGCCCGCCGGCACCGACCCCGACGTCTTCGTCGTCTTCGAGAACGGCGTCGCCAAGCGGACGGCCGCCTCGGAGTGGTCGGCCAAGGGTCGTGGCATCTACGGCGTCACCGCCGCCAACTCCGGCAAGGGAGGCCAGCTCGTCGGCGCGCTCATCGTCGACGAGGACGACGAGGTCATGGTCGTCATGGAGAAGGGCAACATCGTGCGCTCGGCGGTCACCGAGGTGCACCGGACCGGTCGCAACACGATGGGTGTCAGCTTCGCGACGCCCCGCAAGGGCGACCAGATCGTCGCCGTGGCACGCAATGTCGACCGCGGCGATGACGAGGACGACCAGGGTGACGATGTACCGTCTGATGCCGAGGACGGCGCGACGTCGTCGAATGACACTCAGCAGGGGGACGCCCCCGGAGGTGACCAGGAGTGAGCTCGACAGGAGACACCGCCGTGCGACCCAAGGCCGGTGGCACCCAGACGACCCGACCCCAGAAGGTCGCGGCCGCCGGCGCGAGCAGACCCGTCCCGAGGACCGGTCGACGCGTCAAGCTCATGGTCTCGCGTGTGGACCCCTTCTCGGTGATGAAGGTCGGCTTCCTCGTCTCCGTCGCCATGGGCATCGCGCTCGTCGTCATGACCGCCGTGCTGTGGGCGCTGATGTCGGCCATGGGCGTCTTCGACTCGCTGAACGAGTTCGCCACCTCGATCATCGGTGAGGACTCCAGCCAGGCCTTCGACGTCATGGACTTCCTCGGCTTCGGTCGGGTGCTCTCCCTCTCGATCGTCATCGCGGTCATCGACGTCTTCC
>CAYSGN010000154.1:0-4687 GCA_964430615.1 uncultured Janibacter sp. | reverse complement strand
CCGACGATGGCCAGGACGGTGTTGTCCGGCGCGTAGTGACGCCGGAAGAAGGCGTGCACGTCCTCCACCGAGGCCGCGTCGAGGTCGGCCATCGACCCGATCGTCGGGTGGTGGTAGGGATGCCCCTCGGGGAAGACCGTGGCGTAGACGTTGGTCAGCGCCTCGCCGTAGGGCTGGTTGTCGTAGCGCTGACGCTTCTCCTCCTTGACCACGTCACGCTGGTTGTCCAGGTTCTCCTGGTTCACCGCCGCGAGGAGGTTGGCGTGCCGGTCGGCCTCGAGCCAGAGCGCGAGCTCCAGCGCGCCGGAGGGGATGGTCTCGAAGTAGTTCGTGCGGTCGAACCACGTCGTCGCGTTGAGGCGGCCGCCCACCCCCATGAGCGCCTGGAAGTGCTCGCCGTTGGCCACGTGCTCGCTGCCCTGGAACATCAGGTGCTCGAAGAGGTGGGCGAAGCCGGTCCGCCCCGCCTCCTCGTGCCGTGAGCCGACCCCGACCCACAGGTTGACGGTCACCGTGGGCGTCGTCGGGTCCGGCTGGACGATGACGCGCAGGCCGTTGGCGAGGGTGTGGTCCTCGTACTGGAAGTCGAGCGGCATGCCCTCGACCCTACGACGCGTCGCGCGCGCGCTCCTCCTGCAGGGCCCGCTGGCGCTCGCTCAGGTCCGGGTAGGCGCTCGGCCCGAGGTCCTCCATCGCGGTGCGCGCGAAGACCTGCTGGAAGGTCGAGACCCGCTCGTTGCGGTTGTCCCCTACGAAGGTGATGATCCAGTTGAGCAGGGTGGAGATGCGGTTCTTGAAGCCCACCATCGCCATGAGGTGGACGGCCAGCCACGCGAGCCAGGCGAAGAAGCCGGCGAAGTTGATCCGGCCGATGCTCGCCACGGCGGAGTACTTCGAGATCGTGGCCATCGAGCCCTTGTCGACGTACTTGAAGGGGCCCGGCTCGGCCTCACCCTTCTGCCGGCGCAGGATCGTCTTCGCGGCGTAGCGACCACCCTGGATCGCCAGCTGCGCGACCCCCGGGTAGCCCTTGAGGTTGATCATGTCGCCGATGAGGAAGACCTCGGGGTGGTTCTTGACGGTGAGGTTGTCCTCGACGTGCACCCGACCGGCCCGGTCGACCTCGGCACCCGCCTGGTCGGCGACCATCTTGCCGAGCGGCGAGCCCGCGACACCCGCGGCCCACACCTTCGTCATCGTCTCGATGGTCCGGTGGCTGCCGTCGGGGTCCTTGACCTCGATCTTGTACTGGTCGAGGTCCACGACCATCGCGTCGAGCTGGACCTCGACGCCCTGGGCCTGGAGGCTCTTGCGGGCCTTGTCGCTCAGCCGGTCACCGAAGGTGCCGAGCACCTTGGGCGCGGCGTCGAGGAGGATGACGCGGGCCTCCTCGCCGGGGTGGATCTGACGGAATTCGTCGGCGAGCGTCCGCTGGGCGAGCTCGGCGATCTGGCCGGCCATCTCGACACCGGTGGGCCCGGCGCCGACGACGACGAAGGTGAGCAGCTTGCGGCGCTGCTCCGGGTCCTGCGAGGTCTCGGCCAGCTCGAAGGAGCCGAAGATGCGGCCGCGCAGCTCGAGGGCGTCGTCGATGCTCTTCATGCCCGGGGCGAAGCGCGAGAAGTGGTTGTTGCCGAAGTAGGACTGGCCGGCGCCCGCCGCGACGATCAGGCTGTCGTAGTGGGTGACCGTGTGCTGGTTGAGCGATTCGGACGTGACCGTCCGGGCCTCGAGGTCGATGTCCTGAACGTCGCCGAGGATGACGCGCACGTTGCGCTCGCGCTGGAGGATGTCCCGGGTCGTGGGGGCGATGTCGCCCTCGGACAGGATGCCGGTGGCCACCTGGTACAGCAGCGGCTGGAAGAGGTGGTGACTCGTCCGGGAGATCAGGGTGACGTCGACGTCCTCGTTGCCCAGCTCCTTGGCTGCGAAGAGTCCCCCGAATCCGGAACCGATGATGACGACATGGTGCTTCCCAGAGTTCGCGCTCACAATCTTCCATTGTGCCGCGTCCGGTGCCGCAGGGGCGAATTCGCAGGCCGTGATGGTGGGCGCTCTCCCGCGGGCCGGCGGCCGTCCCGGCAACGGCCGGGGCTACTCCCCCTTCGCCAGGAACGCACCCACGAGCACCAGGGCGGAGACCGCCAGCAGCCCGAAGGAGGTGAGCCCCAGCAGCGCGGTCCCGAACCCGACGGACACCGTGGACTCGCCGGCTGCGTTCACCGCCGTGGCGAAGGCGTCGACGAACCCGACCAGGCCGGCGAGGAGACCGGCGACCGCGGCCACGATCCGCATGATTTTGTGCCGGACGACGATCGCCGCACCCGAGCAGCCGACGACGAGCAGGAAGAGCAGCAGCATGATGACCCCGTCGGGGCCGTCGAAGAAGTTGACCGAGATCCCGAAGAGGGTCGTCAGTGCCGGGAGGAAGAGGCTCAGCAGGGCGAGGACGGCCAGGACCGGGCTCACGTAGAGGGCGATGGTGGCCCACGCGGGCATGGTGTGCCCGCGCCCGCTCCCTTCGCCTGACGCGCCCTGCCCGCCCACGGCCCGGGTGGCGGCGGGGGCCACGACCTCGTCGAAGAAGCCCTTCGCGCCGCTGGCGAACTGCCGTGCGCCGGAGGACATCTGGTGCAGCAGCTCGTCCTGCCCACCTGGCGCCGGCGTCGCCCCGCCGGTCGTCGCCCCGCCGGTCGCCGCCCCGCCGGTCGCCGGGGCCCCACCGGTCGCCGCCGCCCCACCGGCCGCCGGGGTCGCTCCGGCCGCCGGCCGGCCCCCCGTGCCCGACGGCGGGGGCGGGACGGACGCCGCCTGCTGCTGGCGCACCCACGTCGCCAGCTCCGGGTAGCAGCCGGGGTGCTCGAGGACGGCGTCGCGTAGGTCCGGCCGGTCCGCCGCCACCCGGGCCAGCGTCGCGCCGTCGATCGTCGGGTCCTGGAGGTCCGCTGCGGTGTACGCGGACGGGTCGGTGGTGCTCACGAGTTGTTCCCCCTCATCAACAGCCCCGGAGCCGGTGTCGTGGCGTCGTCACCCGGGGGCATCGCTCGTTCCCTTGTATACCAGGGCATTTGCGCTCGCATGCCGCCCACGGGATGTGCAGATGAGCACTCCCTCATCCACGCCTCACCACCGCGTCATCTTGTCGTCACAGGCTCGTCCCCAACAGCCAATCCGAAAGAGGGAAACGACATGTCGAACTTCGCACTGCCGCTCGTGGTGGACCTGCTCGCCGTCGCCGTGGTGGTCTCGGCCTACTTCCGCCGTCACCAGCGCCGCGACCTCGTGCTGGCCTACGTCGCGCTCAACGTCGGGGTGCTCGCGGTCACGCTCATGCTCGCCTCCGGATCGGTCGGCGCCGGACTCGGCCTGGGCCTCTTCGGCGTGCTCTCGATCATCCGGCTGCGCTCGGACCAGATCACCCAGGAGGAGATCGCCTACTACTTCGTGGCGCTGGCGCTGGGGCTGCTGGCCGGGCTGCACCCGGGCCCGGCCTGGGTCGCGCCCGCCCTGTCCGCGCTCATCGTCGTCGCGATGCTCGTCGTCGACCACCCGCAGGTGCTCCCCCGGGCTCGCCGCCAGCTGCTCACCATGGACCGCGCCGTGCCGGTCGAGTCCGAGCTGCGCGCGATGATCGAGGAGCGTCTGGACGTGGACGTCAAGCACCTCATCGTCCAGGAGATCGACTTCGTCCGGGACGTGACGGTCGTCGACGCCCGCTTCCGCACCCGTCCGCAGGCGCAGACCGAGACGGAGACGCCCACGGTGGGCGCGCAGCCGGCGGTCGCCTGGCCGAGCCTGGCGGGCCAGCGATGAGCCCGCTGACCGCGCAGGAGGCCGTGGACCGGGCCGTCGAGGTCATGCCCACGCTGGACCTCGAGGAGGTGACCGAGTCCGCGGACCTGCAGACCCGGACCGACCGGAAGTACCTCGTGCCGGCCACGGACTTCCTCGCGCTGACCCGTGAGCTGGACGGCACCCTCGCCGTGCTCGAGATCGCCGGGCTCCGTCGCTTCGACTACGAGTCGGTGTACTTCGACACCCCGGACCTCCTCGGGCACCACGCCCACGCCCGGGGCCGACGGCACCGCTGGAAGGTGCGGACCCGCACCTACCTCGACTCGGGTCTGTGCGCGCTGGAGGTCAAGAGCGAAGGGGGACGCGGTGAGACCGTCAAGGACCGGCACCCCTGGGAGGTCGCGGACCGGTACGACCTGGACGATGCGGCACGCGAGGTCATCGGGTCCGCCATCGGCAGCCCGACGCTGGCCGGACGGCTGCGGACCTCCCTCGTCACCCGCTACCACCGCACGACCGTGGTCGACCTGCACAGCCGCAGCCGGATGACCTGTGACGTCGACCTGTCCTTCCGGGGCGAAGGGGGCCGCCGGGACGGCCCGCAGCGGCTCGTGCTCGTCGAGTCCAAGACCGTGGGGACGGCAGGACGGGTGGATGCCATCCTCTGGCGCCTCGGGCACCGGCCGATCTCGCTGAGCAAGTACTGCGCCGGCCTGGCCCTGCTCGACCCGGCGCTGCCGGCGAACCGCTGGAACCGGACCCTGCGCCGGCACTTCGGCTGGCGGCCCGCCACGCCGTGACCCGGCACGCGAAAGGGCCCTCCGATCAGATGATCAGAGGGCCCTTCGTGGTGGTAGCGGGGGCAGGATTTGAACCTGCGACCTCCGGGTTA
>CAYSGN010000153.1:0-4707 GCA_964430615.1 uncultured Janibacter sp. | reverse complement strand
GACCAGGGCCAGGACCAGGGTGGTGACGACGCCGGCGACGGTGACGACCAGGGTCAGGACCAGGGTGGTGACGACGCCGGCGACGGTGACGACCAGGGTCAGGACCAGGGCGGCGACGACCAGGGCCAGCCGGAGGTGCCGGACGTCGTGCAGACCGACGGTGGCTCCATGAAGGACGAGGGCGCGACCAACACCGCGCTCGGTCTGGGTGGCCTGCTGCTCATCGGTGCCGGGGCGGGTGCGGTCTTCGCCGCGCGTCGTCGCGCCGAGCAGCTCTGAGCCGTCTCTCGCTGAGCTGACAGCAACTCCAGGTGCGGGCCGCCGGCCGGGATCCGATCCCGACCGGCGGCCCGTATCGTTGTGCCGGGGAACCATGACCGACGTCCACGCGTTCAGCGCAAGGACGCCGCACGAGGACATCGTGTGGACTGCAGGGAGGACCACGTGACCACACCGCCCACTCGCCGCGAGCGGGGCAAGCCGCGCTTCGACCGACGCTCCAAGATGCTGCTGGCGGCATCCTTGGTCCTCATCCTCGCCGGCATCGTCGCGGGAGGCTTCTGGTGGAGCCAGCGCGACGACCCCGAGATGGCGGTCTCCCCCGGCTCCTACGTCCCGCCGAGCGAGATCTCGTCCTCCTCCAGCTCGTCCACGAGCTCCGGTGACCAGAGCAGCAGCTCGAGCACCTCATCGTCCTCGTCCACCTCGACGAAGGCGACGAAGAAGGACGAGGAGTCCACCACGAAGACCGCGACGAGCTCCTCCTCGAGCACCTCGGATAGCCCCTCCTCCAGCTCCTCCTCGGCCGAGGAGGGCACGACGAGCGGCACCCCGCAGGGCAGCCCGACCCGGGTCGTCGTGACCTCCGGCGGCAAGGAGATCGTCGACGCCTCCCTCCAGGCGACCGAGCTCGACTCCGAGAACGTGCTGGCTCCCCCCTTCGGCACCGCGGGGTGGTACGCCGAGCCCGGGTGGCCGATGCCCGGCTACCAGGGCGCGAGCATCCTCGTCGGCCACATCAACCACGGCAGCAACCCGGATGTCTTCTGGAACCTGCCGCAGGTCAACATCGGCGACATCGTCACGGTCGACTACAGCTCGGGCGACACGGTGAAGTTCGAGATCACCCGCTCCGAGGCCGCCAGCAAGAAGGGCGTGCCCGACGACGACTCGATCTGGGACCACGACAACCCCGACCCGGTGCTGCGCCTGATCACCTGCGACCCGCAGACCAGCTTCCAGGACGGCCACTACGCCGGCAACTGGGTCGTCTGGGCCAAGCGCGTCTGAGCGCACATCCCCCTAGGGAGATCCGCACCTCCCTGCACATCCCCCTAGGGAGATGACAGCCCGGGCGGTCTACTCCTCGGCCTTCCCGTCCTCGTCCTCGTCCTTGCGCTCGATCCGGCACCAGTGCTGGACGACGAGGCCGGCCACGGCGATGAGGGCGGCGCCGAGGGCCGCGAAGCCGAGCTGGGCGGCCATCATCCCCCGCCCGGCGAAGCCGATGTCGGGCACGAGCACGATCGCCAGGCCGAGGTAGATCCCGCCGGTGATCGCCCCGGTCAGCGCGCTCGCCTGCGCCAGCCCGAGCAGCCGGGCGGCCACGAGCGGCTCGACGTGCCCGAGACCGCGGCGCATCCGCCACATCCGGCGCCCGGCCCACAGGACGACGAGCGCCATCGCGATGAGCAGCACGCCGACGAGCCACTCCACCCGCACCGGCGCGTTCCCCGAGGCGACCCACCAGCGCCCGGCCGACCAGCTGAGCAGCGTGACAGCGGCGGCGGTGATCAGCACCGTCGTGATCCGCAACCCGTGCCTCAGCACCCCAGCTCCTCCAGATCGCTCGTGTCCAGGCCCGCCAGCAGCTCGGCCACCGGCCGGAGCCCGTCGTCGACGCGCAGCACCGCATCCGGCGCCACCCGGGACCACGGGTGCAGCACGAAGGCACGCTCGTGCGCCCGCGGGTGCGGCAGCAGCAGCTCCGGGCGCCCGGAGACGACGTCCGTCCCCCGCGTCGGGTCGCCGTACTGGACGAGGTCGAGGTCGAGCGTGCGCGCGCCCCAGCGCACGTCGCGCACCCGTCCGTGCCGGGCCTCCACGGCGTGCAGCGCCGCGAGCAGCTCCTCCGGGCCGAGCGCGGTGGTCCCGACGACGACGGTGTTCGTGTAGCGCGGCTGGTCCGGCGGCCCGACCGGGTCCGTCGTGACGAAGGGGGCCCGCCGCACGTCGTCGACGACCTCCCCGAGCCGGGCGACGGCCGCCTCGAGCGTGGCGACCGGGTCGCCGAGGTTGGCGCCGAGGGCGACGACGACCTCTACCGCACGGGTGCGGGTGATCGTCACCGCGACGTCGCCGAAGGGCACCCCGACCGGCGCCTGCGGCTTGTGCACGGTCACCTCGACCGCGCGCACACCGGGGCGGGCGAGGGCGTCGCCGGCGATCTGCTCGGCGAGGCTCTCGATGAGGTCGAGCGAGGGGCCCTCCACCCGGGCGACGACGTCCGCCCCGACCTCCGCGTAGTTGACCGTCCGCGTCAGGTCGTCGCTCGTGCCGGCCGCCTCGAGGTCGAGGTGCAGCACGACGTCGACGACGAACTCCTGCCCGTCCCGCTTCTCCTCCGCCAGCACGCCGTGATGGCCACGGGCCCGTACCCCGAGCAGGCTGATCCGGTCGGTCGCCGTCCTCATGCCGCCCCACCGGCAGCGGGCAGCGCCGGGACCTCCCCCAGCGCCGCGGCGACGTCCAGCGCGTCCACGGTGGCCGACACGTCGTGCACGCGCACGCACCACACGCCGGCGCGGGCGGCGTGCACGCTCGTCACGGCCGTGGCCACGTCCCGCTCGTCCAGGGCCCGCTCGTTGCCCGGCTCCCGGCCGACCTTGCCGAGGAAGCCCTTGCGCGAGGTCCCGAGCAGCACCGGCATGCCGAGCCCCACGACGTGCTCGAGACCGGCGAGCAGCTCCCAGTTGTGCTCGGCAGTCTTCGCGAAGCCGATCCCCGGGTCGAGCACGAGCTGCTCGCGGGTGGCTCCCGCCTCGAGCAGGGTGGCGACCCGCCCTTCGAGCTCCCGGGAGACGTCGGCGACGACGTCCTCGTAGTGCGCCGGGCCGTACATGTCCGTGGAGTGGCCCCGCCAGTGCATGACGACGAAGGGGGCGCCGCTGGCCACGACGAGGGCCGGCATCCGCGGGTCCGCCAGCCCACCGCTGACGTCGTTGACGATCCCGGCGCCGGCCTCCAGCGCCGCCTCGGCCACCGAGGCGCGCATCGTGTCGACGGAGACGGTCACCCCGTCGTCGGCGAGGGCCCGCACGACCGGCAGGACCCGCCGCAGCTCCTCCTCCTCGTCCGGGCGCTCGGCGCCAGGACGGGTGGACTCGCCGCCGACGTCGACGATCGTGGCGCCCGCGGCGACGAGCTCGCGCCCGTGGGCCAGCGCGGCGTCCGGGTCGAGCCAGCGCCCACCGTCGCTGAAGGAGTCCGGCGTGACGTTGACGACGCCCATGACGACCGGGCCGGGACGGGTACGGCCCGCCGTGAGCCGGGCGACGAGGGGGTGGCTCACCGGGCGGCCCCGGTGAGCAGTGCCATCGCCTCCGCGCGGGTCGTCGCATCGCGCAGCTGGCCGCGCACGGTCGAGGTGATCGTGCGGGCGCCGGGCTTGCGCACCCCCCGCATCGACATGCACAGGTGCTCGGCCTCGATGACGACGATGACCCCGGCGACGTCGAGGTGACGCACGAGCGCGTCCGCGATCTGCCGGGTCAGCCGCTCCTGCACCTGCGGGCGCTTGGCGTAGGCGTCGACGAGCCGGGCGACCTTCGAGAGGCCGGTGACCTTGCCCGAGGCGCCGGGCAGGTAGCCGACGTGGGCCACCCCGTGGAAGGGCACGAGGTGGTGCTCGCACGTCGAGTACAGCTCGATGTCGCGCACGATGACCAGCTCGTCGTGGTCGAGCGCGAAGGTCGTCTCGAGGATCTGCGCCGGGTCGGTGCGCAGTCCGGAGAACATCTCCGCATAGGCCCGCGCGACCCGCGCCGGGGTGTCGCTCAGCCCCTCGCGCTCGGGGTCCTCCCCCACCGCCGTGAGGATCTCCCGGACGGCGGCCTCGATGCGGGGCAGGTCGACGTCGGCGGCCGCGTCGGCGCCGGCCACCTCCTGGCCCCCGTGGTCCCGGAGCACGGGGTCAGTGCCGTCCGTCGGGGTCGACCGACTCGCTCGGAGGCACCTCTCGGACCTCGCTCGCCGGGTTCTCCTCCGGGACGACGGTCGCGCCGTCCTGGGCGGCCCGGTCGATCGCGTCGGCGACCTGGTGGTCCCCCTGACGGCTCTCCCCGCGCTCGCGCAGGGCCTTCTCCTCCGCCGGCGTCAGCACCGGCGGGATGTCGGAGAGGTGGCGGTGCTCGCTGCTGAGCCAGGTCGGGCGGGCCGGGCGCTTGCGCACCTCGGCGAAGACCTCGGCGAGCTCCTTGGCGTTGAGCGTCTCGTGCTCGAGCAGCTCGAGGACGAGGTTGTCGAGGATGTCGCGGTTGTCGTTGAGCGCGTGCCAGGCCTCGTCGTGGGCGTCCTCGATGAAGCGGCGCACCTCCTCGTCGACGACCTTGGCGATCTCCTCGGAGTAGTCGCGCTGGTGGCCCATGTCGCGGCCGAGGAAGGGCTCGCCCTGGGTCTGGCCGAGCTTGACCGCGCCGATGCGCTCGC
>CAYSGN010000152.1:0-4783 GCA_964430615.1 uncultured Janibacter sp. | reverse complement strand
CCGAAGTGGACGCCGCTCTCCAGGAGCTGGCGCATGGTGACGACGGCCATGCCGAGGTCCTCCTTGATTTTTCGTTGTCAGTTGTTGGCCTGGTGTCCCGGTCCACCCCACCCGATCCGTGGATCGGGACTGCCGTGGTGGACCCCGGATTCGGAGGACGATCTCGTCACCCGGTCGAGGGACACGCGAATTCACCCAGACACACTGGGCGTGCGCGTCATCTTACGCGGGCCCGGGGCGAAGGGAGAAATCCGGCACCTGCCCTAGGGTCGGGTCATGAGCGAGCCCCTCGTGAGCCGGATGCGTCCCTTCGGGGAGACGATCTTCGCGCGGATGACCGCGCTGGCCGCGCAGCACGACGCGGTCAACCTCGGGCAGGGCTTCCCGGACACCGACGGTCCGGCCGAGGTGCTCGAGGCGGCCCGCCGGGCGATCGGCGAGGGGCACAACCAGTACCCGCCCGGCCCCGGGATCGCGCCGCTGCGCGAGGCGGTCGCCCGCCACCAGCAGCAGCGCTACGGTCTCGCCGTCGACCCCGACGGGGAGGTGCTCGTGACGACGGGCGCCACCGAGGCCATCGCCAGCGCCCTGCTCGCCCTCGTCGAGGCGGGTGACGAGGTCGTCGTCATCGAGCCGTACTACGACAGCTACGCCGCGGCGATCGCCCTGGCCGGCGGGGTCCGGCGGGTGGTCCCGCTCCGTCCGGACCTGTCCCTGGACGCCGAGGCGCTGGCCGGCGCCTTCTCGGAGCGGACGCGGGTGGTCCTGCTCAACACGCCGCACAACCCGACGGGCAAGGTCTTCACGCGCGAGGAGCTCGCGTTGCTCGCCGAGCTGGCCCGGCGCCACGACGCGGTGGTCGTCAGCGACGAGGTGTACGAGCACATGACCTACGACGGTGCCGTGCACGTGCCGATCGCGAAGCTGCCGGGGATGTGGGAGCGGACGCTGACGATCGGGTCGGCGGGCAAGTCCTTCTCGGTCACCGGGTGGAAGGTCGGCTGGGTGAGCGGGCCCCGGGACCTCGTCACGGCGGTGCGCACCGTCAAGCAGTTCCTCACCTTCACCTCCGGCGCGCCCTTCCAGCCGGCGGTGGCCCATGCCCTCTCGATGGGCTCGGGGGTGCTGGAGGAGCTGGCCGTCTCCCTCCAGGGCAAGCGGGATCTCCTCGTGGAGGGGCTGCGGGCCGCCGGCCTGGGCGTCACGGTCCCGCAGGGCACCTACTTCGTCGTCGCCGACGTCGCGCCGCTCGGGGTGACCGACGCGATCTCCTGGTGCCTCGGGCTGCCCGAGCGGGCCGGGGTGGTCGCCGTCCCCGTCTCCGCCTTCTGCGACGACCGGGAGACGATGGCGACCCGCGTGCGCTTCGCCTTCTGCAAGCAGGACGCGGTCCTCGAGGAGGGCTGCCGTCGCCTGGCCCGGCTGACGTCCTCCGGCTCGTAGGCATCCACAGCCCCCGGACGCCCGCCCACGTCGTCCACAGGCCGAGCCGCTCTCCTGCCGCGACCCGGCCCCGCCGGGCAGTCTCGGGACATGGATCTCAGCGGGCTCGCTGTCGCCACCCTGCTGGTCGCCCTCACGGCGCCGGCGAGCACTCCCGTGCCCCGCTGGTCCTGGCCGGTAGGGGGCGGTGAGCGTCCCTGGGTCGCCGCCCCTTACCGCGCCCCCGAGAGCCGCTGGGGGCCCGGGCACCGCGGCATCGACCTGGGCGCCGAGGAGGGGGCGCCGGTCCGGGCGGTGGCCGACGGTCGGGTCACCCACCGCAAGCGGATCGCCGGCCGGGGGACGATCACCCTGCGCCACGAGAGCGGTATCCGCAGCACCTACGAGCCGGTCGACTCCGACCTGAGCGTCGGGGACCGGGTGCGCGCCGGCCAGGTGATCGGCCGGGTGGGTGACGAGGCGGGCCACTGCGCTCCACGCACCTGCCTGCACCTGGGCGCCAAGCAGGGGCACGGCTACACCGACCCACTGCCCTTCTTCGGCGGTCCGCGGCGGGTCGTCCTCCTGCCGGTGCCGTGACTCAGGCCCGGGGGTGGGCCTGCTCGTAGCTGCGGCGCAGACGGTCCAGGGAGACGTGGGTGTAGATCTGCGTCGTCGCGAGCGAGGCGTGCCCGAGCAGCTCCTGGACCATCCGCAGGTCCGCTCCCCCCTCGAGGAGGTGGGTGGCCGCGGAGTGACGCAGCCCGTGCGGCCCGAGGTCGGGGGCGTCGGGCACGTGGGCGAGCAGCTCGTGCACGACCTGACGCACCTGACGCGGATCGACCCGACGTCCACGACGCCCGAGGAAGAGCGCCGGACCGGACTCCCCCGTCGCCAGCGCCGGCCGTCCGCGGTCCAGCCAGGCCGCGAGCGCGTCCTCGGCCGGCACGCCGAAGGGGACGGTGCGCTCCTTGCGTCCCTTGCCGAGGACCACGAGGACCCGGCGCGTGCGGTCGACGTCGTCCACGTCGAGTCCGGTGAGCTCCCCGACGCGGATACCGGTCGCGTAGAGCAGCTCGAGGACGGCCCGGTTGCGCAGGTGGATCGGGTCTTCGTCGTCGGCGGCGACGGCGGCGATGTCGAGGACCTCGGTGGCGCCCTCCTTCGTCAGCACGTCCGGGAGAGACCGCGTCCGCTTCGGGGAGGCCAGCCGCAGCGCCGGGTCCACCTCGACCCGACCGGTGCGATGGGCCCAGGCGAAGAAGGTCCGCAACGTCGCCGAGCGACGGGAGAGGGTCGAGCGCGCGGCCCCGGAGGCGGCGAGCTCGCCCAGCCAGGCACGCAGCTGGGCCAGGGTGACCTCGCTCGCCCCGGAGCTGCCCTCCCGTGCGCACCAGGCCAGGGCGCTGGTGACGTCGCTCCGGTAGGCGCGGATCGTGTGCGGCGAGCGGTCGCGCTCGGAGACGAGGTGATCGGCGAAGTCCGTGACGACGCGCGTGACCCACTCCGGGGGGGCCTCCTCGCGCTCGGTCATGGTCCTACCGTCGCACGAGCCCCCGGCTCAGCGCGGCAGCGGCGCACGCAGCCACCCGCCGGTCTCCCCCGGCACGACCCACCCCTCGAGCTGGAGCACCGAGAGGGTGGCCATGACCTCCTCGACCGGCACGACCAGCTCGGTGGCGATGTCGCCCACCCCACGCTCGGTGTGCGCCGAGAGCACGTCGTGGACGCCGCGCTGGGTGCGCGTGAGCGCGTCCAGGGGCCGGGCCGGACCCATGAGCTCCTCGACCTCGTCCGGTGCCTCGCCGACGGGAGCGGCCAGGCCGAGCACCTCCGCGACGTCCGTGACGAGCGTGGCCTTCTGGCCACGGATCCACTCGTTGCACCCGGCCGAGGACATCTGGGTGATCGGCCCGGGCACGGCACCGACGGGACGGTGGAGGGAGATCGCCCACCCGGCGGTGTTCAGCGAGCCGGAGCGCAGGCCGGCCTCGACGACGACGCAGCACCCCGCGAGAGCCGCGATGAGCCGGTTGCGGGCGAGGAAGCGATGACGTCGGGCGACCGTCCCGGTCGCGAGCTCGGTGATGACGGCCCCCGACTCGGCCACCGCGTCGACGAGCCGGCGGTTGCCCTCGGGGTAGACCCGGTCCGGACCGCACGGGAGCACGGCGACGGCCGGGCCCCCGGCGAGGAGCGCCCCCTGGTGGGCCGCGGCATCGATCCCGTACGCGGCCCCGGAGACGACCGTCCAGCCGGCGCGGGCCAGCCCCGAGCCGAGGTCCCTGGCCACCGCCTCGCCGTACCCGGTGCTCGCCCGCGAACCGACGACCGCGACGGCGCGCTCGGTGAGGTCCGCGAGGCAGCCCTGACCGCGCACGTGGACGAGGTGGGGGCCGACGAAGGGCTGATCGAGGGCCGCGGGCCAGTCGGCGTCGCCGGGGACGACCACCCGGGCACCGACCCTCGTCACCCGGTGCAGCTCGGCGTCCACGTCGACGAGGCGGACGTGGGCCCGGGCGGTCTCGGAGCGCGGCAGCTCACCGTCGACGAGCCGGTGCCATGCGGGCCCGTGCCCGAGCTGCCCGACGAGCCGCTCCAGCTCGGAGAGCTCGTGACCGGGCCGCTCACGGCGGGGCTCGAGCACCCGGGACCAGGCGATGCGTGCCCGACGCTCGTCCTGCCCCACCATGTCGTGGGCGCGGGTCAGCTCACTCGCCGTGGGGGCCCCCGGTCGCGGCGCCGTCATGCCGCCACCGCTCCCTGGGTCCGGTACATCAGGGCCAGACCGACGTCCTCGGGCCCCGGCGCACCCCGACCGTGCAGGTCGGCCGAGGTCCACGCGAGCCTGAGGACGCGGTCGTATCCGCGTACCGTCACGTGCCCCAGCTCGAGAGCCCGGTCCAACGGCGCCGTCGTCGCGGCGGGCAGGCGCCAGGGCCGGCGGCGCAGCACGGGCCCGGGCACCTGCGCGTTGAGGGACCACCCGTGCGGCTCCCACCTCCCCTGCTGAGCCGTCCGCGCCTCGAGCACCCGGGCGGCCACGGCCGCGCTGGAGTCCGGGGGCGCCTCGTTGAGGTCGGCGAGGCTGACCTTGGGCACCTGCACCTGGATGTCCACCCGGTCCAGGAGCGGCCCGCTCAGCCGGGCCGCGTAGGCCCGGCGCTGCGTCGGTCGGCACGTGCAGAGCAGGCCCTTGCCGTGGCCCTCGCCGCACGGGCACGGGTTGGCGGCGAGGACGAGCTGGACCCGGGCCGGGTAGGTCACCCGTTCGCGGGCGCGGGCGATGACGACCTGACCGGACTCCAGCGGCTGACGCAGCGCCTGGAGGACCGCGCTGCCGAACTCCGCCGCCTCGTCG
>CAYSGN010000151.1:3311-4857 GCA_964430615.1 uncultured Janibacter sp. | reverse complement strand
GCGGACTGGGTGGCCTCGAGCAGCCGGGCGGTCTGCAGCACGATGGCGGCGTGGTCGGCGAAGGCGCCGAGCAGGGCGATCTCGTCGGGGCTGAACTCGTAGGTGGTGCGGTTGGCGGCGAAGAGCGCGCCGAGGACCTCGGTGCCGGCCAGGAGGGGGACGCCGAGCAGGGACTGCAGCCCCTCCGCGGTCACGGCCGCGTCGACGCCCTCGTCGTGGGGGATCGCGTCGTCCTCCCGGTAGGTCGAGGTCCACTGCGGCGTGCGCTGGGTGACGACCCGGCTGGCCAGGCCGACGCCGACGGGGACGACGAGCTCGCGCAGCTCCGGCGCGACGACCCCGGAGGTGGTGCGCACGCGCAGGGCGTTGTCGTGGTGCCCGGTCAGGTAGGCCACGTCCGCGCCGAGCAGCCCGCGGGCGCGGTCGACGATCCGCTCGAGGAGGGTGTCGACGTCGCGCAGCTCGGCGAGCTCGCGCACGCCGGAGAGGATCGCGGAGAGCTCCTGCTCACGCCGGCGCCAGCGACGGAAGGAGGCCCGGACCTGGCCGGCCTGCTGGGCGAGGCGCTCGCCGGCCTCGGGGGTCAGGTCCGCCGACGCGAGGGCCTGGTGGATGCTCGCGCCGGAGGTGTCGTCGGCGACGATGAGGTCGAGCAGGGCCGAGACGGCCTCGACGGAGACCGACTCGTGGGGGAGCGGGGCGCGGGTCATGGCGTGGGCAGCGTATCTCCGGCGCCCCGGTCGCCGGGCCGGCGGCGGCCGTGGAGCGGAGCCGTGGTGCACCGACGTCCGGGCGTGGTCCTTGCATTCACCGCTCCCAGCGCGTCTGATGGGACAGCACGCCACGGCAGGGGGTCGTGGCGAAGGGGGAGGAGCGCCTTGAATCGCATCATGTCCACGGTCGCGGCGGCTGCGCTGGTGGCGGTCGGTGTCTCGGCCTGCGGGGCCGGTGAGCCGGATGAGCCCACGACCGTCACGACCACGGTGACGCCGACCAAGAGCGCCTCGGAGCAGGAGTCGGAGACGTCCGGATCGCCTTCGGAGAGCGAGTCCTCGGCGGAGAGCGCCTCGCCCTCCGAGAGCTCGACGGCCACGTCCGCGGCGCCGTCCGGGTCCTCGTCGGCCTCGGAACCCGGCACCGCTGCGCCGGAGGGGACCTCCCCTTCGTCCACCACAAAGGACGAAGGGGACGACTCCGGTGCGGCGACCGCGATCAGGACCGTGTGGGTGGACGACTCCTGGACGATCGAGGAGCCGGGCACGGACGTGTGCGAGATGGGCGGGCTGACCCCGTCGTACTACTCCCAGCAGGACGACGTCTTCACCTGCGGGCCGACGGCCGCGGGCGCGCTGGCGTGCAAGGACTCCGGTGGCACGGTCACGTGCATCACCAATGCTCTGGGGCGGCATGCGATCCGCTTCGAGTCGCCGAGCGCGGGCGGTCAGGACGTGGGGCCACGCGAGGAGTCGATCCCGCTCTACGTCGAGCTCGAGGGCGGCGCCACGTGCGAGACGATCTCGCACGACCACGACCAGCACTGGGGCGG